>NZ_CP131913.1:3308257-3611010 GCF_030704205.1 Halomonas alkalicola | reverse complement strand
GGGTGGTCTACCGCTTCATCGAGTTCCACCATGAGGTCGATATCGCCGCCCTTGGCTGAGTCATCGAGGCGGGAGCCAAAGAGCCGGACGACGGCCCTATCACCACAGGTTTCAATAACCACGGCCTTGATGGCGTCAATTTCGCGCTGATTCAGTCGCATGATCGCCCGTTTCGTGATGGTTGGGCATGGCGGTTGCTCTCCCGGCGACTACACTGGCTATCTATCCAGCACAATCCAGCCCGACAATCCCAGGGGCAGTGCCATGACCCGTGATATTCGAACCGGAGAGCTAGCCGAAACCAACGAGGCGGTGGTAGAGCTCGAGCGGCTGCCACAGGCGATCAAGCATCTTTCCGTCGATGCCCGGCGGCTGATCGCTGCCAGCGTGTCGAAGAACACCCTGCGCGGTATGCGCTCCGACCTGCGTGTCTACCAGCGTGCCGGCGGGCAGCTGCCCGCCGACGATTACGACATTGCCAACTTCCTGTCGGCGCAGAGCCGGCTGGGGAAGAAGCCCGCAACGCTGGAGCGCTACCTGAATTCGCTGCACATGTGGCACCGCTACATGAACTTCCCTTCACCGGTGAAGAGCATGACGGTGCGCTCGGTGATGCGCGGTATTCGCCGGGTGAAGGGCACCCGGCAGAAGGAGGCGCCGGCGCTGCTGCTGGTGGACCTGCACCGCCTGCTGGATGCCATCGACCATGAGTCGCTGGCGGGCAAGCGGGACAGTGTGATGTTTGCCCTGGCCTTCCACGGCGCCTTCCGCCGCAGCGAGGTCGTTGCCCTCTACCTGGAGGATATCCAGTGGGAGCCCCGCGGTATTCTGGTGGGCCTGCGGCGCAGCAAGACCAACCAGCATGGAGAGGCCGAAACCAAGCCGATCCTGCGTGCCCCCGCCTCGGCGCCCTACTGCCCGGTGCGCCTTCTGGAGGCGTGGCTGTCGGCTTCCGGTCTCTGGCGCGGGGCGGTGTTTCGCAGCATCAGCCTGGGCGGAAAGCTGGGGGCCGGCCGGCTAGGCGGCAATGTCTTCTATCAGCGGCTGCAGATCCACCTGGCGGCAGCGGGCATGGCCGATCGTGGCTTCTCACCGCACAGCTTCCGTGCCGGTTTCATTACCGAAGCGCATCGCCAAGGCAAACCGGACGTGGCCATCAAGCGCATCAGCGGCCATCGGGACCAGCGCACCTTCGAACGCTATATCCGTCGTACCGACGAATTCGAGGACCACGCCGGTGACTTCTATCCCGGCGTGGAGGAGGCTCGTGTCTAGCCTTTCGACTTCCGGTAGCTTCTCAGGCTTCCCGCAAAGCGCGAGAGGAATACCAGCATCACGCCGAGCATACCGCCGAGCACCAGGGAAAGCGCCAAGATCAGCGCGCGGCGCGGCTCGCTGGGACCGGCCGGCGGGAAGGCGTACTCGACTACGTCCACCACCCGCTCGGTGTGGTTGGGCTCGACGCCTTCGTCGACACCGTAGAGCTGGCCACTGGCAAGCAGCTCCGCAATTCTCACCCGTTGCTCCAGCTGCTGCTCGGCCTCCCTGATCTCATAATTGCTAAGCCCTTCACGAATGTTCTCTTCAAGGACTTGAAGCTCAGCTTCCAGCGCCTGGTAACCCATGAAATAGAGAGGCAGTGAACCATCACCACTGATATTGGCGTAGATCACCTCAGAGCCACTGGGCTGACGGCCAAACTGCTGAGGCGTTGTGGGTTTCTCGATCCCCAGATTTCTCGCCACCGTGATGGCTTGCTCAAGCGTAAACAGACGATCCTCTCGGCTGCGCTGCATTGTTTCTTTCTTAAGCTGAAGATCAGTGATCAATCTAGCAATTTGTGCACGGTTGTGGTCATCAAAACGACTGCGCAGCGTACTCCATACCTTTATGGCTGTATCTCTCACATAAGCGTTGAGGACGTCAGCCCCTTCCTCTCCTTCAGGATAGGTGTACGTTAAATTCATCACTTGCTGGCCATTCCGGTCAGCGCCTAGGCCATCGATACTGAATCTTCCGCTGAACACCCTGCCTAAATCGGCATCTTCGGCCAGTACAAACTTTTCCCGGTTTTCGTTAACAAAGGCCTCGAAATTCTGAAAGCTTGAAAGACGATTACCCAGAGCTCGATAGGCTTCTTCAGGACTGATGGAAAACCCGCTGAGAAGATTGAAACCAGAAAAATTGGCACTAGACGCTGGTACCGCACGAAACCGCGTTTCATAGGTCGGCGTTGTCACCGCCAGGTAGGCGAAGGCAGCCACAACCGCGACCACCACGGCACCGACGATCCAGTACCAGCCCTCGACCAGCATCAGCGCCAGGTCGCGCAGGTCGATTTCGTCGTCATAGTGGTTCTGCAGGTCTTCACTGCTCATACGGCGGGCCATCCTCTGGATCACTAACTCTGGCGGGGCGGGGCTTCAGGCACGCTACCGCCCGGGGATTGTACCGGACGTATTCCCATGCCCTTGTTGGTTAGGTGCAGGAGGCTGGCATGCGTCAGGAGCGCGATGGGAAAGCCCATTGCTCGGCGGTGGGGGCAATCGTCCCTTGCCTGTACTCCTGCTGGGCGTGAGCCAGCTTCCCTGCAGTGTCTTGTAGGTATCGTTTAGGCCAGTATTCTACGTCAGGGTGGGGAAGGGCTCTACCTCTCTTACAAATTTTGACTGTTTGGGTGATAGGTACGGTGGCGTACTGGGGAGGCCTTCGGCCTCCATTCGCCCGGCGGAGCCTGGCTCCCACCAGTAGCTGTCTGCCTTGGTGGCGACCGCAATTCGCCGGGCAGAGCCCAGTTCCCACAGCACCCCAACCCCCTACCCCACCACCGGCGCCCTACAGGGCGTCGGCGTTGGCGGGGTACGGCAGGGCGCGGTCGAGCAGGCTGCGCCAGCGGGCGATAATCGGGGCGTCGGAGTGGTTGACCTCGGCGAGCAGGCGGCGCAGCTCCTGGCGGGCCTTGTCGTCGGCGGGGTCGATCAGGGTGAGCCACAGCTCCAGGCCGTTGATCTGCTGGTGCAGGTTGCCGTCCTCGCGTGCCTGCTGCCGGGCAAGCTCGATCAGCGCGATGATCTCCTCCCGCGGGTGGCCGAGGCGGTGGCGCACCCGGGCCAGGTGCACGGCGAGCTCGGGCACGAAGAGCGTGGTCTTCTCCCGGGCGAGCAGCAGCGCCTGGTCCAGGTAGTCTTCGGCGCGGCCGAACTCCCCCAGCGCCACGCAGGCGTCCACATACCACAGCGAGGGGCGGCTGTAAGGGTCGCGGCCGGTGAGCTCGATCAGCTCCTCCTGGGCCTGCTCCACCTGGGCCAGCCCCTCGCGGTCGCCGGCCATGGCACGTTGCCAGCCCATCACGCCGCGGGCGGACATCTGCCACAGGTGCAGGTCCTGGCTGCCGGTGACCTCATAGGCCCGCTCGGCGCGGGTGGCGGCGAGATGCACATGGCCCAGCTGACGATAGAGGGAGGCGGCGTACATCAGCGCCATGGCCAGGCTGCCGGGGTGACCGATCTTCTCGGCCAGGCGAATGGCGGATTCCACCTGGGTCTCGGCGCGGCGGTAGTCGCCGCGCAGGCAGAGCGCCCAGCCCTGGAAGCAGGCGGCGGCCACCTGGGGATGGTCGGAGAAGGGCAGCCACTCGATCATCATCGGTGATTCGAGGGGGTTGATCTCCTCCAGGTGGTCATAGGCGCGCTGGATGCGCCCGGCCCAGTACTCGCAGCTGGCCCGGGCGTACTCGGCCAGGCGGCGGTAGCGCGGGTCCTCCATGCGCTCGGCGAGGCCGGCGAGCTTCGAGGCGAGGTGGAAGGCGTCGGCGTGGGCGTGGCGCTGGCTGCACCCCACCCACAGGCCCCACTTGACCAGGAAGGCCTGCTCCAGGTCGGCAGGCTCGCCCTCCTCCCCGCCCCGCTCCTTGACCTGCCGCAGCAGGTCGCGGGCGCGCACGAAGCTCTCGTGGGCGGTGGGCGAACCGTGGCCCTCCAGGGCGAAGGCGGCCTGGCCACGCACGGTGAGCAGGCTCACCTCGCGCTCGAGCCGGTCCTCCACCTGGCGCAGGCAGACCAGGCCGAGATCGGCCATCTTCAGCGCGGTGCGGTTGGCGCTCACCTTGAGCGCCTCGCGGGCGGCCAGCTCGTAGTAGCGGGCGCCGCGGGCGTAGTGGCCGCTGCGCCGCAGGTGGGTGGCGAAGTCCCCCGGGTGGCGGCTGATCCAGACCGGGAAGCGCTCCTCGATCAGCTCCACCACCTGGCGGTGGATGGCGGTGCGCACGTCCCGCGGGCAGGAGAGGTAGGCGGCCTCCTGCAGCAGCTGGTGGGTGAACTGGTACTCGCGGCCGTCCTCGTCGCCCTCCACCGGCTCGATGATCTCCAGGCGGCGCATCTGCTCCAGGGCCTGGCCGAGGCGCAGCTTCTCCCAGCCGCTGCACTCGGCCAGGAAGTCGAAGCGAAAGCGGCGGCCCAGCACCGCGGCCACGTGGGCTACCTCGCGGTCGGCATCGAGCTGGTCGATGCGGCTGCCGAGCAGGCCGAGCAGGCCGTGGGGCAGCTCGTCCAGGTGCACGCTGCGCCCCTCGCGGCGGTCCATGTCGACCCGCCGGCAGATCTCCTGCAGGTAGAGCGGCACGCCGTCGCAGCGCTCGATGATCTGCCCGCGCAGCCGCGGGCTCAGGTGGATGCGGTAGCGCCGGGCGAGCTGGGAGAGCAGTCGCGAGGACTGCATGGCGTCGAGCCGGCCCAGGCTGATCTGCTGGTCCCAGTGCAGCCGCGACGGTAGCGCCTCGCGGCCATGGTGGCTGGCCACCAGCATGAAGGCGCAGTTGATCGGCAGGCGCGCCTGCAGGCCGGCCAGCAGCTTGAAGCTCGGCTCGTCGAGCCACTGCAGGTCGTCGATCATCAGCACCAGGGTGCGCTCGGCGGCAAAGGCCGTGATCAGGCGCTGCAGCAGCCCCACCACCAGCTCCACCGCCTCACCGCTCTGGGTGAGCAGGGCCACCTCGCGGGGCTCCCGGGCGCCCAGGGCCTCCTCCAGCAGCTGCTGGCGGGGCTCGTCGAGCTCGGCCAAGCCCAGGTTCTCGCGCAGCTCGGCCAGCGCCTCGGGGGTAATCGGGCCATTCAGCCGCCAGCGCAGCAGCTGGCGGGCCACGCCGTAGGGCTCCTGCACCGAGAGCCGGGTGGTGGGCTGCCAGCAGATGGCGGCGTCGCGGCTCTGTTCGAGCTGGCGGAAGCCCACCATCAGCGCCGACTTGCCCATGCCGGAGGGGCCGCGCACCAGCAGGCTCTGGCGCAGGCCGATACCGGCCCGGGCCAGGGCGTCGGCGTCGCGCAAGGTGCGCAGCTGGGTCTCGCGGCCCACCAGGCTCGGCGGCAGCGCCTCGCGGCCGCCCTCATTCGCCCCGAGCACCAGCGCGCGCAGGCGCACACGACCGTCGCTGGCCACCAGGCGCGAGCTCAGCCGCGGCTGCAGGTCCAGGGCCGGCGGCATGTGCTGGCTCGCCTCCTGGGAGATGACCAGCTCGCTGCCCTCGGCGGCAGCCATCAGCTCGAGCGAGCCCTGGGTGACCTGGCCCAGGGGGTCGACCAGGCCGCGCTCAGGCAGGTAGACCACCCGGCCGCTGTTGAGCCCGGCGGCGAGCTCGACACGGGGCGGTTCGCCCTCGCCGCTCCAGTGGCGGCGGCTCTCCTCGGGGAGCATGCGCCGGCAGTGCTCGTAGAGCGCCACCAGCTCGGCGAGCTGGTGGGCGGGGCCATGGGTGCCGAAGCAGGCCAGGCCCAGGCCGCCGGTGGCGCCGGGTAGCCAGAAGCCGCCCAGGTGGTGGCACTGCTGCTCCAGCCAGCGCAGCAGCTCGACCTGCAGCATCAGGCAGTCGCGGCTGGCCGGGCGGCTGGAGAGGTCGCCCTTCAGGCGCAGGCGAATGGCCATCACCGAGAGCTGGCGCTGCTCGATCTCCTCTTCGCGCAGCGGCGCGCTGTCCGGCGCCAGGGTGCGCGCGAAGCCGAGCCCACCGGCGGCGGCCACGTCGGCGTGGGAGTCGGACCAGTAGCGGGCCAGCTGCAGGAAGGCGGGCTCGGGCTGCTGGCCGGAGAGCGCCAGCAGCTGCAGATAGGCATTGTACTGCTCATGGGCGGCGGCCAGCTGGCCCTGCTCGGCGAGCTGGCGCACCAGCTTCTCGTGGAAGGGGCCGTAGCCCGAGAAGCGGTTGACCAGGTCCACCAGCAGGCGGTCAGGCACGCTGTCGTGCTGCTCGAGCACCGACTCGGCGAAGCGGATCACCCGCTGACGCCAGTCGTTGCGCACCTGCACCAGCCAGCGCTGGAAGTCGCCGCAGTTGTTGAGCTGCAGCTCCTCGGCAAGATCGCCCTGATAGTGGTCGAGCAGCGCGGCCAGGGTCGGCAGGTCGCGCTCGCCGTCGAGGCGGCGCTGCACCTCATGAAGGTCGAACTGCCAGCGGGCAGGCAGGCGGAAGGCGATGGTCTGACGCGAGACGGCGAGCACCTCGTCGGCGTGCTCCCCCAGCGACTGGCGCAGGCAGTGCAGCGCGTGGCGCAGGTTGGTGCGCCCGGAGGAGAGCCCCTGGTCCGGCCACAGCAGCTCCGCCAGGGTGGCGCGGCTCACCGGCTGGCTGTGCAGCAGCAGGTAGACCAGCAGCGCCTTGACCTTGTCGTAGCTGAACTGGGTCAGCACATCCTCGCCGAGGGTAAGCGAGAAGTGGCCGAAGAGGGCGAGCCGATCCGTTTGTGGGGTATCGGTTGCGTCGGGTGCATCTCGCATCATGTCGTCCTGCGTAGCATGGGGCCGGTCTTACGCCGGCACGCCACTGTGAAAACGGAACGCCGTGTCGGGCGTCTGCACCAGCTCGGCTTCGCGATCGGCGAAGAAGGCAATTCGGGACTCGATGGGCGATGCGGCCAGGTGGCGGGCCAGCATCAGGTAGTCCTCGTAGTGGCGCCCTTCCGACTTAACCAGAGTGCGATAGAACTTGGCAAGCTCGGGGTCCAGGTGGGGGATCAGCCGCGCGAACCGCTCGCAGCTGCGCGCCTCGATGAAGGCGCCGATGATCAGGATGTCCACCAGCCGGTTCGGCTCCTCCGCTTGCACGTGGCGGCGCAGCCCCTCGGCATAGCGCGAGGCGCTAATATGCCGGTAGGAGATGCCGCGGCTCTCCATCAGGGTCACCACCTGCTCGAAGTGCAGGAGCTCCTCCCGGGCCAGCTGGCTCATCTTGGTGAGCAGCAGCGGCTGGTCCACGTAGCGGTAGAGCAGGCTCATGGCCGTGGAGGCCGCCTTCTTCTCGCACTGGGCGTGGTCGATCAGCAAGAGCTCGGGGTTCTCCAGCGCCCAGGCCACCCAGGCATCCGGGGTGCGGCAGCGCAGGAAGTCGAGCAGCTCAGCGGACAGCAGATCGTCGGCGCTGACGCGGACGGGCTCGGGCAGGGTCACGGACATGAAGGGCTCTCGGCGGAACAGTCAGGTAAATCAGGTAAAGAAGAAAGGCGGCGGGCCTCGGCGGCCTCGTTCAGCTCGGCGGCCAGGCGCGCGTGGAGCTCGGCGGCGGGAAGGCCCTCGCCCGGCCCCGTCGGCGCCAGCCCATAGCGGGGGAGCTCCTGGATCCGCTCGCGGCCGACCCTTAAAAGCTCCACCGCCCGCGACAGCCCCGGCTGATCCGCCCGGAAGCGGATGCGGTGGCGCTTGAGCTGGGCCTCGAGGGCGGCGGCATCCACCAGGCGCAGGTAGCGGCCGGCCACGGCCTCGCGCAGGGCGTCGAGTTCGGCCATGCGCGCAGCGCGCTCGTCACCAGACAGGCCGAACCAGTCGCGAATCTCCGCATCGCTGCGCTGGCACCCGCGGCAGGTGCGATCCCCCAGGGTGGTGGAACAGAGCCCCACGCAGGGCGACGCGATGGCGCTCACGCTCGTTCTCTCAAGGTCGTGCTCCCAAGGTCTGCCATCCCACCGCCTTCCCTCTCGTTGAATGCAGCGTTGATAGTCGGACGAGATAGTAACGCGAAATGAGTGTTTGAAACAGCCGCCCGCTCCTAGCCCTTGGTGGTGCTTGACTCCTGGGCCAAGCCGGGGGTCGCGACCTCACGGTGGTAGCTGGGTGCCTACCAGAAGCAACAGCTTCGGTGGGAACTGGATAACCAACAGTCGCTACAGCCTCGGTGGTTAACCTGACCTCCAAGGCTTGGAGCTACTGGTGGGAGATGGGCTCCGCCCGGCGAATGGCGCCGCAGGCGCCCGGTGGTGTTGCCCGATGTTGCTGTGGCCTCCGCCTTCGCCCCGCAGAGCGTGGCTCCCACCAGTGGGAATTACCCTCGGTGGTAGCTGGATGCCCACCAGTGGGAATAAGCCTCGGTGGGAGCTGGATAACCAACAGTCGCTACAGCCTCGGTGGTTAACCTGACCTCCAAGGCTTGGAGCTACTGGTGGGAGATGGGCTCCGCCCGGCGAATGGCGCCGCAGGCGCCCGGTGGTGTAGCTGGCCTGTGCCGAGGCCACAACATTCGCCCCGCAGAGCGTGGCTCCCACCAGTGGGAATTACCCTCGGTGGTAGCTGGATGCCCACCAGTGGGAATAAGCCTCGGTGGGAGCTGGCTTCCTACAAGAGGAAACAACCTCTATGGGAACTGGATAACCACCATGGGAAAGCGGAATCACATCCGGTAAGTTACACTCCAAAGTGTAACCCAGAGTCTACAACGAACCGGACCGAGCCTTGCGAGTACAGGAGGGCAACACCATGCACGCCACCGTGAAAGATCTGCGCTTGCAGGCCAGAGCGCTGCTCGCGGCCACCCAACGCGGCGAAACCGTGGAGATCACCCACCGCGGCAAGCTCTGCGCCCGGCTGGTGGGGTTGGCGGCAGAGCGAGAACAGGAGCGGCCTGCGCGCAACCCTGCCTTTGGCCTCTGGGCAGACCGGGATGAGATGGACGTGGAATCTCACGTCCGACGCCTGCGCGCACCACGCACCTTCGGAGCCGATGATTGATGCTGGTCGATACCGACGTGCTGATCTGGAACCTGAGGGGAAATGCCGCCGCGGCCGACAGGCTGGATGAAATGACCGGCTTCTCGCTCTCCGCCGTCAGCTACATGGAGCTGGTACAGGGGCTGCGCAACAAGCAGGAGCTGCACCAGCTTCGCCAGGCAATGCGCTACTGGGAAGCCGAGCTGGTGCACCTGGAAGAGGGCATCTCGGCTCGCGCCACCTTCCTGGTCGAGAGCTATGCGCTCAGCCACAGCATGCAGATGGCCGATGCCCTGATTGCGGCGACGGCCATGGAGCTCGGTGTGCCTCTTCTTACCGCCAACGATCGTCACTATCGGCATATCGACGGCCTGGAGATCGAGATCTTTCGTCCAAGCCTTCCGCCACCCTAGGGCACCACCACCACCGGTATGGGGATGCGGGCGAGCACCTCGGGGTCCTCCGCGAAGAGGCGGGTGAGGGTCTGGCGGCTGATCACCAGGGCGCCGCTGCGGGCGCGGGCGAGGAAGCGTTCGAGCTCGGGGGCGGCCATGGGGGCGAGCTCCTCGCGGCCGCGAAACAGCGGGTGACTGCGCGAGGCCTCGGCCAGGGTCTCGCCCCAGGGCAGGGTCGGGGCCTCGCCGCGCAGGTAGCGCAGTGGGCCGGGCGCCGGCGGGTGGCGCTCGTCCCAGATGATCACCGTGCAGGGGGCCTCCAGCACCAGGCGGCGGCTGGTGGAGCCAAGCCGCGAGCTCCAGCCCCAGCGCGAGGAGAGCCCCGCCTTGCCCAGCACCAGCACGTCGCAGGGCGCGGCCGCGGCCAGGGCCTCGCTGACCACCTGGCCGCGGCTCACCTGCAGGCGGTGGCGCAGCTCTCGCCCCTCCACCGCCTGCTCCAGGGCCCGAGTGATGCGCTGCAGCTGGCGGGCCAGGCTCGCCTCCAGCGCCTCGCTCTGCAGCGGCCGGGAGAGGCCGGTGCTGGCCCCCACCTCGCAGGAGAAGGGGAAGGCCGCGCAGCTCAAGAGCTCGAGGTCCTCGATGAAGAGCGCCACCAGCTCGGCGCTGACCTGGTCGGCCAGGGCCACCGCCGCGGCCAGCGCCGCCTGGCTCTGACGGGAGTCGTCCAGCAGCGCCACCACGCGCATCGTCTGGCTGGGCTCACTCATTGCCGCCGCCCTCCTCTCTCTGGTCGCCGGCATTCTCATCGACCTTTGCCTGGTCCTTTTCGTCAGCCCCGCGGGCCGCCTTGATCGCCTCGGCGAAGGCTGCCAGGCGCGCCTGCACCCGGCCGTTGACGCTCTGTTCGGGGAACCGGCCGCCCTCGTCGGGCTCGCCGGGCGCCTCGCCGGTGAGCAGCGCGAGTGCCTCGTCCACGTGGCGCACCGCGAAGATGCGGAAGCTCCCCGCGGCCATGGCCTCGCGAACCTCGGCCTTCAGCATCAGGTGCTCGACGTTGCTGGCCGGCAGGATCACCGCCTGGCCGCCGAGCTCGCCCCGGGCGCGGCAGACGTCGAAGAAGCCCTCGAGCTTCTCGTTGACCCCGCCCACCGCCTGCACCTCGCCGTGCTGGTTGATGGAGCCGGTAACGGCAAAGCGCTGGTCGAGTGCCACCCGGGCGATGGCCGAGACCAGCGCAGACACCTCCGCCACCGAGGCACTGTCGCCCTCGATACCGCCGTAGGACTGCTCGAAGGCGAGGCTCGCCGAGAGCGACAGCGGCACATCCGGGGCGTAGCGGCCGGCCAGGAAGCGCGACAGGATCATCACCGCCTTGGTGTGGATGCGCCCGCCCAGGCGCGCCTCGCGTTCGATATCCACCACCTGGCCGGCGCCGGGCCTGGCCGTTGCGGTAATCCGAGTCGGCTGGCCGAAGGCGAAGTCGCCCAGGGCCAGCACCGAGAGGCCGTTGACCTGCCCCACGGCCTGGCCTTCGGTGGCGATCATCACCGTGCCGCGGTTGATCTGCTCGAGGCTTCGCTCGCGGATGCGCCCGGCGCGGTAGAGCTGCTGGGCCACCGCCTTCTCCACGTGGGCGCGGGTGATCACCGTGGCATCCTCCATGGCCGCCCAGTGGTCGGCCTCCTGGAGCAGGTCGCTCAGGTCGCGGTGGCGGGCGGTGAGGCGCTGCTGGTCGTCGGCCAGCCGGCTGGCGCGTTCGATGGTGGCCGCCACCCCGCTGCGGTCCAGCGGGCGCAGGGCGGCCTCCCGGGCCAGGGTCGCCACCATATGGGCGTAGAGAGCCAGGTTGGCCTCGCTGCGCGGCAGCTCGTCCTCTAGGTCCACCTGTACCTTGAACAGCTCCAGGAACTCCGGGTCGTGCTCGCACAGCAGGTAGTAGAGCAGCCGTTCGCCCAGCAGCACGATCTTCACGTCCAGCGGAATCGGCTGGGGCTCCAGGCTCACGGTGCTGATCAGGCCGTAGGCCTGCTCCAGGGATTCGGTGCGGATCTCCCCCGCGCGCAGCACCCGCTTGAGGGTCTCCCAGGCGCCAGGCTGGGTGAGCACGGCGCGCACGTCCAGCACCAGGTAGCCGCCGTTGGCGCGGTGCAGGGCCCCGGCGCGGATCAGCGAGAAGTCGGTGAGCAGGGTGCCGTTGTGCACGTGGTGCTCGATGCGACCCACCAGGTGCTGGTGGCCCGGCAGGTCCTGGTAGATCACCGGCGCCCCCTCGGTGTCGGCGTTGTCCACCAGGAGGTTGAGATGGAAGCGGCTGAACACCGCCTCCGGGGGAATCTCGGGGTCGTCGGAGATGAAGGAATCGACGTGGGTCAGGATCGCCTCGCGGATCGCGACCAGGTGGGCGATCACCCCCTCCTCCTCGGCGTAGCGCTCCTCCAGCTCCGCCAGGGGGGCGCCGATGGCGGTCTGCAGCACCTCCTCGTTGAGGCCGTTGATCTGGTCGCGCAGCTCCTTGGCCAGCTTCGGCATGCGGCGGATCGCCTGGGTCAGCTTGCGCTGCAGAATCTCCACCGTGTGCTCGATGCGCTCGCGCTCCTCCTTCGGCAGCTTCTCGTACTCCTCCGGCGACATCATCTTGTCGTCGTCGCCCGCCGGCGCGAAGGTGAAGCCGTTGGGGGTGGAGAGCAGCAGCACTCCCTGCTCGCGGGATTCACGGCGCACCGCCTCGATGGCGTCGCGCTGGCGCTCGCCCATGGCCTGCTTCAGTTCCTGCAGGCGGTTCTGATACTCCTCGCTCTCGAACACCGCCGGGATCGCCCCGCGCAGCTCATCCACCAGCGCCTCGATGTCGCGGCGCAGCTGGCGGCCCAGCCCCGGCGGCAGCTGCAGGTAGAGCGGCACCGAGGGGTCGTCGAAGTTGTAGACGTAGCCCCAGTCCGGCGGCGGCGCCTCGTCCCGGGAGCGCTCCTCCAGGAAGTGCCCCACCAGGCTGTGCATGCCGTGGCCCGGCTGGCCGAGCACGAAGAGGTTGAAGCCATCGCTTCTGATCGCGGTGCCGAAGTCCAGCGCCTCCCGCGCGCGGTCGTGGCCGCTCAGCAGGTCCAGCGACTCCAGCTCACTGGTCACCTCGAAGGAAAAGGCCTCCTCCGGGCAGGCCCGGTAGACCTCGGAAACCGTCAGCGCCTCGACCATCACCCTCTCCCTATCCCTATCCCTGTTCATCCGCGGCATCTCATCCCGCCTGCCTTGGTTGGCGTTCTGCAAGTTCGCTTTCTGCAAGTTCGCTTTCTACCAATTACTTCGCTTGCTTCAAAGATGACGCATACAGGGGCGGCGGTCGAGGGGGGGCAGGCTCAATAGTGGTAGCGGCACTGCACGATCACGATGGCGCTGTCGGTCACCTTGTAGACCAGGCGGTGCTCGCGATCGATTCGACGCGACCAGTAACCCGACCACTGATGCCTGAGGGGCTCGGGGTCACCCAGTCCGTCGAAGGGCTGGCGCTGGATATCCTTGATCAGGGTATTGATGCGTTTGAGTGTCTTCTTATCGCGGCCCTGCCAGTAGAGATAGTCCTCCCAGGCAGTTGTCGCCCACGTCAGCATCATGGGTCGATGAGTCCGTGCTCGCCTCCCTCTCCGCGCTCAACCTCGGCGATGGCCTCGTTGAGGCGGCGGGCATTCTCGGGACTGGCCATCAGGTAGGCGGTTTCCTCGTAGGACTTGAAGTCCTCGACCGACATCACGATGGCCGGTTTGCCATTCTGGCGCGTGATCAGCACCGGCACATGATCATCGTTGACACGGTCGAGCACCCTGGCCAGGTGACTGCGGAAATGGGTATAGGTGACGGTATCCATGGTGGACCTCCTGTGACGACCTTCATTGTACTCATTTCTGTACTTGACGTCCTCCCCTCCCTCAGCTGCTTAGGCAGCTGCCGCCAACGGCGGAAAGGAAGGGGATTCCTACGGCGCTCAGGCACGGCATTGAGCCATCCCTGAATCGCTTCGGTGGGTTCCTGCTGCTGGCGGCCTTACTGCACCACTCACTTCACAGGCTAGCCGGGCGTGCCCCGCCCTTAATACATTGATGGCGCCGATATGATCGGCATTGGCCTCGAAGCCACAATCGACACAGGCAAAGCGGGCCTGGCTGCGCCGGTTCTCCGCAGCGACATGACCGCACTCGGGGCAGGTGCGGCTGGTGTTGTGCGGTGGCACAACGACCAGATGCGCCCCACGCCAGGCCAGCTTGTAGTCGAGCTGGCGACGGAACTCGTACCACCCCTGATCGAGGATCGAGCGGTTGAGGCCGGATTTCTGGCGAACATGGCGGCCTGGCTCCTCGATACTGCCTCTGGCCGAGCGCGACATATTGCCGACCTGCAGGTCTTCCAGCACCACGAGCGCGTGGTTTTGGCTGATCATGGCGGAAGCCTTGTGCAGGAAATCACGCCGGGCATTGGCGATGCGAGCCTGGAGTTTCTGGACGCGGGCCTTGGCCTTCTTCCAGTTGTTGCTGAACTTGACCTTGCGACTCATGGCCTGCTGCGCCTTGCGCAGTGCCGCCTGGTGTTTCTTGAAGCTGTTGAGAGGTGCCAGGTAGCTGCCATCGGAGAGCGTGGCGAACCGCGCCACGCCCATGTCGATGCCCACAGCCCCGCCAATCGGCGCCGGCACCGCGACCTCACGCTCAGTCTGGATCGAGACGAACCATCGCCCCGCCGACTGGCTGACGGTGACGTTCTTGACCGCTCCCAGTACCTCGCGGCTCTTGCGGAAACGTAGCCAACCCAACTTGGGCAGGTAGAGCCGCCGATTGCCCTGGTCGAGCCGGATCTGCTTGGGATCGGGGTAGCGGAAGCTGTCACGCTGACCCTTCCTCTTGAAGCGCGGGAAGTCCGCCCGCTTGGCGAAGAAGTTGGCATAGGCGCGATCGAGATCCTTCAACGACTGCTGGAGCGGGTGGACCGGCCCATCCTTGAGCCATGGCGTGTCGTCGCTGTTACGCCAGCCGGTAAGTTGCTTGCACAAGGCCGCATACCCCAACGTCTTCTCACCGGCTGCATACCGCTCCTTTTGCAACGCCAGCCCTCGGTTGAACACGTACCGTGCCATGCCGGCAAACTGGCGCATTTTCCGCACCTGCTCGCCGTTGGGCATCAGTTCGTATTTGAAGGCTTGGAGGCGTTGCATAGTGACCCGAAGCTATATTTATATCCAGTAGTATAGGGCGCCTGCGGCGCCCGCGCTATCCTTCCTCGGCCTGAAGTGCCGAGGCTTGTCGCGCTTTTTGGTCAACGCGATGAGGGACAACCTTCAGGGTTTTCCCGTACAGCCCCCAGAGCAGCGCCAGCGAGGCGCAGGCGTCCGCCTCGGCTCATAGCCGCGACACCCAGGCGTCCACGGCATCGCGCAGGCGCTGGTGCACCAAAGCAAACATCTCCTCGGACTGGCGGTAAGGGTCCGGAATCTCCCGCGCCCCGGGCAGCCAGTGCCCCAGCAGCAGGGTCTTCCCGAGCGCGGCGGGGGCCAGCTCGGCCACGGCGCGGCGCTGCCCCTCGCTCATCACCAGCACCAGGTCCGCCTCGGCCAGCAGCTCGGCCGTGAGCTGGCGGGCCCGATGCCCCGCCATCACGAGCCCCTCAATCTCGGCCAGGCGGGCGGCGCTGGGCTCCACGCCGTGCCCCACCAGGGCGCCGAGGCCGGCGGAGCTCACCTTCCGCCCCGGCAGGCGGGCGCGAAGCATCGCCGCCGCCACCGGGCTGCGGCAGATATTGCCGGTACAGACCACCAGGATGCGCTGGAACATGCCGCCCTCCCTCAGGCGCTCTCCCCCTCGGGGGCGGCAACCGGGCACTCGCTGCCCAGCGTCACCTCCAGGGGATGGCCGGCCTCCTGGGCCCAGGCCAGCAGGGTCTCGCGCAGGGCGCGCTGGGCCTCGGCCTCGCCGTGCACCAGGCGGATATGCCGGGGCGGTTCGCGCATGCAGCGCACGAAGTTGAGCAGGTCGCGGCGATCGGCGTGGGCCGAGTAGCCGGAGACCGTCTCCACCCGGGCGCGGATGTCGATGCGCTCGCCATCCAGCTCCACCCAGCCGCCGCGGGGCCCGTAGCGCTGGATATCGCGCCCCGGGGTGCCGCTGCCCTGGTAGCCGGTGAAGAGCACGCAGTGGCGCTCGTCGGGGAGCATCCGCTTGAGGTAGTTGACCACCCGCCCGCCGCTGACCATGCCGCTGGCGGCGATCACCACCGCCGGCCGGCCGCTCTCGGCGAGATACGCCAGGGTGCGCTCGTGCTCCTCGTGGGAGCTAACGGTATAAAGGTTCTCGAAGCTGAGCGGGTGGCGCCCCGCCCGCAGCCGCCGGTGGGCCTCGGCGTCCCACCACGGCTTGAGCTCGCGGTAGACCTCGGTGAAGCGCGCCGCCAGGGGCGAATCGACGATGATCTCCAGCGACCGCCAGCGCGGGCTTTTCGCCTGGTGGATCAGGGTCTCCAGCTCGTAGAGCAGCTCCTGGGTGCGGCCGATGCTGAAGGCGGGGATCACCACCGTGCCGCCATTGGCCAGCGCCCGATCGATGGCGGCCTTGAGCCGGCCGCGCCGGTGGCGGCGATCCTCGTGTTCGCGGTCGCCGTAGGTGCTCTCCAGCACCAGGGTGTCGCAGCGCCAGGGCGGCTTGGGCGCCGGCAGCAGCGGCGCATGGGGGGCGCCCAGGTCGCCGGAGAAGAGGGTGCGGTGGGCGCGGCCGCTGGCCCGCTCGAGAGTGTCCACCTCCACGTAGGCGGAGCCGAGGATATGCCCGGCGCGCTTGAGCCTGACGCGCACCCGGTGGCGGGCATCGTCCACCAGGGTGTGCCAATCGCCGTAGTCCAGCGCCACCAGGCGCCCCTCCACCTCGGCCAGGAAGCGCTCGATCAGCGCCCGGTCGCGGGTGAAGCCGATCTTCAGGGCGTCCTCGATCACCAGCGGCAGCAGCCGGCGTGAAGGCAGCGAGCAGAGGATCGGCCCCCGCCACCCCGCCGCCAGCAGGTAGGGCAGCCGGCCGATATGGTCGATATGCACGTGGGTGACCACCAGCGCCAGCACATCCTCCACCGGGAAGCGCACCTGGAGCTGCTCGAAGCCGTCGAGCCGGTCGGCATCCTGGCCCTGGAAGAGCCCGCAATCGACCAGCAGGGCGCGATCCTCGGCGATCTGCAGCCGATGGCAGCTGCCGGTCACGCCGCTGGCGCCGCCGTGATGGAGGAGCAGTGGATAGGGGGTCATGGCGCACGGCCTCCCTGCCGAGGGTGGTCGTTTCACTATAGCCGCTGTGGCCTGTGGAGCGCCGGGGCTGTTTCCACTGATAGCCATCTTACTGCCACAGAGGCTGTTGCTACTGATGGTAGCCACGCTTTGCGGGGCGATTCAGGGGGTGCGGTATTTTCAGAAATATTTTTCACAAATACTTGCCTGCGACCTTGGTCGAAGATAAGATATGTGAAAATGCTTTCCGAAAATTGAAACCCAGGAGGTTTCCCCCATGACCACCGAGCGCATCCCCACCATCTGGGACCAGCCCCTCCCCCGCACCAAGCGCGAGAGCGAGCAGCGCAGCGTCAACACCGAGCGCTTCCTGACCATCTGGAGCCGTCCGCTCGCCAGGCTGCCCAAGGCCGGCGCCTGATCGACGCCAGGCGTTCGTCACGCGGACCATCAAGGTTTCCTGATTACAGGCCAACAGCGCCGCGGCAATTGCCGCGGCGCTGTTGTACCCTGTTCTTCTCGAACCTTTCGCGGTCCATGACATGCCCGACTCTCAACGCATCCTCAGTCAACGCGACCTCGCCTCACTGACGGCCTACCTGGCAGCTTCGCTGCCCTCGCTGCAGGCGGTCTATCTGTTCGGCAGCCAGGCCAAGGGGGAAGCGACGAGGGAAAGCGACGTGGACCTGGCTCTCCTGCTGGCCGCACCGCTGCCGCCCGAGCAGCGCTGGCAGCTGAGCGGCGAACTGGCCGACAGGCTCAGCAAGGAGATCGACCTGATCGACCTGCGCCAGGCCTCTACCGTGCTTCAGCATCAGGTCGTGACGACCGGCGAGCGGCTATGGCATCTCGGCAGCGACAGCGACGAGTTCGAGCTCACGGTGCAGAGTGAATACTGGGACCTGGCCATACAGCGCCGGGCATTGATCGCCGACATCAAGGAGCGAGGCAGCGTTCATGGCCGATGACGTCCTGCTCAACAAGGCTGCGAGCATCGAGCGCTGCGTGGCGAGGGCCCGGGAGGAGTATGACAAGCACCCGGCCACCTTCACGGAAAATCAGACGCGCCAGGACGCCGCCATCCTCAACCTGCAGCGCGCCTGCGAGGCCAGCATCGATGCAGGCAACCGCCTGATACGCCTGCACCGTCTGGGCCTGCCCCAGAGCGCAAGGGAAGTGTTCGATATCCTGGCGCGCGAAGGCCTCATCGACGCGTCACTCGCCACGTCCATGAAGCAGATGACAGGCTTTCGCAATGTGGCCGTCCACGATTATCAGGCGGTGCAGATCCCCATCGTGATCGCCATCATCGAGAAACACACCGGCGATCTGCTGGACTACGCTTCCCGCCTGATCGAGCTGGCATAGCCAACGGCCCAACCCCTCGGCAGATAGGAAAACGAGCGCAGCGCCTGATAAGTCAAACCCAGCAGGCCAACGATCTAGGATTGGCGGCCTGCTGGGTGCCTGCGGTAAGTATGAGATTTGCCCAGCAAAAGGTTGAAGCCGCGTGGTTCAGCGCTGGGCGGGCGGGGGTGGGGACGGCTAGAATGGGCAGAATGATGCCGACCATAAGCAGCGAACGCCCATGAACGACTATCGCAGCCCACCGAGTGCCCCTCCTCTGGACACCCCACTACAAAGCACCCGCCACGACGCCACGGCGGGCCTGCGCGGTCTGGCGCGGCGACTGGTGGCGGACGAGCGGATCAGCCACGCCGCCGCGGTGCGCGCTGAGGAGGAGGCCCGCGAGGGCGAGGTGTCGCTGCTGGAGCACGTGATCGATACCGGGCTGGTCTCCGCCCGCCAGGCCACCCTCTCGGCGGCTTGGGAGTATGGCTTGCCGATGATGGATCTCGACGCCATCCGCCCGGAGACGCTGCCCCGCGCCGACGCCTTCCCCGAAAAGATCCTGCGCAAGCTCAAGGTGCTGCCGCTGATGCAGCGCGGCCACCGGCTCACCGTGGCGGTGCCCTACCCCTCTACGCTTGCCCTGCTCGACGAGCTGCAGTTCGCCACCGGCCTCACTCCGGAGGGGGTGCTGGCCCCGGTGGACCAGCTCGGCCCGGTGTTGGAGGCCTATCTCGCCTCCAGTGAGAA
Organism: Halomonas alkalicola; assembly: GCF_030704205.1. Taxonomy (NCBI): domain Bacteria; kingdom Pseudomonadati; phylum Pseudomonadota; class Gammaproteobacteria; order Oceanospirillales; family Halomonadaceae; genus Halomonas; species Halomonas alkalicola. The sequence continues at coordinate 3,592,302 of NZ_CP131913.1, read as the reverse complement.
GAGCATGCTCGATGAGCTCAAGGGGGTGGACGATGCCATCGGCGAGCTGGGCTTCGCCGGCGAGGAGGAGGCCAGCGGCGAGGTAGACGTGCAGGCGGCCGCGAGTGCGGCCAGCGAAGACGCGCCGATCATCAAGTTCGTCAACAAGATCCTGCTCGACGCCATCCACCGCGGCGCCTCGGACATCCACTTCGAGCCCTATGAAACCAGCTACCGGGTGCGCTTTCGCATCGACGGCATGCTGCATGACGTGGCCCACCCGCCCTTCGCCATGCGCGCGCGCATCGCCGCGCGCCTGAAGGTGATGTCACGGCTCGATATCTCGGAGCGCCGCCTGCCCCAGGACGGCGCCATCAAGCTCCGGCTCTCGAAGACCCGCTCCATCGACTTTCGCGTCAACTCGCTGCCCACGGTGTTCGGCGAGAAGATCGTGTTGCGGATCCTCGACCCCGCCTCGGCCCAGCTCGGCATCGAGATGCTCGGCTTCACGCCGGAGCAGCGCGCCATGTACGAGACGGTGCTGGATCAGCCCCAGGGCATGATTCTCGTCACCGGGCCCACCGGCAGCGGCAAGACGGTGACCCTCTATACCGGCATCAATATCCTCAACGAGGTGGAGCGCAACATCTGCACCGCCGAGGACCCGGTAGAGATCAAGGTGCCCGGGGTCAACCAGGTCAACGTGATCCCCAAGATCGGCCTGGACTTCGCCAGCGCCCTGCGTGCCTTCCTGCGCCAGGACCCGGACGTGGTGATGGTGGGCGAGATCCGCGACCTGGAGACCGCCGAGATCGCGGTGAAGGCCTCCCAGACCGGCCACCTGGTGCTCTCCACCGTGCACACTAACTCCGCTGCGGAGACCCTCACCCGCCTGGCCAACATGGGCCTGGCGCCGTTCAATATCGCCAGTTCCGTGAGTCTGATCATCGCCCAGCGCCTGGCGCGCAAGCTCTGCAAGCACTGCAAGCAGCCGGCGGACCTGCCCCACGAGGCCCTGGCCGCCCAAGGCTTCACGGAGGAGGAGATCGGCCAGGCCACTTTCTTCGAGCCGGTGGGCTGCAAGCACTGCACCAAGGGCTTCAAGGGGCGGGTGGGCATCTATGAGGTGGTGCCGATCAGCCACGCCATGAGTCAATTGATCATGAAGAATGGCAATTCCATGGAGTTCAGCGACCTGGCCCGCCAGGAGGGCTATCCGGACCTGCGCAGAAGCGGCCTCATGAAGGCGATGCAGGGGGTGACCAGCCTGGCCGAGATCAACAGGGTGACCAAAGACTAGCGAGTCGGCCGCCAGAGTCGACCACCATCACAGGGAATGAAGGGATACCACTATGGCCACAGCACGGAAATTGCGCCCCACCAAGGAGATCAAGCTCTACCGCTGGCGCTGGACAGGCAAGGGCCCCGGCGGGCGCAAGGTGGGGGGTGAGATCGTCGCCGCCCAGAAGGGCGAGGTGGAGAAGATCCTCGCCGGCCAGAACATCATCATCAAGAACGTGCGGCGGAAAAGTGGCTTCGGCGGCGGCATGGGCAAGATCAAGCCCCGCGACATCATGCTCTTCGCACGCCAGATGGCCACCATGATCCGTGCTGGGGTGCCGGTGCTGCAGGCCTTCCAGGTGGTGGCGGAAAGCATCAAGAAGCCGGCCATGAGCGGCCTGGTGCAGGAGCTGATGAACGACGTGGCCGCCGGCGCCTCGTTTTCCGATGCGCTGAAGCGTCACCCCCAGCACTTCGATCGACTGTTTGCCAACCTGGTGGAAGCCGGCGAGCAGTCGGGCTCGCTGGACCGAATGCTCGACCGCGTGGCCACCTATAAGGAGAAGATCGAGCTGCTCAAGGGGCGCGTGAAGAAGGCGCTCTGGTACCCAGCGGCGGTGATCGCAGTGGGCATCGGGGTCACCGCCCTGCTGCTGATCAAGGTGGTGCCACAGTTCGAGAGCCTATTCCAGGGCTTCGGCGCGGAGCTGCCGGCCATGACCCGCATGACCATTGCCATGTCCGAGTTCGCCCAGGCCTACTGGTGGTGGGGGGTGCTGGGGGTGGCCGCCCTGATCTTCTTCATCCGCACCGGCATGAAGAAGTCCGAGGCCTTCGCCTACCGCATGCACGCCTTTGCCTTGAAGGTGCCGGTACTGGGGGAGATCCTCGATAAATCCGCGGTAGCGCGCTACTCGCGAACCCTGGCCACCACCTTCGGCGCCGGCGTGCCCCTGGTGGAGGCGCTGGACACCGCCGCCGGCGCCACCGGCAACAAGGTCTACGAGCGCGCGGTGGTGCAGATCCGCGAAGACGTGGCCACCGGCCAGCAGCTCAACTTTGCCATGCGCATGACCGAGCGCTTCCCGCCGCTGGCGGTGCAGATGGTCGGCATCGGCGAGGAGGCGGGCTCGCTGGACGCCATGCTCAACCGGGTGGCGGACTACTACGAGGAGGAGGTCGACAACATGGTCGATACCCTCACCTCGCTGCTGGAGCCCTTCATTATCGTGGTGCTGGGCGTGCTGGTGGGCGGGCTCGTTATCTCCATGTACCTGCCGATCTTCGAGCTGGGCAGCGTGATCTAACCCGATAAGGACATCGTTTTGCTGGATCTTCCCCCTTCCCTGCTCTGGCCGCTGGCGGCCTTCGTCGGCCTGTGCCTGGGCAGCTTCCTCAACGTGGTGATCGTGCGCCTGCCGGTGATGCTGATGCTGGGCTGGCGGGCCGAGGCCCGCGAGGCGCTGGAGCTGCCGAGTGAGACGCAGCCGGAATTCAACCTGGCCACGCCGCGCTCGATGTGCCCGAGCTGCGAGACCCCCATCGCCTGGCACGACAACCTCCCGGTGGTGGGCTGGCTAAAGCGCCGCGGACGCTGCGCGAACTGCGATGCGGCCATCAGCCCCCAGTATCCGCTGGTGGAGCTGGCCGGCGGGGCGCTCGCGCTTGCGGTAGTGGCGCTGTTCGGGCCGAGCTGGCAGGGGCTCTTCGTGCTGGGGGCGTGCCTTGCACTGCTGGCCATGGCGGTGATCGACCTGCGCACCCAGCTGCTGCCGGACCTGCTCACCCTGCCGCTGCTGTGGGCGGGGCTCGCCTACCAGCTGCTGTTCCAGCCGCTGCTGCTTTCGAGCGCGGTGATCGGCGCCATGGCGGGGTATCTCGTGCTGTGGAGCTTCTACTGGGCGTTCAAGCTGATCACCGGCAAGGAGGGCATGGGCTACGGCGACTTCAAGCTGCTCGCGGCGCTGGGCGCCTGGATGGGCTGGCAATATCTGCCGCTGCTGCTGATCCTCTCCGCGGGGATCGGCGCCATCATCGGCATCCTGGTGCAGCTGGCGGTGCCGCGGCTGCGCGCCGCCCCCATGCCCTTCGGGCCCTATCTGGCCCTGGCGGGCTGGGTGGCGCTGCTGGCCGGGGAGCCGCTGATGGCGGCCTATGGAAGGTTCTTCCTGCTCTGACCCCTACATCCCCCTGGGGGCGAAGATGCCGGGGGCGTTGCGCCAGTAGCCCTTGTAGTCCATGCCGAAACCGAAGACGTAGCGGTCGGCGACCTCGAGGCTGCAGTAGTCGGCCTTGAGGTCCGGCACCGCCTTGCGGTCGTGCCGCTTGTCGACCAGCACCGCGGTGGAGATGCTGGCGGCGCCGGCCTCGCGGCAGTAGTCGAGGATGGCGGCCAGGGTGGCGCCCTCATCGAGGATATCGTCGACGATCACCACGTGGCGGCCGGCCATGGGCACCTCCGGGGAGACGCGCCAGAACAGCTCGCCGCCACGGGTGCCGCCGCGGTAGCGGGTGGCGTGCAGATAGTCCACCTCCAGCGGGAAGCCGAGGCGCGGCAGCAGGTGGCCGGTGGTGATCAGGCCGCCGTTCATCACGCAGTAGAAGACCGGCAGCTTCTCGCCCAGGTCGCGGGTGATCTCGTCGGCCATGCGGTCCAGGGCGCGCTCCACGGCCTCCTGGGTGATCAGGCAGTCGGCGTTGTCCATCACCTCGCGCATGTCGGCGAGGGACTGGTGAAAATCGGCATCGAGTTTGGGCATTGCGGTGGCTCGTGGTCGAAGGGTGTCGGAAATTGAAACTTGAACTCAGGCCAGGGCCTCGAGGTGGGCGTGGACTCGGCGCCAGCGGGAGAGCGCGGTGAGGCTTGCAAGCGCCGGGCGGGCGCGGGCGTAGCGCAGCCGGGTGAGGCGGCTGGCCCCCGGTCGCTCGCGGCATGCCTCGATGACCTCCAGCGCCGCGGCGCGGTCGTTGCAGACCAGCAGCATGTCGCAGCCGGCGTCCAGGGCGGCCTGCGCCCGCTCGGCGGGGCTGCCGGCGCTGGCGGCGCCGGCCATGCTCAGGTCGTCGGAGAAGATCACGCCCTTGAAGCCGAGGCTCTGGCGCAGCATGCCGAGCCAGGCCGGCGAGAAGCCGGCGGGGCGCGGGTCGAAGGCGGAGTAGACCACGTGCGCCGGCATCACGCCGTCGAGGCGGCCGGCGAGACGAGAAAAGGGCACGAGGTCGCGCTCGCGCAGGGCCTCGAGCGGGCGCGGGTCCACGGGCAGCTCCAGGTGGGAGTCCGCGGCCACGCCGCCGTGGCCGGGGAAGTGCTTGCCCACGGCGACCATGCCGGCCTCGTGGAGGCCATCGACGAAGGCGCCGGCCAGGGCGGCGACGACCTCGGGGTCGGCGGAGAGGCTGCGGTCGCCGATCACCGTGGAGGTGCCGTCGTCGACGTCGAGCACCGGGGCGAAGCTGAGATCCAGCCCGCAGGCGGCCATCTCCATGCCCAGCAGCCAGCCAGCGTCCTGGCAGAGCCGCCGGGTGACCTCGGGATGCTCGCCGAAGCCCGCGCCCAGGCGCGCCATGGCCGGCAGCCGGGTGACCCCCTGGCGCAGCCGCTGCACGCGGCCGCCCTCCTGGTCGATGGCCAGCAGGAGCTCCGGGCGCACCGCGCGGATGGCGCGGGAGAGCGCGCAGACCTGCTCGGCCGATTCGGTATTGCGGGCGAAGAGGATCACCCCGCCCACCTCGGGGCGCGCCAGCAGCTTTCGCTCCTCTGCGGTGAGGGCGGTGCCTTCCAGGTCAAGCATCACCGGACCGAGCTGGGTCATGTTCGCTTCCTTGGCTTCTTGCAAGCAGAGATTCTTCGCAGACAGACGTGAAAGGGGCCAGATTCTAGGGCAAAGCTGGCAGGAGTGACAGATTCGCCACAGCCGCCAGCCTCACGAGGCAATTCCGGCGAGATGGCCGGCCGTTCAGGCCTGGTCTGCCTGGTCTGCCTGCTCTACCTGGCCTACCTGGGGCGCCGGCAGCGGGGCCTGCATGGCGGCCACCACCACCGGGCGCAGGCGCCGGATCAGCTCGCGCACCGTCACATGCTCACCATAATCCTTCTCGGCGATATCGCGCAGGGCGTCAAGGCCGGAAAGGGTGAAGATCACGGTGCCGAGCACGAAGTGCAGGCGCCAGAAGCGCTCGGCGTCGGGGAGCCCGGGGGTGGCCTGGCGCACCAGCTCGGTGAAACGGGTGAAGACGCTGCCGTACTCCTCCTGAATATAGCGGCGCAGGTGGCCCTGGGCCTGGCTGTAGGCGAGCCCCAGCAAGCGCATGAAGACCTTGAGGCTGTTGCGCTCGGCGGGCACCTCCAGCACGCTGCGCGCCATGGTCTCGAGCAGCTCCTCGAGGGGGATCACCTCGTCGCCGTAGCGCGCCTGGAGCTCGTCCAGAGCGCGGTGGAAGCGCTCGGTGAAGGGATCGAGGTAGCGGGAGAACACCGCCTGGATCAGCGACTTCTTGGAGCCGAAGTGGTAGTTCACCGCGGCCAGGTTGACCCTGGCCTTGCTGGTGATGGTGCGCAGCGAGGTCTCGGCGAAGCCGCGCTCGGCGAACAGCACCTCGGCAGTATCGAGGATGCGGGTGACGGTGTCGGTCTGGGCCATCGGAGGAGTCCCGGTAATAAACGGCTGTTTCAAACGTGGTGGAATTGTACGCCAGCCGCGGGCTTGCGCTCAATGCCACCAGACCGAGCCGTTTTAAACAGTCTGTTCTATCGACTGTTCTATCGACAGCATCGACAGCATCGACAGCACCGGACGCGCGCACCATCCGAATTACTGGATGGAACAACATGCTGTATACTTGATCACTGACGCATTCACCCAGTCGCCGCTTTCCGCTTCGGAGGTCGCATGGCACGCCCCCTCACCCAGCGCCAGCAGAACGTCTATGACTTCATCGTCAAGACCATTCAGGAGCTCGGCTATCCCCCCACCCGGGCCGAGATCGCCCGGGCCCTGGGCTTCCGCTCGCCCAACGCCGCCGAGGAGCACCTGCGCGCCCTCGAGAAGAAAGGCGCCATCCGCATGATCGCCGGCACCTCCCGAGGCATCCGCCTGCCCGCCCAGGAGCAGGAGGCCGCCGCCGAGGGCGATGCCCCCCAGCAGGGGCTGCCGATCATCGGCGAGGTGGCCGCGGGCAGCCCGATACTGGCCGCCGAGCATATCGACCGCTACTGCCCCCTACCCCCGGAGTACTTCACTCCCCGGGCCGACTACCTGCTGCGGGTGCGCGGCCTCTCCATGAAGGATGTCGGCATCCTGGAGGGCGACCTACTCGCCGTGCACCGCACCGAGAAGGTGCGCGACGGTCAGATCGTGGTGGCGCGCCTGGAGGAAGAGGTGACGGTCAAACGCTTCTCGCGTCGCGGCCACGTGGTCACCCTGACCGCCGAGAACCCCGAGTTCGCCCCCATCGAGGTGGACCTGCGCCATCAGGCGCTGGAGATCGAGGGTATCGGCGTAGGCGTGATCCGCGGCGGCAGCGGCCAGGCGCTGGGCTAGGCACTTACCGAGCCCGTGCCGTGAGAAAGATCCTCCACGCCGACTGCGACTGCTTCTTCGCAGCGGTGGAGATGCGCGACAACCCGGCCCTTGCCGAGGTGCCGCTGGCCATCGGCGGCAGCCCCGAGCGGCGCGGGGTGATCGCCACCTGCAACTACCCCGCCCGGGCCTTCGGCATCCACTCGGCGATGCCCACCGCCCGGGCACTGCGCCTCTGTCCCCACCTCACCCTGCTGCCCGGCAGCTTCGACAAGTACCGCGAGGTGTCGCGACAGATCCAGGCGATCTTCCACGAGCTCACCCCCCTGGTGGAGCCCCTCTCCCTGGACGAGGCCTTCCTCGATGTCAGCGCGGTGGAGCGCTTCTCCGGCAGCGCCACCTGGATGGCCCGCTGGCTCAAGCAGGAGTGCCTGGCGCGCACCGGCATCACCCTATCGGTGGGGGTGGCCCCCAACAAGTTCCTGGCCAAGATCGCCAGCGACTGGGAGAAGCCCGACGGCCTCACGGTGATCACCCCGGAGCGCCTGGAAGCCTTCCTCGCCGCCCTGCCGGTGAAGAAGCTCCACGGGGTGGGCCCCGCCACCGGGGCGCGCCTGGAGGCCATGGGCATCACCACCTGCGCAGCCCTGCGCGAGGTGCCGCTGGAGCGGCTGCTGGAGGCCTTCGGCAAGTTCGGCAAGCGGCTCTTCGAGCTCGCACGGGGCATCGACGAGCGCCCGGTACGCCTGGAGCGCGAGCGCAAGTCGATCAGCGTGGAGACCACCTTCGCCCGGGACCTGCCGGATCTCGCCAGCTGCCGCGAGGCCCTGGCACCGCTCTGCGAGCGCCTCGAGGAGCGCCTGGCCCGCCACGGCCACCCGCCGCTGGCCGGGCTGGTGGTAAAGGTGCGCTTCGACGATTTCGGCCTGACCACCCTGGAGAGCCGCGGCCTGACCCCCTCCCCCGCCAGCTACCAGGGCCTGCTTGAGCAGGCCTGGGAGCGCCGCCGCCGCCCCGTGCGCCTGCTCGGCGTCGGCGCCCGCCTGCTGCCGGAGGCCGAGCGGCGCCAGCTGGTGCTGAGTCTCTAGCACGAGGCAAGGCCATCGCGCGGGATCTGCGCGCCTGCTGTCGCGCTGGTGGCGCTGGGGGCTACTTCGTATCGATATAGCGATGGTCGTTGAAGGTGGCGACCCAGCTCGGGTGGTAGACCAGCAGGATCGCCATCAGCATGCCGGTGATGAAGGCCTCGGAGGGCATCAGCAGCGGCAGGAAGCGGGCGTACTCCATGGCCTGATAGAGGGCGTGGGCGTCGTCGGCACCGAGCATCATCAGCCCCACGGCCACGAGCCCCGCGGCCAGCGTGGAGAGGGCGGCGCCGAAGAAGCCGCAGACAAACAGGAAGACCATCAGGTTGTCGGGCAGGCGGCGGTCTACCAGGCGCCAAATCAGCACCGTGACCAGCGCAGGCATGACGCCGGTGACCAGCAGGTTGACGCCGAGCAGCGGCCAGTCGACGCGGCCGGTGACCACCGCCGCGAGGTTGACGATCAGGATCGTGACCAGCGCCAGCGGGGCCTTGAAGACCAGGGTGAGCAGCGCGGTGAACATCAGGTGCAGGGAGAGCCACTCCACCGCCTGGGCGCGCAGCTGCCACATCAGCAGCACCGCCACGCTGGCGGCTAGCCAGCGGTGCTGCAGGGCAGTGTCGGCCAGCAGCGCACGCCAGGGGCGCTGGGCCAGCGCCAGCCCGTAGAGCACGAGCGACACCAGCGCACAGAGCACCAGCAGCCAGCAGCCAGGGGCGAGCACCGCTTGGGAGAAGGACATGGAGCGCCTCTCGTCGACCCGCGTCTCGCCCGATCAGGCGAAGACGACGGTCTTGTTGCCGTGGATCAGCACGCGATCCTCCAGGTGCCAGCGCAGCCCGCGGGCCAGCACCGCCTTCTCCACGTCGCGGCCGAAGCGCACCAGGTCGCCGGGGGTGTGGCAGTGGCTGACGCGGTGGATGTCCTGCTCGATGATGGGGCCGGCATCGAGCTCCTCGGTGACGTAGTGACAGGTGGCGCCGATCAGCTTCACGCCGCGCTCGTAGGCCTGGTGGTAGGGCTTGGCGCCGGCGAAGGAGGGCAGGAAGCTGTGGTGGATATTGATCACCCGCCCGGCGTAGCGTTCACAGATCGACGGCGGCAGGATCTGCATGTAGCGGGCCAGCACCACGCAGTCGGCGCGCACGTCATCCACCAGGCGCACCACCTCGTCGAAGGCGGCCTGCTTCTGGTCGGGCTGCACCGGCACGTGGTGGTAGGGAATGCCGTGCCACTCCACCAGACCGCGCATGGTCTCGTGGTTGGAGATCACCGCGGCGATGTCGCAGTCGAGCTCGCCGGCGGTCCAGCGGTAGAGCAGGTCCACCAGGCAGTGGGACTCCTTCGAGACCATCAGCACCATCCGGGGGCGGTTGCGGGTGTCGGTGAGCGCCCAGGTCATATCGAATTCGTCGGCGATGGGGGCGAAGGCCTCGCGCAGCGCCTCGGGGGGCATGCCGATGGAGTCGGCCAGGATCTCGTAGCGCATGAAGAAGCGCCCGGTCTCGAGGTCCGAGTGCTGGCTCGCCTCGGTGATGGAGCCGCCGTGGCCGGCGATGAATCCGGAGACCCGGGAGACGATGCCCCCGCGGTCTGGGCAGGAGACCACCAGGCGGTAGTAGTGTGACATGGCGTGCCTCTGGTTTGGCGTTGGGCTTGGGCTGTAATCGGGGTGCGACAGTGTAGCGAAAACAGCACCTTCCGGCATCTAGCGACTTCGTTCGGTGCTGTCCCGGGGATAGCTCCCCTCGGGGGCGCTGTGAATACATCCCTGTACGCTACCGATGCCATCCCTGGCATAGGACCCCCTCGGTGAGCTATCCCCGGCGCACCTAACGCCGCTGCATGTTTCCCTCGACCGCCCTGGCCCCGTCACTCGCTGGCTACCGCCGGCCCTGCGCGTCGTTGTGGCTGCCCCGGGCCTTCCCGTATAGTGAAACAACACTTTCCGAGCCCGCGCCTGCCGATGCCACAGCCCAGAGTCCAGATTCGCCCCCGCCGCCGCCCTCCCCTGCATTTCCTGCCGCTGGGCGGCTGCGGCGAGATCGGCATGAACCTGAGTCTCTATGGTTTTGGAGAGAGGGGTTTTGGCGAGAGGGGCCCCGAGGACGAGTGGATCGCGGTGGACTGCGGCATGATGATCCGCCAGGACCTTCCCGACAGCCCGCTGCAGGTGCCCAACCTCGATACCCTCACCGCCCTCGGCATCCGCCCCCGGGCGCTGATCATCACCCACGGCCACGAGGACCATATCGGCGCGGCCGCCTGGCTATGGCCGAAGTGGGGCTGCCCCATCCACGCCACCCCGCTGGCCGCCGGCCTGCTGCGCGCCAAGTTCATCGAGCGGGGCCTGGCCACCGATGCCATCCGGGTCATCGAGCCCGGCGAGGCGCTGGAGTGCGGCCCCTTCACCCTGCGCTACCTGCCGCTGACCCACTCGATCCCCGAGAGCTGCGCCCTCTTGCTGGCCGCCGGCGAGCACCGCGTACTGCATACCGGCGACTGGAAGCTCGACCCCGAGCCGCTGATCGGAAAGCCCATGTCGGCGGCTACCTTCCGCGCCATCGCGCCGGTGGACCTCGTCGTCGGCGACTCCACCAATGCCCCCATGCCGGGCCACTCGCGCAGCGAGGGCGAGGTGGCCCGGGCGCTCGAGCACACCATCGCCCGCTGCGAGGGGCGCGTGGTGGTCTCCTGCTTCGCCAGCAACCTGGCACGGGTGCTGGCCATCGGCCACGCCGCCCAGCGCAACGGTCGCCGGGTGAGCCTGATGGGGCGCTCCATGGAGCGCATGGTGGCGGTGGCCCGCGGCCTCGGCTACCTGGACGACTTCCCGCCCCTGGTGCCCGTCTCGGACCTCGGCTACCTGCCCCCCAACGAGGTGCTGGTGATCGCCACCGGCAGCCAGGGCGAGCCCCGGGCGGCGCTCAGCCGCCTGGCCCGCGGCCGCCACCACGCCATGGAGCTCGGCGCGGGGGACAGCGTGATCTTCTCGGCCAAGGCGATTCCCGGCAACGAGCTCCTGATCGAGCGGCTCAAGAGCGGCCTCAAGCGCCTGGGGGTGACCCTGCTCGACGAGTTCAGCCACCCGGAGCTGCACGCCTCGGGCCACCCTGCCCAGGAGGAGCTGCGCACCTTCTACGGTTGGGTGAAGCCGCGCCACCTGCTGCCGGTGCACGGCGAGCCCCGCCACCAGCAGGCCCATCGGGAACTGGCCGAGCCGCTGGGCATCCAGGCGCCGCTGATCCCCCTCAACGGCGACCTGATCCGCCTGGACGCCGAGGGGCTCTCCCTGGTGTCCCGCCACCCACAGCCCCCCTGCATCGTCAGCCAGAACGCCGTGGCCCCGCTGCCCGGCCTGGCCGGCCCGAACCAGGGACCGCGCCACGGCAGCCTCTATCTCGCGCTGTCGGTGACTGCCACCGGCGAGGGGGGCTGGACGCGCATCGGCCGGCTGATGCTGGACGCCAGCCAGGCCAGCCCCATCGACGAGGAGGCCTTCACCGACTGGCTGGATGAGACCCTGGAGACACTGACGGGGGATACCCTGGCGGAGCTTCGCCTCGCCCTGCAGCCGCGCCTGATGGGCTGGTTCGCGGACCACCTGCGCCGCCTGCCGGAGATTCACCTGCAGATACTGGCCGTGGAGGCGCCCTCCGCCAGCGAGCTGGGGTAGGTAACACGCCAATCACCGGGCTGCCAAAGAGGAAAAGAAAGCCGCTCATTGAGCGGCTTTTTTGCATCTGGCTGTCAGGCCCTACTCACGCCTTGGTGGCGTTCTTCGGCGGACGGCCGCGTTTGCGACGCGGCGGCTCGAGCACCAGGTCATCGACGGAGAGGCCCGCCTCGCTGATGGCCTCGAGGATCTCGGAGCGCTTGCGCTCCTTCTGGAGTTCCTCCTCCTGGCGCTGGCGCTCCTCATCCTTCTTCTGCTCGATCACCTCGACAATCACCTCGGAGAGCTTGTGCAGCTGCTCCATGCTGAGCTGACGAGCGGCGGCGCGAGCGACGTTCTTGTTGCGAGCGATGCGCTCCAGGGATTCGCTGGACATGGGTCCCCTCCTGAACCGGAATAAAACGAGACGGGTTGTGCGTGTGTGTAGAGGAAAAGTATATGCATGATGGGTGGATTGGCAAGGAAAGCCGCACGCTCACATCGAGAAAAACGGGCAATAAATGCCCGCCCTGGTCGGCCATAGGCCGGCGAAAAAAGGCCGTAAAGGCGGCCAGGCAGGAGGCGTCAGCCGCCGGTCATGTTCATGAAGCGCACCACCTGGACGTCGCCGTCGGTGGTGAAGTGGTGGCGCTCGGGCTTGAGGGGCATGGCCGCCACGATGGCCCGCTTGAGGGCATCGATATTGCCCGGGTGGGCGCGCAGCACGCGGCGCAGGTCCACCGAGTGCTCGTTGCCGAGACAGAGCAGCAGCCGCCCCTCCACGGTGACCCGAACGCGGTTGCAGGTGGCGCAGAAATTGTGGCTGTGGGGGGAGATGAAGCCCACCCGGCTCTCGCTGTCGGCCATGCGGAAATAGCGCGAGGGGCCGAGGGTGCTCTCGGTGGTGGGGGTCAGCGGGTAGCGGGCCTCGATCAGCGCCTGGACCTCGTCGCTGGAGCAGTAGGTCTCGTCGCGGCGGTGGTCGGAGACATCGCCCAGGGGCATCTCCTCGATAAAGCTGATATCGAGCCCCTCATCGCGGGCGAAGGCCACCAGGTCGACCACTTCGTCGTCGTTGCGCCCCTTGAGGATCACCGCATTGAGCTTGATGCGCGAAAAGCCGGCCTCCCGGGCGGCGCGGATGCCCTCGATGACCCGGGCGAGGTCGCCGGTGCGGGTGAGCGCCCGGAAGCGCTCGGGGTCCAGCGAGTCCAGGCTGATATTGAGCCGGGTCAGGCCCGCCTCGCGCAGCCGCCCGGCGAGCTTCGGCAGGCTCGCGCCGTTGGTGGTCATGGCGAAGTCCCTGAGCCCCGGCAGCGCGCCGATCTGGGCCACCAGCTGGTCGATGTCGCGCCTCACCAGGGGTTCGCCCCCGGTGAGGCGCACCTTCTCCACCCCGAGCTCCACGAAGGCGCGCGCCACCAGGGCGAGCTCCTCCAGGGTCAGCACCTGGGCGCGAGGCAGGAAGGTCATCTCCTCGCTCATGCAGTAGACGCAGCGAAAATCGCAGCGGTCGGTGACCGAGATGCGCACGTAGCGTACGCGCCTGCCGAAGTCGTCGATCAGTGCCTGGGGCAGCGTTGTCATTGTCGTCCCTCATGCGTGTCGCGCGAATCAGGTCGTCCAGCGGCCGGCATCCTCGTGGTCGGAGTGGCGCTCCGAGACCCAGTAGTCGCCGTCGCTGGCGTGCTCCTTCTTCCAGAAGGGGGCGCGGGTCTTGAGGTAGTCCATGATGAAATCACAGGCCTCGAAGGCCGCCCGTCGATGGGCGCTGGCCACCGCTACCAACACGATAGGGTCTCCGGGGGCCAGGCGTCCAATCCGGTGGATCACACGCACCCCGTCAAGCGGCCAGCGGCTCCGCGCCTCGTCGACGATAGCCGTGAGGGCCGCCTCGGTCATGCCGGGATAGTGCTCGAGGGTCAGGGCGGTGACCTCCGGGCGCTCGTTGAAGTCGCGCACCAGGCCGGTGAAGCAGACCACCGCTCCGATATCGGTGCGCCCGGCGAGCAACGCGTGCTGTTCGACGCCCGCATCGAAGGGGGCCTCCTGCACGCGAATCATCTGGGCTGGGTTCATCGTTCAGCCTCCGGTGACGGGGGGGAAGAAGGCCACCTCGTCCTCATCGGTGAGGGGGGTATCATCGCCGGCCATCACCTGGTTCACCGCGCAGAGCACCCGCCCCTCATTGAGGCCGGCGAAGCGCGCATCAAGCGTCGTGAGGGCCGCCTTGAGGCCTGCGACATCGGCCCGCGGCAGGTCGGTGAGCGGCACGGAAATCTCGCCCACGCCGAGGCGCTCGCGCAGCTCCGCCAGGCACTTGACGCGGATGCAGGGGGCGGCGATATCGCAGCGGCTGCCCAGCGCCACCTGGCCGCTGTGCCCCTCGCCGGTGACGATGGGGCCCTCGGCGCCGGTGACTACGGCGCCCTCTCCCGCCCCCTCGCCCAGGGCCTGCCCACGGCGATAGTCGCCGGACTTGCCGCCGGTCTTGGTGTCGAGGCGGATGGCATCGATCTCCATGCCCTTGTCCACCGCCTTGCACATGTCGTAGAGAGTCAGGCAGGCCACCGAGACGGCGGTGAGGGCCTCCATCTCTACCCCGGTGCGGCCGTTGAGCCGGCAGGTGGCGGAGACCTCCACGCAGCTCTCGGCCTCGTTGAGGGTGAAGTCGATGGCCACCTTCGACAGCGCCAGGGCATGGCAGAGCGGGATCAGCTCGTGGGTGCGCTTGGCGGCCTGGATGCCGGCGATGCGGGCGGTGGCCAGCACGTCGCCCTTGGGCAGGCCGCCCTCGGCGAGCAGTGCCAGGGTCTCGGGCAGCATGCGAATACGGCCGGAGGCGGTGGCCTCCCGGCGGCTCTCCGGCTTGTCGGCGACGTCGACCATATGGGCCTCGCCGCGGGCGTTGAGATGGGTCAGTGACATGGTCGATGCCTCATGGAAAACGGAACAGGGGTTGGATGGTCACCGCCTCGCCGGCGGCCACGGCGGCGCGCTCGGCGGCGATCTCGATCAGGCAGTTGGCCTGGACCATGGAGGAGAGGATGCCGGAGCCCTGGGCGCCGGTGACGGCGACTCGCAGCCGCCCGTCGGCGTCGCAGCGGTAGACGCCGCGCAGCAGGTCGACGCGCCCGACGCGACTGGCGAGCGCATGGTCGGCCAGGGCCGTGAGTCGCTCAGGGTCAGCGGCCGCGCTGCCCTGCCGCTGACCCTGCAGCTGACCCTGCAACCTGGCCAGCAGCGGGGCGGCGAACTCGCGGAAGGTGACCATGGCCGCCACCGGGTTGCCGGGCAGGCCCAGGAAGGGCACGCCCCGGGGGCCGAGGCGCCCGCAGGCCAGGGGGCGGCCTGGTCGGATGGCGATCTTCCAGAAGCCGAGCTCGCCCTGCTCGGCGAGCGCCGCCCGGGTGTGGTCGGCGTCGCCCACCGAGACGCCGCCACTGGTGATCACCAGGTCCGCCTCATCGGCGGCCCGGGCAAGGGCGGCGGCGATGGCGTCGCGGTCGTCGGGCAGGATGCCGAGGTCGAGCACCTCGGCGCCGTGCTCGGCGGCCAGCGCCATCAGGCTGAAGCGGTTGGCGTCAAAGATGCCCGCCGCGGGCAGCGGCTGGCCGGGGGCGGTGACCTCATCGCCGGTGGAGAAGAGCGCCACCCGCGGGCGGCGATGCACCGCCACCTCGGCGAGCCCCAGCGAGGCCAGCAGGCCGAGCTCGGCGGCGGCCAGGCGGGTGCCGGCGGCCAGCGCCAGGGCGCCGCGGGCGATATCCTCGCCGGCGCGGCGCACGTTCTGGCCTCGCCGGACCCGCTCGGGCTGATCGACGATGGCCCAGCGGGTGCCATCGGCGCCCTGCTCGTCCGCCAGCTGCTCGCGCATGATCACGGTGTCGGCGCCGGGGGGCAGCGGCGCGCCGGTGGTGATGCCGGCGCACTCGCCGGGGGCCAGGGGTCCGGCGGGCGCCTGGCCGGCGTGGAGCTCGACGACCCGGCGAAAGCGTGTCACGGGGGCGCAATCCTCGCCGGGCGCGGCGGGCCAGGCCAGGGCGATGCCGTCCATGGCGGAGTTGGTGTTCTGGGGCACCGCGATGGGCGAGACGGCGTCCTCGGCCAGCACCCGGCCGTGGGCCAGCGCCAGGGGGACGATCTCGGCGGGCAGCGGCCCCGCTACCAGGGCGAGCACCGCCGCCCGGGCCTCCTCCACGGCCAGCATGCGCTCGCCCAGTTCGAAGCAGGAGAGGGTCATGGCGCGGCGACTCCCCGGGCCGTGGCCGGGGCGCGGGGCCGGCGCTCCGCGGGCCAGCGCGCCGGCCAGGCGGCGATCCAGTCGGCCAGGGCGGCGAGGTCGTTGAGATCCAGGGCCTCGACGCCCTCAGGCAGCGTCAGGGGCGCATCCGAGGCCACCGCCCTCACCCAGGGGTCCTCGGCCACCCGCAGGGGCTTGCCCAGGGCCGGGCGGTGCAGTTCGAGCTTGGGCAGCGGCCATGCCTTGAAGCCCTCCACCAGCACCAGGTCCGGCGCCTGGGTGGCCACCAGCGCCACCAGCCTTGCCAGGTCGGGCTCCTGCTGGCCGGGGGTCTCCATCATCAGCGCCAGGCGCTCCCGGGAGGCCACCAGCATGGGGGCGGCACCGGCCTGGCGCAGACGGTGACTGTCCTTGCCGGGCTGGTCGACGTCGAAGGTGTGGTGGGCGTGCTTGATCACCGCGACGCGCAGGCCGCGCTCGGCCAGGCGCGGCAGCAGGGCCTCGAGCAGGGTGGTCTTGCCGGTGCCGCTCCACGCCGCGATGCCGAGCAGCGGCATCGCGGCGTCCAGCGGCAGCGGCGCAGCGCTCGGTATCGGGTTGGGGTCGTCAGTCGCACTCATGGGTCGGGGCTCACCAGGCTGGCTTCCAGGCGCTGCTTCTCATCCTCGGTATTGAGGTTGGCGAAGGCCGCCGGGCAGTCGGAGAAGTCGACGCGGCGCCAGGCGTGGCGCGCGTACCAGCGGTCGATCTTGCGCTCGCCGCCGGCCAGCGCCGCGGCGAGGTCATCGGCCAGTGCCGTGCGGGTCAGCGCCACCACCGGGTGCAGGCGTTCGCCGTCGCAGGCCACGGCAATATCGGCATCGCCCAGGCCCGCCACCAGGCGCGCCACCAGCTCCTCGGGCAGCGCAGGGGTGTCGCAGGGCACCACCACCAGCCAGGGGGTGGCAGCGGCGCGCAGCCCGCTGTAGATGCCCATCAGCGGGCCCTGGAAGCCGCCCTCGGCGTCCTCGATGACGCGATCCCCCAGGACGGCGTACTCCGCCTGGCTGCGGTTGGCGTTGATCAGCACCTCGGCGACCCGGCCGGCCAGGCGCTCGCGCACATGGGCCACCAGGGGGCGGCCGTGGAAGGCCACCAGCCCCTTGTCCACGCCGCCCATACGGCGCCCCTGGCCGCCGGCCAGGATCAGCCCGGTGAGTTCGTTTGGCGTCATCTTGGCCCCTCCTGTGGTCTGCCCCCATGATGCCTGAGCCGGCCACCGGGTGCCACGCTGCGCCGCCGCGTAACCCCTTGTCGTGACACGGGTCAAGCGGCCGAGCGGCCAGGGCTCAGGCGGTCAAGGTGAGACGGCGGGCTTGGCCTCCCGGCTCGCGCGGCGCCTCGGGCTTGCCAGGATGCGCCGCAGCACCCGCCAGGCGGCCAGTCCGGCCAGCAGGTTGCCTGCCGCGGCGCCGGCGGCGAGCCCCGGCAGGCCGCCGAGGTAGGCCCCCAGCCACAGGCAGGGCAGGTAGAAGAGGAACAGTCGGGCGGCGGACATCAGCATGGCACGCAGCGGCCAGCCCAGGGCGTTGCCGGCGGAGACCACGATCATGCACACCCCCAGCGCCGCGTAGCTGGGCAGCAGGAAGCGGATCAGGGTGGCGAGGTCGTCGCGCACCTCGGGGTTGCCGGAGAGCGCCAGCGCCACCCAGGGGGCGGCCAGGGCCATGAGCAGGCCAAGCCCCAGTTGCCACACCACGATCACCCTGAGCGCCAGGCGCAACAGGCGGTGCACCTGGTCCCAGTCGCCGGCGCCGTAGCAGCGCCCAAGCCACGGCGGCAGCGACATGGTCATGGCCAGCACCACCATCAGCGAGAGGGTCTCCAGGCGGCTGGCCAGGCCCCAGGCCGCCACCGCGGCCTCGCCGAGGCTGGCCACCGCCGTGATGGCCAGCATGGCAGCCAGCGGCGGCATCAGCTGGCTGACCATGGCGGGGCCGGCAATGCCGGCGAAGGGGCGCGCCGACTCGCGCATCTCCTGGCCCAGCCCCTCGCGGGAGAGCCAGTCGGTATGGCCAAGGTGCCGCCCCAGCACCGCAAGGCCCACGCCGAAGGCGGCCACCGTGGCCCAGGCCGCCCCGGGCAGCCCCAGCCCCTCCCAGGGGCCGATGCCGAAGATCAGCAGCGGGGCCAGCACCAGGTTGACCAGGCTGGTGACCACCATCAGGGTGCCCGGCAGGCGGGTATTGCCGTGCGCGCGGAACAGGCTGTAGCCGAAGTAGAGCGCCGCCCCCAGCCAGGCGGCCAGCAGCTGCGGCGCCCAGTAGCCGCGGATCAGCTCGCGGGTGGCCGCATCGGCCCCCAGCAGGCGGAACACCGGCGCCTGGATCGCCCACAGCAACAGCGCCAGCAGAGCGATGGTGGCGGTGCCGATCAGCAGCACCAGGCTGCCCAGCCGCCTGGCGCGGGCCTCCTGGCCGGCGCCCAGGGCCCGGGAGATCAGCGCAGCGATGGCGATGCCGAGCCCCACCTGGATGCCGATGATCAGGAAGGAGAGCGGAAAGGTGAAGGACTGGGCGGCCAGCGGCGCGGTGCCCAGGCGGGCGATGAAGGCGCTGTCCACCAGCTGGAAGCCGAGCAGCGCCAGCACGCCGATGGCCATGGGCCAGGTCTGCCGCCACAGGGTCACGCCCAGGGCGGGGGTCTTGTCGGATCGTTGCGTCACGACCGCTCCATGGTGGTTCAGGGGGAGGCCATTCTAGCCGGCCAAGCAAAGGCAGACACCCCCGGGGTTGCCGGGGGTGTCTGGGGCTATCGAGTCGAACTGCGCTGGGCCTTACTGGCGCACGCCCTCGAAGGTGACGTAGAGCTCGAGCTCATGCATCACTTCCGGGAAAGCGCTCATGTCGATGCCGAAGTCGCCCAGGGTCAGCATGGTGCTGCCCTCGAAGCCGGCGCGGTAGCTGCCCCAGGGGTCCTCGCCCTCGCCCATCAGGGTCACCGGCATCTCGATCTCGCGGGTCTCGCCCTTGAGGGTGAGCTCGCCGGTCAAGGTGCCTTCGTTCTCGCCGCTCGGCTCGAAGCCGGTGGAGACGAAGGTGGCGGTCGGATAGGTGCCGGCGCTGAGGAAGTCGTCGGAGAGGAAGTGACGGTCACGCTCGGCGTGGTTAGTGTTCAGGCTGGTCACGTCCACTTCCATCTCGACGCTGGACGCCTCGAGGTTGTCCGCGTCGTAGTGGAACTGGCCGGTGAAGGACTCGAAGTTGCCGAGGATGTAGGAGTAGCCGAGATGGTTGATCTTGAACTGGACGAAGGCGTGCTGGCCTTCGGTATCCACCACGTAGTCGGCGGCCTGGACCTGGCTTGCGCCCACCAGGGCAACGGCACCGAAGGCGGCGGCGAGGGCGGTCTTCTTGAACATGGTCACTCTCCTTGTCGTTTGACGATCTGTCTTGCGGGGTTGAACGCGGCTCAGCGGCGACGGGAACGCGCCGGGTTGAGCATGCGGGTCAGGGTATCCTGACGATCCAGGAAATGATGCTTGAAGGCGGCCAGCACGTGGCCCGCGGCCAGTACCATCAGCGCCACGGCGGCGTACCAGTGGATCTCGCCGGCGATGGTCTCCTGGTTGGGCAGGCGGCTGATCAGCGCCGGCACCTCGAACCAGTCGAACACGCTGATGCCGCGGCCGCGCGCGGTGGAGATCAGGTAGCCGCTGACCAGCACCACCAGCAGCAGCACATAGATCAGCACGTGGCCCAGATGGGCGGCCAGGCGCTCGAGCCGGCCGCCGTGGGCCGCCGGCGTGGGGTTCATGAAGCGCCAGGCGAGGCGCAGCAGGGTGGCGAACAGCAGCAGCATGCCTATGGAGCGATGCCACCAGGGGGCGAGGTTGTACCAGGCATCGAAATACCCGAGCCCGGTCATCCACCAGCCCAGCGCGAAGAGGCCCACGATGGTCACGGCGCTGAGCCAGTGCAGGGTGATGCTGACGATGCCCCAGCCGGTACGGGTATTGCGCCACATGGCGTGGTGTCCTCGTGCCTAGTCGAAAGTCGTACCAGCTTACCGCAGTGCATCATCAGCATCCGCTGAAAAAAGCCGAACCAACCGTTCGAAAGAACCGTCAGGGAAGCGCTTATCTGGCGAGGGCTTCCAGCAGCAGCTCGGCCGTCGGCGCGCTGGAGGCCGGGTTCTGGCAGGCGGCCAGGGTGCCACGTGCGGCATGGCTCAGGCCAGGGCGTCGAGGCCCCGGGCGAGGTCGGCGCGGATATCGTCGATCGCCTCCAGCCCCACGGCGACGCGGATCAGCCCCTCCGCGATGCCGGCGGCAGCCTTCTGCTCCGGCGAGAGCCGGGCATGGGTGGTGGTGGCCGGGTGGGTGATGGTGGTCTTCACATCCCCCAGGTTGCCGGTGATGGAGAGCAGCCGGGTGGCGTCGATCACCGACCAGGCCGCCTCGCGGCCGCCCCTGACTTCAAAGCCCAGCACCGCGCCGAAACCCTGCTGCTGGCGGGCGGCCAGGGCGTGCTGCGGGTGGCTGGCGAGACCGCTGTAGTGGACCCGCGCCACCGCCGGGTGCGCCTCGAGCCACTCGGCCAGGGCCTGGGCGTTCTCGCAGTGGGCCTTCATGCGCAGGGCCAGGGTCTCGAGCCCCTTGGTGAAGATCCAGGCGTTGAAGGGGCTCAGGCAGGGGCCGCAGGTGCGCACCACCCCGAACACCTCCTCGAGCTCGGCCTCGCGCCCCACCACGGGGCCGCCGATCGCCCTGCCCTGCCCGTCCAGGTACTTGGTGGCGGAGTGGATCACCAGGTCGGCGCCGAGGTCCAGGGGGCGCTGCAGGGCCGGGGTCAGGAAGCAGTTGTCGATGGCGAGCAGCGCATCGTGGCGATGGGCGATCTCGGCGAGCGCCGCGATATCGACCAGCTCGGAGAGCGGATTCGACGGCGTCTCGGCGAACAGCAGCTTCGTGGCCGGCGTCATCGCCGCCTCCCAGGCGGCGAGGTCGGCGAGCTCCACGTAGCGGGTGGTGATGCCGAGCTTGCCCAGGTACTTGTCGAACAGGCTCACCGTGGAGCCGAACAGCGAGCGCGAGGCGACGATCTCGTCCCCGGCCGACAGCAGCGCCAGGGCGGTGGAGAGGATCGCGGCCATGCCGGAGCTGGTGGCCACACAGCGCTCGCCGCCCTCCAGCGCCGCCAGGCGCTGCTCGAAGGTGCGCACCGTGGGGTTGGTGAAACGCGAGTAGATGTTGCCCGGGACGTCGCCGGCGAACTTGGCCGCCGCCTCGGCCGCGCTCTCGTAGACGAAGCTCGAGGTCGGGAAGATCGGCTCGGCGTGCTCCTGCTCATGGGTGCGCTCGTGACCGGCGCGGATGGCCAGGGTCGCCAGCGCCCACTCCTCCTCGGGAGATGCGTGCGGATCCATGGGGGCCTCAGTCATCGATGTCGTCCTGGTTGTGCACGCCGACCAGGGCGTGGTCGCCGGCACTCTGCTGCTGCTTGGCATCGTCGCTGCGCGAGGCCTCGAGGTCGGCCAGGTAGGCGGAGTCGATATCGCCGGTGACGTAGTTGCCGTCGAACACCGAGCAGTCGAAGGCGTCGAGGTTGGGGTTCACCTCGCGACAGGCGGTCTTCAGGTCCTCGAGGTCCTGGTAGAAGATGCGGTCGGCGCCGATCAGCTCGCCCACCTCGGCCTCGCTGCGCCCGTGGGCGATCAGCTCGCTGGCCGCCGGCATGTCGATACCGTAGACGTTGGGGTAGCGCACCGGCGGCGCGGCGGAGGCGAAGTAGACCTTGTTGGCGCCGGCCTCCCGGGCCATCTGGATGATCTGCTTGCAGGTGGTGCCGCGCACGATGGAGTCGTCCACCAGCAGCACGTTCTTGCCCTCGAACTCCACGCCGATGGCGTTGAGCTTCTGGCGCACCGACTTCTTGCGCTGGGTCTGGCCGGGCATGATGAAGGTGCGCCCGATGTAGCGGTTCTTCATGAAGCCCTCGCGGTAGGTCACCCCCAGGTGCTGGGCGAGCTCCAGGGCGGAGGTGCGCGAGGTGTCGGGGATCGGGATCACCACGTCGATGTCGTGCTCCGGCCACTCGCTCTGGATGCGGTCGCCGAGCTTGCGGCCCATCTCCATGCGGGTGCCGTAGACATAGGCGCCGTCGAGGATGGAGTCAGGGCGCGCCAGGTAGACGTGCTCGAAGATGCAGGGCGCCAGCATCGGATGATCGGCGCACTGTTGGGTGTGGATCTGGCCCGCCATGTCGACGAAGATCGCCTCGCCCGGGTCCAGGTCGCGGTGCAGCTCGAAGCCGCCGACGTCCAGCGCCACCGACTCGGAGGCGATCATCACCTCCTGGCCCTGTCCCTCGTCGCGGGTGCCGAAGACTACCGGGCGGATGCCGTTGGGGTCGCGGAAGGCCACCAGGCCCACGCCGTTGATGATCGCCACCGCGGCGTAGCCGCCCTTGCAGCGACGGTGGACCCGACGCACGGCATCGAAGATGTCACCGGGCGCCAGGTGCAGGCCCTGCTTGCCCAGCTCGTGGGCGAAGACGTTGAGCAGCACCTCGGAGTCGGAACTGGTGTTGATATGGCGCAGGTCCGAGGTGAACAGCTCCTGCTTGAGCTGATCGGAGTTGGTGAGGTTGCCGTTGTGGGCCAGGGCAATGCCGTAGGGGGAGTTGACGTAGAACGGCTGCGACTCCGCCTCGCTGGAGGAGCCGGCGGTGGGATAGCGCACGTGGCCGATGCCCAGGTTGCCCTTGAGGCGGGCCATGTGGCGGGTATGGAAGACGTCCCGCACCAGCCCGTTGCTCTTGCGCAGCAGGAAGCGGCCGTCATGCCAGGTCATCATGCCGGCGGCGTCCTGTCCGCGATGCTGAAGCACCGTCAGGGCGTCATAGATGCCCTGGTTCACCGCCTGCTTGGCCAGAAGGCCCACGATACCGCACATTCCACCTTACCTCGCTTGCCTGGAGCTTGCTTTGGAGAATCGGGGTGGGCGCGCCCACCCCCAAGTCGTCTGTCAGGGGTTGTCCCGATCGGCGGCCTCGCCGCGCCCGGGAAGGGAAATCTCGCCGAGAGACCCCGGGGTCTCGGGCAGCCGCCCCTCCCAGGCCTCGAACTGGCTGACCGCCCAGTCGCGCAGCTGCTCGAAGTGGGGGCGCAGCTCGGCCTCCTGCCACGCCTCGAGCTGAGCCAGCGGGGTCAGGCCGATGACGATGGTGGCCAGCACCAGGATCGCCGCGCCCTTGGCGGCGCCGAAGGCGGCCCCCATCACCCGGTTGAAGAGGCCCATGCCCACCCACTCCACCGCGGCATGGACCAGGCGGATGACGATGCCGCAGAGCAGCACCACGCCGAAGATCACCAGCACGAAGGCCAGCACCAGGCGGCCATCGGCGTTGTCGATCAGCCCGGCGAGCAGGTCCGCCACCGGCTGGGCCAGCACCCGGGCGGCGAGCAGGGCGATGACCCAGGCGGCCAGGCCCAGGGCCTCGCGGATCAGCCCGCGCAGGAAGCCGGTCACCGCCGTGACCGTCAGCAGGGCGATGAACAGCCAGTCCAGCCAGGTCAGCGCCATCTCAGTTCCTCGCCCGCACCAGCAGGCCCTGGAGGTTGGCCCGGGACTTGAGCTCGTTCATGGCCCGCTCGCCCTCCTCGGAGGAGCCGTAGGGGCCCGCATAGACCGTGGTCAGGTTGTTGTCGCGGGGCTGGCTGTAGGCCGGGAAGCCCTGCTCGCGCAGCTGCTGAAGCAGGCGCTCGGCGTTGGCCGGCTCGCCGAAGCTGCCCACCTGGACCGCCCACTCGCCGCCGGAGGCGGCGGGCGCCGGCGTGGCGGCAGGCTGGCTGCGGCTCTCGGCCAGGCGCTGGTCGGCGGCCCGGGCCAGCTCGGCGATGGGGTCCGGGGCCGGAGACGGCGCGGGCTCGGCCCGGGGGCTCGGCGTCGCATCGACGACGGGCGGCACCATCACCTCGGCGGGCGCCTCGGCCCGGGCCAGCTGCTCGGCGGCCTCCTCGGCGATCTTGGCGACCTCCTCGACGGGGGCATCGTCGCGCAGCGCCTCATCCTCTTCGGGCATCGCCATGGGCCCACCGAACTCGCCGAGGCTCGACGGGGGCCGGGGCTCCGGCACCTCGGTGCGCGGTACCTCGATGGGCTGCTCGATGGTCAGCACCGGCTGGGGCCGCTCGCTGCGGGGGGCCGGCTCGCTGAACAGCAGGGGCACGAAGATCACCGCCAAGGCAATCAGAATCACCGCACCGCTGATGCGCTCACGCCATCCATATTTCATCGGGCTTCCTCGCTGCCGCCTGTGTCCTGATCAGTCTGACCCGCCGAGGTGCGCTGCGCCAGCCACTCGAGCACCTCGCCCACGGTGAAGAAGGAGCCGCACACCAGCACGCGATCCTCCGGTGCCAACCGCTCGGCCAGCCAGGCCGCGGCCTCGCGCGGCGAGCCGCCACGGTGCGCCACCGCGGCGCCCTGCCCGGCCAGCCGCTCGGCCAGGTCGTCGGCGCGGCGCGCCCGCTCGCCGGCCAGGCTCGCGGTGACCCAGCCATCCACCGCCGGGGCGAGCGCGGCGATCACGCCGTCGGCATCCTTGTCGCCGAGCATGGCCAGCAGGGCCCAGGTGCGTCCCGCACAGGGCACGGCCGCCAGGCGCTCGGCCAGGTAACGGGCGGCATGGGGGTTGTGACCCACGTCGAGGCACCACTGCCCCAGCCACTGCATGCGGCCGGGCAGGCGCACCTCGGTCAGCGCCCGGCGGCAGGCCGCCGGATCGAGGGCCACCCCGGCAAGCTCCAGGGCCTTCAGCGCCGTGGCAGCGTTGTCCAGGGGCAGGCCGGGGTCGGGGAGGCTATCGTCCCATCGGAAGTCATCGCCCAGGGCGAAGACCGGGGCGCCGAGCTCGGCGGCCACCTGGCGCACGCTGGCCGGCAGCTCACGACTGCCGAGCACCGCGGGGCGCCCGGGGCGCAGGATGCCGGCCTTCTCGCGGCCGATCTGCTCGAGATCGGTGCCCAGGAAGGCGGCGTGATCCTGGGCCACGGTGGTCACCACCGCGACGTCGGGGTCGATGATATTGACCGCGTCCAGGCGCCCGCCGAGCCCTACCTCGAGCAGGGCGATGTCCGCCGGGCGCTGGGCCATGGCCCAGAGCGCGCCGAGGGTGCCCACCTCGAAGTAGGTCAGGCTGACCGGCTCGCCATCCAGCCGCGCCGCCTCGACGGCGGCGAAGCCCGCCATCAGGATGGCATCAGAGGCCTCCTGGCCGTCGAGGCGCAGGCGCTCGTTGTAGCGGATCAGGTGCGGGGAGGTATAGGTGGCGGTGGTCAGGCCGTGGGCCCGGGCGAGCGCCTCCAGCATGGCCACCGTGGAGCCCTTGCCGTTGGTGCCGGCCACGGTGATCACCCGGCCGGCGATGGGGCGCGCCAGCAGCCCCATGCGGCGGGCAACCTCGGCCACGCGATCGAGGCCGAGGTCGATGCCCACGGGATGGGCGGCTTCCAGCCGAGCCAGCCAGGCCTCGAGCGTGGTGGGCAGTGCCACGTTGCTCATCGGCTCAGCGACGGCCGTCGTCCCGGGCGTCATCGCCGGGCGGGGGCGTCGCCTCGTCGGCGCCGGGCGCGCTCTCCGCCGGCTCGGCGCTCTCCTGGGCTTCGGCCTGCTCGGCGGCGTCCACCAGGTCGGGTTCGTCGGCGGGCAGCTCGGGGAGCCCCAGGGCGGGCTGGTGGGTCAGCTTGCGCAGCACAGCCCCCAGGCGGTCGCGCATCTCGCCGCGGCGCACGATCATGTCGACGACGCCGTGGTCGAGCAGGAACTCGCTGCGCTGGAAGCCCTCGGGCAGCTTCTCGCGCACGGTCTGCTCGATGACGCGCGGGCCGGCGAAGCCGATCAGCGCATTGGGCTCGGCCACGTTGAGGTCGCCCAGCATGGCCAGCGACGCCGAGACGCCGCCGAACACCGGGTCGGTGAGCACCGAGATGTAGGGCACGCCGGCCTGCTTGAGCTTCTCGAGGGCGGCGGAGGTCTTGGCCATCTGCATCAGCGAGAAGAGCGCCTCCTGCATGCGCGCCCCGCCGGAGGCGGAGAAGCAGATCAGCGGGATGCGCTCGTCATGGGCGAGGGTGGCGGCACGCACGAACTTCTCGCCCACCACGGCGCCCATGGAGCCGCCCATGAAGCTGAACTCGAAGGCCACCACCACCACCGGCAGGCCGTCGAGGCGCCCGCGCATGGCGATCAGGGCGTCCTTCTCGCCGGTCTCCTTCTGGGCCGCCGTCAGGCGGTCCTTGTACTTCTTGGAGTCGCGGAACTTGAGGCGATCGACGGGCTCCACCTCGGCGGCGATCTCCTCGCGGCCCTCCTTGTCGAGGAACCAGTCGAGGCGCTTGCGCGCGGTGAGCCGCAGGTGGTGGTCACACTTGGGGCAGACGTTATGGTGCTTGTCGAGTTCGGGCAGGTAGAGCACCGCCTCGCACTTGGGACACTTGCGCCACAGACCATCCGGCACACTGGCGCGGCGGTCCTTGCGCTGGATACGCCCCATGGAGGGCACGATCTTGTCTAGCCAGCTCATGTCAGAAGGGTTCCGTCATGTGGTCGGCGCCCGGTCCTGGCCGGGCGCGTGGGTCGAATCCTGTGGCGAAGGCGCCGCTCAGCTCGCGCTCATGGCGTCCAGGGCCTGGCGCATCTCGCCAAGCACCGCCTTGAGCTCGCCGGCGATCACCTCGGGACGCTCGGCATTCTCGGCGATGCGACTGACCAGCGCCGAGCCGACGATCACGCCGTCGGCCACGCGCCCCACCTCGGCGGCCGAGGCGCCGTCGCGAATGCCGAAGCCGACGCACAGCGGCAGGTCGGTCTGTTCGCGCAGCGGGGCCAGGTGGTCGGCCACGTCGGCGGCATCCAGGCTGGCAGAGCCGGTCACGCCCTTGAGCGAGACATAGTAGAGATAGCCTTCGCCGTGGGCGCATATTGTAGCGGCCCGGGCACCGGAAGTGGTAGGGGCGACGAGGAAGATCGAGGCGAGCCCGTGGGACTTGAGCAGGGGGCCGAGCTCCTCGGCCTCCTCCGGGGGCATGTCCACGGTCAGCACGCCGTCGACGCCGGCCGCCGCGGCCTGCTCGGCGAAGGCGGCAAGGCCGATGCGCTCCATGGGGTTCAGGGAGCCCATCAGCACCACCGGCGTGGCGGTGTCGGTCTGGCGGAACTCGCGCACCATCTCGAACAGGTGGGAGAGGCGCACACCGTGCTTGAGCGCCCGCTCGCAGGCCTTCTGGATCACCGGGCCGTCGGCCATGGGATCGGAGAAGGGCACGCCCAGCTCGATCACGTCGGCGCCCGCCTCCACCAGGGCGTGCATGAAGCCCACGGTGTGCTGGGGCGCCGGGTCGCCGGCGGTGATGAAGGGAATCAGCGCGCGGCGGCCCTGGGCCTTGAGCTCGGCGAAGCGTTGGTCGATACGGTTCATCATGTCCCTCAGATCTCGATGCCGTCGAGCTTGGCGACGGTCAGGATGTCCTTGTCGCCGCGGCCCGAGAGGTTGACGACGATGTTCTGGTCGGGGCGCATGGTGGGCGCCAGCACCTTGGCGTAGGCCAGGGCGTGGGCGGACTCCAGGGCCGGCATGATCCCCTCGACGCGGGTCAGCTCGCGGAAGGCGGCGAGCACCTCATCGTCGTTGGCGGCCACGTAGTTGACCCGCCCCACGTCCTTCCACAGGGCGTGCTCGGGGCCGACGCCCGGGTAGTCCAGGCCGGCGGAGATGGAGATGGTAGTGGGTATTGGAGACCTGGCCACCCTCGTCGGACATCAGGTAGGTACGGTTGCCGTGCAGCACGCCGCGGGGCGCGCCCGAGGAGAGCGGCGCGGCGTGGCGGCCGGTCTCGACGCCGTCGCCGCCGGCCTCGACGCCGTACATCACCACCTCGTCATCCTCGACGAAGGGGTAGAAGAGCCCCATGGCGTTGGAGCCGCCGCCGACGCAGGCGACCAGGGCGTCGGGCAGCTTGCCGAACTCCTCGAGGGACTGGCGGCGCGCCTCGCGCCCCACCACGGAGTTGAAGTCGCGCACCAGCATCGGGTAGGGGTGCGGACCCGCCACGGTGCCGATGATGTAGAAGGTGTCGTCGACGTTGGTGACCCAGTCGCGCAGCGCCTCGTTCATGGCGTCCTTGAGGGTGCGGGTGCCGGACTCCACCGAGATGACGTTGGCGCCCAGGAGGCGCATGCGATAGACGTTGAGCTTCTGGCGCTGGATGTCCTCGGCGCCCATGTAGACGTCGCACTTGAGCCCCAGGCGCGCCGCCACGGTGGCGGTGGCCACGCCGTGCTGGCCGGCGCCGGTCTCGGCGATCACCCGGGGCTTGCCGCTCTTCTTGGCGAGCAGCGCCTGGCCGATGGTGTTGTTCACCTTGTGGGCGCCGGTGTGGTTGAGGTCTTCGCGCTTGAGCCAGATCTGTGCCCCACCCAGCTGCTTCGACCACCGCTCGGCATGATAGAGCGGCGAAGGACGCCCCACGTAGTGGGCCAGGTCATAGTCGAATTCCGCCTGGAAGGCCGGGTCGTCGCGAAGACTCAGGTAGGTCTTCTCCAGCTCGTCCAGGGCGAAGCTCAGGGTCTCCGAGACGAACCGGCCGCCGTAGGGGCCAAAGTGGCCGCGGGCGTCCGGCAGTCGGGTCAGGTCACTGAACTTGCTCACGAAAGACACCTCACAGGTCGCCAGAAGGGCTTGGGGGTTGAAATCAGTGGTCGGCGGGGCGCACTCGGCCGGCACGACGCCGGGGGTCACCCTCGCTCACGGCGGCCAGGAAGGCCGCGATGCGTCCGGCATCCTTGATGCCGGGCGCGGCCTCGACGCCGCCGGAAACATCCACCGCGAAGGGCGCCACGGTGGCGATGGCCTCGGCCACATTGTCGGCAGCGAGGCCTCCGGCGAGGATAACAGGTTTTGCCAGCCCTGCGGGGATTCGCGACCAGTCGAAGGTCTCGCCGGTACCGCCCGGAACCCCGGGGCGGTAGGCGTCGAGCAGCAGCGCCCGCGCCCCTCGATAGGCCTCGGCGGTGGCATGCAGATCGAGGCCATCGCGCATGCGCAGCGCCTTGATCCAGGGGCGCCGGAAGGCCTCGCAGAGGGCCGGCGGCTCGTCGCCGTGGAACTGCAGCAGGTCGAGGTGCTCCGCACAGCGCTCGATCAGCTCGGGGTCCTGATCGACGAAGAGCCCCACCCGGGTGACGAAGGCCGGCACCCGTGCGGCGAGCGCGGCCAGGCGCGCCTCGTCCACGGCACGCTTGCTGCCGGGCCAGAGCACGAAGCCGAGCGCGTCGGCACCGGCCGCCACGGCGGCATCGACGTCCTCGGGCCGGGTCAGGCCGCACAGTTTCACCCGTGTGCGCTGCATCATGGCGCCTCCCCGGCCGCCACCGGCCGGCCGCGGCGAAACTCCACCATGGGACAGTCGGGCAGCGGCCGCTCGCCGGTCCACTCGCCGAGGAAGGCGAGCAGGTTGGGGCCCAGCGGCTCGCGGGGCAGGCCCCAGCTCTCGTCGTAGAGGGAGTCCACGAAGTGCAGGCCGCAGGCAGGCGCGGTGACGTCGGCCAGGGTGCGGTCCTTGAGGGCCATCAGCTCGGCCAGGTACTCCTCGCCACGCTCGCCGCGCCCCACGGTGACCAGGGCGCCGACGATGTTGCGGATCATGTGGTGCAGGAAGGCGTTGCCCTGGACGTCCACCACCACCAGCGGGCCGTGGCGGTGCACCTCGATGAAGTGCAGATGGCGCCAGGGGGTCTTCGACTGGCAGCCGGCGGCCCGGAAGCTGGAGAAATCGTGCTCGCCAACCAGCACCTGGGCGGCGCGGTGCATGGCCTCGGCGTCCAGGGGGTCGCGACACCAGGTGACGTTGGCGCGTTCCAGCACCGGGCGGCTGGGCTGGTTGAGCAGGATGTAGCGATAGCGGCGCGCCAGGGCCTTGAAGCGGGAGTGGAAGCTCTCGGGCACCTCCTTGACCCAGCGCACGGCGACGTCCCGCGGCAGGTTGGCATTGACGCCGAACACCCAGGCCTTCTGGGAGCGCGGCACCGGCGGGTCGAAGTGGATGACCTGGCGCGTGGCATGCACGCCTGAGTCGGTGCGACCGCTGGCATGGATGCGGATCGGCTGGCCGGCCACACGGCCCAGGGCCTGCTCCAGCGCCCCCTGCACGGAGGGCGAATGCTTGAGGTATTGCCAGCCGCAGTAGGCGCTGCCGTCGTACTCGACCCCCATGGCCAGCCGGCCGGCCAGGGGGGTGCGATCATCGAGAAGCTGAAAGAGGGTCATGCGGAATCAGGGGTCCAGTCGGCCAAGCAGCGCGCGGGCCTCGTCGCGGATGGCGGGGTCGTCGCTCTCGGCCAGCTCGGCGAGCAGTTCTCGGGCGCGACCGGCCTCGCCGGCATCGATCAGGCGCTGGGCCTCGGCCAGACGCTCCGGGGCGGCGCCGGGTGAAAAGCCACCATTATCCGCCTCGAGGGGCGGGAAGGAAACCTCCTCCACCTCCCACTCCTGGGGGA
This sequence comes from Halomonas alkalicola, assembly GCF_030704205.1. Classification (NCBI taxonomy): domain Bacteria; kingdom Pseudomonadati; phylum Pseudomonadota; class Gammaproteobacteria; order Oceanospirillales; family Halomonadaceae; genus Halomonas; species Halomonas alkalicola. Next base: position 3,562,004 of record NZ_CP131913.1, on the reverse strand, counting down.
GCTCGTCGTCGTCGCCGCCGTCCGGGCCGCTTTCGCCGCCCTTCTCCGGGGTGAAGTCGATGCCCGGCTGCATGGGCGTCTCCTCCCTGGGCGCCGGCGAGGGATCCAGCGCCGGGGGGCGGTAGTCGATGATCTCGCTGCCATCCTCGAGGCGCCGTGTGGTGACCTGAAGCGGCTCGGCCTCGGGGTCGGACGGAAGCTCGGGCTCGGGCTCGGGCTCGACCCGGGGCTCATGCTCCTCGGGTGCCGCCGGCGCCTCCAGGGACGCCGGACGACGATAGGCGTCGGCATCCGGGGCCGCCTGGGCCGGGGCACTGTTCTCACCCGCCTGCTCCCCTGAGGCGTCGCCCCCCTCCTCGCCGGCCGCATCGAAGACCCGCGGGGCACGCTCGGCGGGCCGGACGAACACCGCGCGCTCCGCGGCGGCACCGGCAGAACCAGCGGCTGCGGAACCAGCGGCACCGGTGGCCTCGGGGGTCAGGCCGTGGTGCGCCAGCAGGCGCTCCACCTCGTCGCGCACGGCGGGATTACCGCCCTCGCGCAGCCGGGCGGCCTCGCGCTCGACCTCGTCACGGCTACCCTGCTCCAGATGGACATTGAGCAGCTTGAGGCGCAGGTCGTCGCGCTCCGGCTCCCGGGCGAGACTGGCCTCGAGCAGCTCACGCGCCTGGTCGTAGCGCCCATAGGCGATGAAGATATCGGCCTCGCTGATCGCCTCGGCCTGGGGCAGCGAACCCTGCACCGAGGGCGCAGCGGGCGGGGCCACGGCTTGGCCTGCGGCCTCGGGCTGCCCCGGGGCCGGGGCGCCCGGCACGACCACTCACACCGGGCCGACACCCGCCGCCCCAGGCGCCTCCTCCTGGCGGCGACGGCGTCGCACCGCCAGCCACAGCGCCAGCAGCGCGGCCAGTCCGGCGCCGCCCAGCATCAGGTTGCGGTCGAGCTCGCCCTGGTAGATCGCCCCCCACCAGGGGCGCTCCTCTGCCGTGCCCCCGGGAGGCGCGATACCGCCGGTGCCGGGGCCATCGCCCCCGGCACCGCCGGCGGCCAGCGCCGCCAGCTGCTCGCGCAGGACGGCCAGCTCATCGCGCATCTCCGTGAGCTCCTCCTGTAGCTGGTCCCGCTCGCCCTGCACCGCCACGAGGGCGTCACGCCGCTCGAGCCACTGGCTCTCCAGGCGCAGCAGACGCTCGTCGCTGCTCAACTCGCCATCGCCATAGAGGGTGGCCAGCAGCTCGGGGTCGACCATGACCTGGGGAGCGCCCGATGCCTCGCCGGCCTCGGCGACGCCATCCCCGGCCTCCTCGGCGGGCGCCTCGCCGGCCCCTTCGTCCTCGCCACCTTCGCTCGCTTCGCCAGGGGTAGCCCCCTCGGCCGCCAGTTGGGCATCGGTGAGCAGGGTGAGTCGCGGCGTCTCGGGCTCTTCTGCTGACGCCGCCGGGGCCTGCTCCTCGGCGGGCTGCACGACCTCGGCCGCCGGCTCGGCAGCGTCGGCTGGCGGCTCGACGGCGGGTGCCGGCGCCTCGGCAGGGGCGGCCTCCGGCGGCGGGGCAGCCGCTGGGGCGACCGCCGCCACAGGCTCGCCGGGGGCCGCCCCGCCCAGCGCGACACGCGCCGGCGCACCGCCACCGCGGTTGGCCCAGGCCCGGTTCATCTCGGCGACGATGCGATCCGCCTCGCCCCCAGAGCGTGCGGCAATCCGCTCGCGACTCGGCACCACCAGGCTGAAGCCGGCGCGCATGGCATTGATGTTCCCGGAGGGGAAGACCTCGGGGTTCGCCTCCACCAGGGCCACCATCATCTGGTTCATGCTGATGCCGCTGTCCGGGCGCAGGCGCCCCGCCACGGCCCACAGGGTATCGCCGCTGCTCACCCAGGTCGGACCACCGCTGCCGGCGGGTGCCGCGGCGGTACGCACCGCCGGGGCCTGAGCCTGCGCCGAGGGAGCGGCGGCCGGCGGCGCCGAGACGACAGGCGCCGCCACACGCCGGCTGCCCACCACCAGGGCCGGCATCTGGTCGTAGTCCGGGGGGTCGAGCAGCAGGGTGACCTCGCGCAGCTGCTGGCCGCCCGGCCAATCGAAGCGCAGCAGCAGATCGAGCCAGGGCTCGCGCACCGGCCGCTCGGTGGTCAGCTCCACCACCAGGCGCCCCTGGCGCTGCTCCACCGCCAGCCTGACGCTCGCCGCCAGGGGCGTGCGCGGCAGGCCCGCCGCCGCGAAGGCCCGCTCGTCCGCCACCGAGACATTGAGCAGCCCGGGCTGAATCCCCGCGGCATCGGTAAGCGGCAGGGTGGCGCGCAGCGGTGCGTTCAGCGTGGAGCGCACCTCCGCCTCCCCCAGCCCCAGGGCCAAGGCCAGCGGGCTGGCAGCGGAAAGCGAAAGCAGCATGGCGAGTGTCAGCTTGCGTTTCATGGAGGTCCCTTGCGTCCGTCGGCAGTACCAGGCGGCCAGGCCGCGGCACCGATGCCATGCCGTTGTATCGATAGGGTACCTGTGTACCATATTTGCCGCCTCGACGCGCCTGAGCGGGGTCATGCCAGGCGTCATCCCTTCAACGTAAGCCATTGATCCACGCCTCGCGAATCAACGCCCGATGCCGGCACCCCACAGCAGAGCGGGGCGCCCCCGAAGGTGGCGCCCCGCCGTCACTGGCCCCGCGGCAGGCTGCCGCGGGGAGCCTGGCGACGCTTACTGCTCGCGCAGGATCTTGAGCATGCGCTTGAGCGGCTCGGCGGCGCCCCACAGCAGCTGGTCACCGACGCTGAAGGCGGAGAGGTACTCGCCGCCCATGGCCAGCTTGCGCAGGCGCCCCACCGGAATGGTGAGGGTGCCGGTGGCGGCAGCCGGGGTCAGGTCGCGAATGGTGGCCTCCTTGTCGTTCGGGACCACCTTGACCCAGTCGTTGTGCCTGGCGATGCGCTCCTCGATCTCGTCGAGGGGCACGTCCTTCTTCAGCTTGATGGTGAAGGCCTGGCTGTGGGAGCGCATGGCGCCGATGCGCACGCAGAGCCCGTCGATTGGGATGGGGTTTGCCTGGAGGCCGAGGATCTTGTTGGTCTCGACGCTGCCCTTCCACTCCTCACGACTCTGGCCGTTGTCGAGCTTGGTGTCGATCCACGGCAAGAGGCTGCCGGCCAGCGGGGCGGTGAAGTTCTCGGTGGGGAACGCGCCCGAGCGCATGGTCTCGGTGACCTTGCGGTCGATGTCGAGGATGGCGCTGGCCGGGTCGGCGAGCTCGTCGGCCACGCTGTCGCGCAGGGCGCCCATCTGGCTGAGCAGCTCGCGCATGTGCTTGGCGCCGGAGCCGGAGGCGGCCTGGTAGGTCATGGAGGTCATCCACTCCACCAGGTCGGCCTCGAACAGGCCACCGAGGCCCATCAGCATCAGGCTGACGGTGCAGTTGCCGCCGACGAAGGTGCGGGCGCCGCGGGCCAGCTGGGCGTCGATGACGTGGCGGTTGACCGGGTCGAGGATGATGGTGGCCTCATCCTCCATGCGCAGGGTGCTGGCGGCGTCGATCCAGTAGCCCTTCCAGCCGCCGCTGCGCAGGTCGCCGTAGACGGCCTTGGTGTAGTCGCCGCCCTGGCAGGTGATGATGACGTCCAGCGCCTTGAGCGCCTCGAGGTCGAAGGCATCCTTCAGCGGAGGCACGTCCACGCCGACGTCGGGGCCGGCCTGGCCGACCTGGGAGGTGGTGAAGAAGACCGGCTCGATGCCGTTGAAGTCCCCATCTTCCACCATGCGCTGCATGAGCACGGAACCGACCATGCCGCGCCAACCGACGAAACCGACTTTCAACATGTGAAGTCCTCCAGTAATCGAATGTGGGTCAACATTATACAGAAACCGGGCCCGCCTCGCAGGCGGGCCCGGAACGCCCTGATTCAACAGCAGATTCTGACAATGGCTCGGCGCGCCTAGAGCGCCTCGAAGGCGGCCAGCACGGCGTCACCCATCTCGGCGGTGGAGACGGTGCGGGTGCCCTCGGAGGCAATATCCGCGGTTCTCAGCCCGTCGTCCAGCACCTTGCCCACGGCGTCCTCGATGCGTTGGGCCAGCGCCGGCTCATCCAGCGAGTAGCGCAGCATCATGGCCACCGAGAGGATGGTCGCAAGCGGGTTGGCGATGCCCTTCCCGGCGATGTCCGGGGCGCTGCCGTGGCAGGGCTCGTACATGCCCTGGCCGGTCTCGTTGAGCGAGGCGGACGGCAGCATGCCGATGGAGCCGGTGAGCATGGCGGCGGCATCCGACAGGATGTCGCCGAACATGTTGCCGGTGACCATGACGTCGAACTGCTTGGGCGCACGCACCAGCTGCATGGCGGCGTTATCGACGTACATGTGGGAGAGCTCGACGTCCGGGTACTCCGGCGCCAACCGCTCCATCACCTCGCGCCACAGGATGGTGACCTCGAGCACGTTGGCCTTGTCCACGGAGCAGAGCTTCTTGCCGCGTTTCTGGGCCATCTCGAAGGCGACGCGACCGATGCGCTCGATCTCGCTCTCGGAGTAGACGTAGGTGTTGAAGCCGACCCGCTCGCCGTTGCGCACCTCGATGCCGCGGGGCTGGCCGAAGTAGATGCCGCCGGTGAGCTCGCGCACGATCATGATGTCGAGGCCGGCCACCAGCTCGGGCTTGAGGCTGGAGGCCTCGGCGAGCTGGGGGTAGGTGATCGCCGGGCGCAGGTTGCCGAAGAGCCCCAGGTTCTTGCGCAGGCCGAGCAGCCCCTTCTCGGGACGCTTGGAGAGGTCCTCGAGCTTGTCCCACTTGGGGCCACCCACGGCGCCGAGCAGGATGGCGCGAGCGGCCTTGGCCTTCTCGAGCGTCTCGGCGGGCAGCGGCTCGCCGTGCGCGTCGTAGGCGCTGCCGCCGACCAGGGCCTCTTCCACCTCGACGTCCAGGCCGCGGGCCTGGCAGGCGGCCAGGATGCGGCTCGCCTGGGCGGTGATCTCGGGGCCGATGCCGTCACCCGGCAGTACCAGAATCTTCTGAGTCATTGCTTCTTCCTTGCTGGGACCGCGGAGCTACCTCGGCGGCAGGCCTGCGAGGAGGCGCTGTGAATACATCCCTGTACGCTACCGACGCCATCCCTGGCGTAGGACCTCCTCTTCGGCCTGCCCCCGACGCTCCGCTTCCTCGAAGTAGTGGGAACGTCAGGCTTGAGCGCTATCGCGGAACAGCCAGGGGCGCGCGGCGCGGTGCTTCGCCTCGAAGGCGCGGATGGCATCCTCGTCCTGCAGGGTGATGCCGATATCGTCGAGGCCGTTGAGCAGGCAGTGCTTGCGGAAGGCATCCACTTCGAACTCGAGGATCTCGCCGGAGGGCGTGGTGACCCGCTGGTTCTCGAGATCCACGTCCAGGGCGTAGCCTTCAGTGGCCTCGGCCTCCTTGAACAGGCGGTCGACGGTCTCCTCGGGGAGGGTGACCAGCAGCAGGCCGTTCTTGAAGGCGTTGTTGTAGAAGATGTCGGCAAAGCTCGGGGCGATCACCACCCGGAAGCCGAAGTCCTCCAGCGCCCAGGGGGCGTGCTCCCGTGAGCTGCCGCAGCCGAAGTTGCGACGGGCGAGCAGCACGCTGGCGCCCTGGTAGCGCGGCTGGTTGAGCAAGAAGTCGGGGTTCTTCGGACGCTGGGAGCAGTCCTGGCCCGGGTAGCCCTCGTCCAGATAGCGCAGCTCGTCGAAGAGGTTGACGCCGAAGCCGGTGCGCTTGATCGACTTCAGAAACTGCTTGGGAATGATCAGGTCGGTGTCGACGTTGGCGCGGTCCAACGGCGCGACGAGACCTTCGGTGCGTTCGAACTTGTTCATGGCTCAGGCCTCCTCAAGGGTGCGGACATCGACAAAGTGGCCGGCGATGGCGGCGGCGGCGGCCATCGCCGGGCTCACCAGATGGGTGCGCCCACCGTAGCCCTGGCGCCCTTCGAAGTTGCGGTTCGAGGTGGAGGCGCAGTGCTCGCCGGCGCCGAGCTTGTCGGCGTTCATGGCCAGGCACATGGAGCAGCCGGGCTCGCGCCACTCGAAGCCCGCCTCGGTGAAGATTCTGTCGAGCCCCTCGGCCTCGGCCTGGCGCTTCACGAGGCCGGAGCCCGGCACCACCATGGCGAGCTTGATGGTGTCAGCGACCTTGCGACCTTGCGGCCGCGGGCGACCTTGGCCGCCTCGCGCAGGTCCTCGATGCGCGAGTTGGTGCAGGAGCCGATGAACACCTTGTCGAGCCTGATATCGGTGATCTTCTGCTTGGGGGCGAGCCCCATGTACTCGAGGGCCCGGGTATAGCCGCTGCGCAGCGTCTCGTCGGCCTGCTCGGCCGGATCAGGCACCTCGCCGGAGACACCGGTGACCATCTCGGGGCTGGTGCCCCAGGAGACCTGCGGCTCGATCTTGGCGGCGTCGAGCACCACCACCTTGTCGAACTCGGCGTCCGCGTCGGAGACCAGGCCGCGCCAGTCGGCCACGGCGTCCTGCCACTGCTCGCCTGCCGGGGCGAAGGGACGGCCCGCGAGGTACTCGATGGTGGTGTCGTCCACGGCGATCAGGCCGACCCGGGCGCCGGCCTCGATGGCCATGTTGCAGATGGTCATGCGCCCTTCCATGGAGAGGCTCTGGATGGCGCTGCCGGCAAACTCGATGGCGTAGCCGGTGCCGCCGGCGGTGCCAATCTCGCCGATGATGGCCAGCACCACGTCCTTGGCGGTGACGCCGATGCCGAGCTCACCCTCGACGCGCACCTGCATGCTCTTCATCTTCTGGGCCAGCAGGCACTGGGTAGCCAGCACGTGCTCCACCTCGGAGGTGCCGATGCCGTGGGCCAGCGCGGCGAAGGCGCCGTGGGTGGCGGTGTGGGAGTCACCGCAGACCACGGTCATGCCCGGCAGAGTGGCGCCCTGCTCCGGGCCCACCACGTGGACGATGCCCTGGCGCGGGTCGTTGATCTTGAACTCCTCGATGCCGAACTCGATGCAGTTGTCGTCGAGGGTCTGCACCTGGATCAGCGACACCGGGTCCTTGATGCCGGCGTTGCCCTCGGCGCGCTCCTTCACTGTGGTGGGCACGTTGTGGTCGGGGGTCGCCAGGTTGGCGTCGAGGCGCCACGGCTTGCGGCCCGCCAGGCGCAGGCCCTCGAAGGCCTGGGGCGAGGTCACCTCGTGGAGCAGCTGGCGGTCGATGTAGATCAGCGCGGTGCCGTCATCGCGCTCCTTGACGAGGTGCTGCGTCCACAGTTTGTCGTAGAGAGTCTGGCCTGCCATGGCCTGCCATTTCGTTTCTCCCGGGCTCGAAGCCCCTTCATGTCATGTCCGGTCTCACCCAGTGTCCGGCGGCTCGCCCATAAAATCAATTCATGTTATTTATGGATTGCATTCCCCAAAGGAATAGAGAGATCATATGAACCAGGTTGCTTATTGTGAAAACTGGGCTTTTGTGGGAGCTGGGCTCCGCCCGGCGAATGGAGACCGAAGGGCTCCTGGGCGGCATAAGCCAACGCAGGCAACTCCGCTGGGGCGCCTACGGCGCCATTCGCCCGGCGAAGCCGATCTCCCACCAGTCAGCTCAAGCCTCGTGAAGGCTTGAGGGACAACAGAGCATCTCCCATGGGCAATTTCACGCCAGTCACGGAGGGACCATGGATACCCAGAGCCTGCAGGCCTTCCTGGCGGTGGCCGAGAGTGGCAGCTTCTCCCGCGCGGCGGAGCAGTTGCACCTGACCCAGCCGGCGGTGAGCAAGCGTATCGCCGTGCTCGAGGCCCAGATCAACGCGCGGCTGTTCGATCGCATCGGCCGCGCCGTCAGCCTGACCGAGGCCGGTCGCGTGCTGCTGCCCCGGGCGAGGCAGATACTCGTGATGGTGGACGACAGCCGCCGGGCGCTGGGCAACCTCGAGGGCAGCGTGGCCGGCAGCTTGACGCTTGCCACCAGCCACCATATCGGCCTGCACCGCCTGCCGCCGCTGCTCAAGGCCTATACCCGAGCCCACCCCGAGGTGCGCCTGGACCTGCACTTCCTCGACTCCGAGGAGGCCTATCAGGGGGTGCTGGACGGCGCCCTGGAGATCGCCGTGGTGACCCTGGCGCCCCACCCCGAGCCGCAGCTCGAGGTGGTGCCGGTATGGGTCGACCGGCTCTGCTTCGTCTGCGCCCACGACCACCCGCTGGCCAGACGCAAGCGGGTGGCGCTGCGCGAGCTGTGCGAGCACGACGCCGTGCTGCCCGGGCCCCTGACCTTCACCCGGGGGCTGATCGAGGCGCGCTTCGCCGCGGCGGGGCTGCGCCTGCCGGTGGCGCTCTCCACCAACTACCTGGAGACGCTGAAGATGATGACCGCCATCGGCCTGGGCTGGAGCCTGCTGCCGGAGCGGCTGGTGGCGGGCGAGCTTCACGAGCTGGCCATCGACTGCCCGCCGATCCATCGCCCGCTGGGCTATATCGTGCACCGCAGCCGAACCCTCTCCAACGCCGCCCGGGCGATGCTGGAGCAGTTGGAGGCGGCCCGGGAAGCAGCGGCGAGGACAACCGCCCCGGGAGTTGGTTAGACTGCTCACATTCTGATTGTTTCGTCGACCGACCTGCCATCCGTTCGGAGCCTGCCCCCTTGTCCCCTGCCCCACCCACCTCGCTTCGCCACGCCATCGCCGGCGGCCTGATCCTCGCGGGGCTCGCCCTGCAGGTGCTACGCCTGATGGGCTTGCCGATCGCCCTGCCGGCGGTGAGCTACGCCTTCTGGCTCGCGGTGGTGCTGCTGTGGCCGGACCTCAAGCGCGGCAATCGTCGCCAGGCCGGCATCCTGGCCGGGCTCGGCATGGCCCTGGCCCTGGTCGCGGCGCTCTTCCACGGCGCCGAGATCGCCTGGCACCGGCTGCTGGACGGGAACAGCTATGTGGTGGCGATGCTGGTGGGGGTGAGCTTCATCACGCTGATCGGCACCCGCCAGGGGCACGCGGCACCGCCCGGCAGCGCCGTGACCGGACGGCGCGGCACCGGCGGCACCTGGCTGGGGGTCCACCTGCTCGGCGCCGTGCTGAACCTCTCGACGGTGTTCATGGTGGGCGACCGGCTGCGGCGCCACGGCGAGCTCACGCTGCCGCAGCTGCTGGCCCTCAACCGCGGGCTCTCCAGCGCCGCGCTCTGGTCGCCCTTCTTCGCCTCCATGGGGGTGGTGATGACCCTGGCGCCGGAGATGCGCTTCACGACGATCCTGGCACTCGGCCTGCCGCTGGGGATGCTGGCGGGCACTCTCTCGCTGCTCGACCTCTCGCGGCGCTTCGACCTCACCGAGGTGGCGGGCTACTCGCTCTCGCCGCGCAGCCTGCTGATGCCGGTGGGCATGGCCACGCTGGTGCTGCTGTTCCACTACGTCCTGACGCCCGCGCTCTCCATCGTCAGCATCATCACCTTCCTGCTGCCGGCGGTGGCGCTGCTGGCCAACCTGCCCCGGGGCCCGCGCTGGACCCTGCGCAGGGTGCGCAGCCATACGCTGGAGCGGCTGCCGGCCATGCGCGGGGAGATCGCTCTCTTCCTGTGTGCGGGCCTCCTGACCCAGGGGCTCTCGGCCTTCATCGGCGCACTCACCGGCAGCCAGTGGACGCTCTTCGCCCACTTCGGCGCGCCCCAGGCGGTGGCCAGCTTCCTGGCCATCGTGGCCAGCGCCGTGGCGGGGCTTCACCCCATCATCGGCGTCTCGGTACTGGCCTCGATGCTGGAACTGGAAGGGAGCCGCCAGACGCTGTTCGCCTTCGTGGCGCTGGCCTCCTGGGCGGTGGGCACCAGCGTCGGCCCGCTCTCCGGCATCAACCTCTCGCTGCAGGGGCGCTACGGGGTGAGCGGCGGCGTGATGATGCGCCACAACCTCGGCTACGCCGCCGCCCTCTCCGCGCTGGTGGTGGGCGCCATCCTCCTGCTCGACGCCTGGCTGTAGCCACTACTTCGATACCCGCTTGAAGTAGCGATGGCCGCAGCGGTGGCAGGGCTCGATCAGGGTCATCTCGGGCAGGTCCACCTCGGCGTCGCAATGCACGCAGGCCATGCGGCCGGGAACGGCCATCTCGCCCTCGCAGTAGTCGGCCTGGGCGGCCTCCAGGTCCTCCTCCAGGCGTTCGCGATCGACCACGCTGCGGTCGGGGATGGAGAGCAGCGACTCGCTGACCTTGCGCGACAGGGCGGAGAGGTCGATGCCGAGCCAGGTGGCGACGCTCTCGCCGCCGGCGCTCAGGTAGCGGCGCATGTCCTTGAGGTCGCGCTCCACCCAGGCGCGCAGCAGCGAGAGCTCATCCTTGGTGAACTCCTCGAGTTCGGCCTCGAACTCCACGGCCTCATCGAGCTCCTTCTGCAGGTTCTCCCAGGTGAGCTCGTGGACCCCCTCCTGCAGGCGCTCGAGCATGCGCTCATAGCCTTCACGCAGGCGATGGTCCCGGGAATGTTTCTGCTGCTCGCTCATGGTGTGCTCCTTCCTGCGGTGAGCCGGCCGGGCCGGGCATAGCCGGGCTGGGCCGTGCTGGGGTATCCTTGCCTACCATTTAGACGACTTCCCGCCGGCAGTTCAACGTCTTGTCGCCCTCCTGGCCCCAGGACATGACGCCGGACAAGCCACGACCGCGCGTCGTCACCGGCCGGCGCGCGGACTTGCAAGGTATCCGAAGACAGCGATGGACGCACAGTACAAGCCCCAAGAGATCGAACGCGACGCCCAGCAGTTCTGGGAGAAGAACCAGTGCTTCAAGGCGGTGGAAGACGCCAGCCGCGAGAAGTTCTACTGCCTGTCGATGTTCCCCTACCCCAGCGGCAAGCTGCACATGGGGCATGTGCGCAACTACACCATCGGTGACGTGGTCTCCCGCTACCAGCGCATGCAGGGCAAGAACGTGCTGCAGCCCATGGGCTGGGACGCCTTCGGCATGCCGGCCGAGAATGCCGCCATTCAGAACCAGGTCCCCCCGGCCAGGTGGACCTACGAGAACATCGACTACATGCGCAACCAGCTGCAGGCGCTGGGCTTCGCCTACGACTGGAGCCGCGAGTTCGCCACCTGCGACGTCGACTACTACCGCTGGGAGCAGTGGTTCTTCGCCAAGCTGGTGGAGAAGGGGCTGGTCTACAAGAAGATGTCCACGGTGAACTGGGACCCGGTGGACCAGACGGTGCTGGCCAACGAGCAGGTGATCGACGGCCGCGGCTGGCGCTCCGGCGCCCTGGTGGAGCGCAAGGAGATCCCGCTGTGGTTCCTGCGCATCACCGACTACGCCGAGGAGCTGCTGGCCGACCTGGACACCATCGAGTGGCCCGAGCAGGTCAAGACCATGCAGCGCAACTGGATCGGCAAGTCGCGTGGCGTGGAACTCAGCTTTGATATCAAGCCCGCTGAGGGCTCCGATATCAAAGCCGCCGACGGCGCCGCCTGCGAGCCGCTCTCGGTCTATACCACCCGCCCCGACACCCTGCTGGGGGTCACCTACGTGGCGGTGGCCGCCGGCCATCCGCTGGCGAAGCAGGCCGCCGAAGGCAACCCGGCGCTGGCTTCCTTCTGCGAGGAGTGCGCCCGCGGCGGCACCTCCGAGGCGGAGCTCGCCACCCGCGAGAAGAAGGGCATGCCCACCGGCCATGTGGCGGTGCATCCGCTGACCGGCCGCGAGGTGCCGGTCTACGTGGCCAACTTCGTGCTGATGGAGTTCGGCACCGGCGCGGTGATGGCGGTACCCGCCCACGACCAGCGCGACTGGGAATTCGCCCACGCCTATGGCCTGCCCATCGAGCCGGTGATCGCCGACGCCAGCGGCGACGCCCCGGACCTCTCCGAGGGCGCCTACGTGGAGTACGGCACCCTGATCCACTCCGGCGAGTTCGACGGCCTCGACTTCGAGGCGGCCTTCGACGCCATCGCGGCGAAGCTGGCCGAGCTCGGCCGCGGCGAGGTCAAGACCAACTACCGCCTGCGCGACTGGGGCGTGGCCCGCCAGCGCTACTGGGGCGCACCGATCCCGGTGAAGTACGGCCCCGAGGGGCAGACCGTGGCGCTGACCGACGAGGAGCTGCCGGTGGCACTGCCGCTGGAGGTGACCGTCGATGCCTCCGGCTCGCCGCTCAAGCGCATGCCGGCGTTCAGCGACCTGGGCGACGGCTGGGTGCGCGAGACCGACACCTTCGACACCTTCATGGAATCCTCCTGGTACTTCGCGCGCTTCTGCTGCGCCGACAACCAGGAGGTGATGCTCGACGAGCGCGCCGACTATTGGCTGCCGGTGGATCTCTACATCGGCGGCATCGAGCACGCCATCCTGCACCTGCTCTACGCGCGCTTCTTCACCAAGCTGATGCGCGACCTGGGGCTGGTCAGCGTCGACGAGCCCTTCCAGCGCCTGCTCACCCAGGGCATGGTGATCGCCGAGACCTACTACCGGGAGACCGAGAACGGCGGCAAGCAGTGGTTCAACCCCGCCGACGTCGAGGTCAAGCGTGACGACAAGGGACGCCCGGTCAGCGCCGTGCTGATCGCGGATGGCCAGCCGGTGGTGATGGGCGGCATCGAGAAGATGTCCAAGTCGAAGAACAACGGCGTCGACCCCCAGTCGATGATCGACCGCTTCGGCGCCGACACCGTGCGCCTCTTCATGATGTTCGCCGCCCCGCCGGAGCAGTCCCTGGAGTGGTCCGACTCCGGCGTCGAGGGGGCGAGCCGCTTCCTCAAGCGCCTGTGGCGCCTGGTCAGCGAGCACCTCGCCGCCGGCACCCCGGGCGAGCTGGACCCCGAGGTCCTCACCGAGGCCCAGCGCGAGCTGCGCCGCAAGACCCACGAGACCATCGCCAAGGCCAGCGATGACATCGGCCGTCGCACCACCTTCAACACCGCCATCGCCGCGGTGATGGAGCTGACCAACGCCATCGGCCGCTTCCACCAGGGCGACAACGCGGCCGGCGACCAGGACCTGGCCGTGGCCCGCGAGGCGGTGGAAGCCTGCGTGCTGCTGCTCGCCCCCATCGTGCCCCACGCCTGCCACGCCCTGTGGGCCGAGCTGGGCCACCAGGAGCCTGCCATCGACGCCACCTGGCCCGGGGTGGACGAGTCGGCACTCGCCCGCGACACCATTGAGCTCGTGGTGCAGGTCAACGGCAAGCTGCGCGCGCGCATCGAGGTACCCGCCAGCGCCGACAAGGCGGCCGTGGAGGCCGAGGCCTTCGCCGCCGAGAACGTCCAGCGCCACACCGAGGGCAAGACGGTACGCAAGGTGATCGTGGTGCCCGGCAAGCTGGTCAATATCGTGGTGGGCTGAACGCCACGCCAGAGGGAGTGATCCATGCAGCGACGCACCTTTCTCACCCTGGGCCTGGCCGGCGGCGTCGGCCTCGCGCTCGGCGGCTGCGGCTTCAGGCTGCGCGGCTTCGACGAGCCCGCCGCGGTGATCGATGCCCTGGCCCTGGCCGGCCCCGACAGTGAGCTCTCGCGGCTCGTCCGGGAGCGGCTCGAGGCCGCCGGCACCCGCGTGGATGACGGCGCCGACCGGGTGCTCACCCTCGGCCAGCCCGAGTTCCAGCGCCGCGGCCTCAGCGTCCTCGACTCGGGGCCGCGGGAGGAGGAGATGACCCTCACTGCCCCCTTCTCGGTGCAACGCGCAAGCGACGGCGCCTACCTGCTCGACCAGCAGCGCCTCGAGGTCACCACCCGCTACACGGTGAGCGACGCCAACCTGCTGATTCAGGACGACCTGCGCGAGGAGGCCCGGCAGGAGCTGCGCGAGGCCGCCGTGCGCCAGCTACTCGACCGCCTGCGTGCGCTGTGAAAGTCTTCCCCGACAAGCTGGCCGATGCGCTGACGAAGAAGCTGCCGCCGGTGGTGATCGTCGCCGGCGAGGAGCCGCTTCAGCACATGGAGGCCTGCGACGCCGTGCGCGCCGCGGCCCGCGCCCGCGGCATCGAGGAGCGCGAGATTCTCCACGTGGAGGGCAACTTCGCCTGGGGGCGCCTGCACGAGGCCTCGGCCAGCCTGTCGCTGTTCGCCAGCGCCAAGCTGATCGAGCTGCGCCTGGCCGGCAACAACCTGGGCCAGGAGGGGGCCAAGGCGCTGAAGGCCTACGCCGAGGAGCTGAAGGGTAGCGACAACGTGCTGCTGCTGGCCATGGGCAAGCTCGACTTCCGCCAGCAGAAGAGCGCCTGGTTCCAGGCGCTCGACAAGGCCGGGCTCTTCGTGCCCGTCTGGCCGGTGGACCTCTCGCGGCTGGGCTTCTGGCTGCGCGACCGCGCCACCCGATACGGCCTCAACCTCGACCTGGACGCCGCCCGCCTGCTCGGCGAGCGCACCGAGGGCAACCTGCTGGCCGCCGACCAGGAGCTGCAGAAGCTCGCCCTGATGCTGCCGCCGAACAGCCGCGTCTCGCCTAGAGACGTCGCCGGTGGCGTGGAGGACAGCAGCCGCTTCGACGTCTTCACCCTGATGGACGCCTGCCTCAAGGGGGAGCGGGCGAGGGTCTCGCGAATCATGGCCGGTCTGCGCGCCGAGGGGGTGGAGCCCCCCATCGTGCTCTGGGCCCTGACCCGGGAGCTGCGCACCCTGCTCTCGCTGCACCAGCATCTGGATCAGGGGCAGAGCTTCGAGCACGCCTGCAAGGCCCAGAAGCCCTCGATCTTCGAGAAGCGCCGCCCCGCCTACCAACAGGCCATCTCGCGGCTGCCGTTGAAGCGGCTTCACAAGCTGTTGCTCTTCGCCCAGCGGCTCGACCTGGCCATCAAGGGCGCCTCCCCCCTGCCGGTGCAGGACGGCCTGCACGACCTGGCGCTGACCCTGGCCGGCGGCCGCGGCCTGCTGGCCGAACTGCCCTCCTCCTACCGGATCGCCTGATCGCCTGATCGCCCCGAGCGTTGATCGGCAAGGGCATGAAATTTCACACCATTTCATCCTATACTGTGCGGGTATCATCGTGACGCCACACTTGTTCGCCAGGAAGCGACGCGTGGATCATCAAGGAGCCGGAAGCCCACTCGAAGAAGAAGGAACACCGACATGATGAAGAAGATCTGCCGTTACCTGAGCCCGCTGCTGATCACCGCCCTGCTGCTGGGCAGCCTGCCCGTGGCTGCCGCCCCGGCGCCCGCCGGCGGCGACCTGATCACCACCCAGGCGGCACTCAACGCCGAACATGGCCAGACCGATCGGGAGCGGATCCACGAGATCCTCGCCCGTGACGACGTGCGCGACCAGCTGGTCGCCCAGGGCGTCGATCTGGCCGAGGTCGAGGCCCGCGTGGCGGCGCTCTCCGACACCGAGGCCGCCCAGATGGCCGAGCAGCTGGAGCAGCTGCCCGCCGGTGCCAGCGTGGTCGGCGCCCTCTTTGCGGTGTTCGTGATCCTGCTGGTCACCGATATCCTCGGCCTGACCAACGTCTTCCCCTTCACCCGCTGAGGGGGCTGCCATGATCGACTGCCTTATCCGGCAGCCGGCGGCAGCAACAGCCAGGAACGCCCGCCATGCGGGCGTTCTTGCGTTGGTGCTCTGCCTGCTGCTGCTGACCGGCTGCGCCACCACCCCGCGGCTTGCCGACAGCACCGAACAGGCCCTGCCCCGCCAGCTGCTGCTCGAGGAGGTGCCCTTCCACGCCCAGCGCGACTACCAGTGCGGCCCGGCATCCCTGGCCATGGTGCTCAACGATGCCGGCGTCGACGTCGAGGTGGACACCCTGATTCCCCAGGTCTTCCTGCCCGGCCGCGAGGGCAGCGTGCAGCCGGAGATGCTGGCCACGGTGCGTCGCCACGGCCAGATTCCCTTCGTGATCGAGGGCCACCTGGATGCGCTGCTGCTGGAGCTCGCCGACGGCCATCCTGTGGTGGTGATGCAGAACCTGGCGCTGCCCGCCTGGCCCATGTGGCACTATGCGGTGGCCATCGGCTTCGATCTCGAGCGCGACGAGCTGATCCTCCACAGCGGGGAGGAGCCCCGCCGCGTCGAATCCTTCCGCCGCTTCGACGCCACCTGGGCCCGCAGCGAACGCTGGGCCTTCGTGGCGCTGCCGCCCGGCGCGCTGCCGGCCGGGGTGAGGCCCCATCGCGCCATGGAGGCGATCAGCGCCTTCGAAGGGGTTCAGGGCGCCGAGACCGCCCTGCCGGCCTGGGAGGCGCTGGCCGAGCGCTTCGCGGACAGTGGCCTGGTGCACTTCGGCCTGGGCAACGCCCGCCACACCACCGGGGACGCCTCGGGTGCCATCGACGCCTTCGCGCAGGCGGTGGCGGCCGAGCCGGGGCTCGCCGTGGCCTGGCTCAACCTCGGCCTCGCCCGGCGCGGCCGAGGCGATACCGCCGGGGCGCGGGAGGCCCTGGAGCAGGCCGCCGCCCTGCCCGGCCACTGGCAGCCCCATGCCCGCGAGGCCCTGGCGAGTCTGGAGGAGAGATAACCGTGGCCCATGACATCGTGCTCAAGCGCCTCTACCAGCCCGCCCAGCCTGAGGACGGGGCCCGGGTGCTGGTGGACCGGCTGTGGCCGAGGGGCCAGCCCCGCGAGGCGCTGGCGTTGACCGACTGGTACCGGGACGCCTCGCCCAGCCCCACCCTGCGTCGCCAGTACCATCAGCAGGAGATCAGCCACTTCGTGTTCGCGGCCCGCTATCGCGGCGAACTGCGCGATCACCCGGAGCATCTGGTACCCCTGATGCGCCACGCCCGGCGTGGGCGCCTCACCCTGCTCACCGCGGCACGCAATATCGAGGCATCGCATCTGCCGGAGCTGCGCGAGGCGCTGCTCAAGGCGCTGCGCGACGAGGATGCCGCCGACCGCGAGCCCGCCTCGCCTCCCTGCTACGCCCAGGAGCACAAGGACCTCTGACCGACGCACACGGAAACACTGCGCCCCCGCGGTTGGCTCACCGCCGCGGGGGGCGTTGATCAGCGCATCGGGCCTGCCTAGAAGACCCGGTTCATCCCGTTCATGGCCGCCACCCGGTAGGCCTCGGCCATGGTGGGGTAGTTGAAGGTGGTGTTGACGAAGTACTTGAGGCTGTTGGCCTCGCCCTTCTGCTGCATGATCGCCTGGCCGATATGGACGATCTCCGAGGCCTGGTCGCCGAAGCAGTGAATGCCGTAGATCTCCAGGGTGTCCTGGTCGAACAGGATCTTGAGCATGCCCACGGTATCGCCGGTGATCTGGGCGCGGGCGGTGTCCTTGAAGAAGGCCTGGGCGACCTCGTAGGGCACCTTCGCTTCGGTGAGCTCGCGCTCGTTGCGTCCGAACGAGCTGATCTCGGGAATGGTGTAGATGCCGGTGGGCACCTCGGTGACGTAGCGGAAGTCGTCGCCGAGGAGCTCGCTGGAGGCGTTGAGGCCCTGGTCGTAGGCGGCGCTCGCCAGGCTCGGCCAGCCGATCACGTCACCGGCGGCATGGATGTGGGGAATGGCCGTGCGGTAGTGCTCGTCGACCATCAGCTGGCCGCGGGAGTTGGCCTCCAGGCCGATGTTCTCGAGGCCCAGCTGGTCGGTGTTGCCGGTGCGCCCGTTGGCCCACAGGAAGGCATCGGCGCGCAGCCGCTTGCCGGACTTCAGATGCACCGTCACGCCGGACTCGTCGCCCTCGACGCGGTCATACTCCTCGTTGTGGCGAATCAGCACCCCGTGCTTGCGCAGGTGGTAGGAGAGCGCGTCACTGATCTCGTCATCCAGGAAGGAGAGCAGGCTGTCACGGTTGTTGATCAGGTCCACCTTGACGCCGAGACCGGAGAAGATCGAGGCGTACTCGCAGCCGATGACCCCGGCGCCGAAGATGATCAGGGTACGCGGCGTGTGCGACAGGCTCAGGATGGTGTCGGAGCAGTAGATCCGCGGGTGGCGGAAATTGATGTCCGCCGGGCGATAGGGACGTGAGCCGGTGGCGATGACCACCTTCTCGGCCACCAGCTCGTCCATGCCCTCGTGGTTGTCGCGCACCAGCAGGGTGTGCTCGTCCTTGAAGCGGGCCACGCCGCTGAACAGGTCGATGCGGTTGCGGGAGTAGAAGTTGGTGCGCATCGCCACCTGCTGGTCGATGGTGGCCCGGGAGCGCTCCATGACCCTGGGGAAGGAGAACCAGCGCGGCTCGCCGATATCGCGGAACATGCGGTTGGTGTTGAACTGCATGATCTGCTTGACCTGGTGGCGCAGCGCCTTGGAGGGAATCGTGCCCCAGTGGGTGCAGTTGCCCCCCACCAGCGGCTGCTTCTCGACCACCGCCACGCGCTTGCCGTGCTTGGCGGCGTTGATGGCGGCGCTCTCCCCCGCCGGGCCGGTACCGATCACCACCACGTCGTAGTTATGGACTGCCATTGGCCGTTCGATCTCCTTTTTCAACATCCGTTACGAGCGCCGAGCGCAGCCGAGCCTTGTAATAAGGTCGGCTGTGCCGAGCGAATGGCGCCGCAGGCGCCCCGCCAGAGTCGCTGGCATTGGCGAATACCGCCAAGGAGTCCTTCGGTCTCCATTCGCCGGGCAAAGCCCAGCTCCCACCAGTGGCCCCAGAGCTTTGCGGCTATCCCCCATGGCTGGTTTCTTCAGCGCCGGGTCGCGTCGTAGCCCAGGTCGGCGCCACGGCTCTCGTCGCTGCGGCGGCGGACGCTGCCGCGCTTGCGGTTCTCCTCCTCGCACACCTCGTCCTTGCCGCCGCACACCTCGCAGCCCTCCTTGAGGCCGAGCTGGTTGAGGCCGCCGCAGGAGCCGGCGATAGGCTTGCGGCCGAGGATCACCCCCACGGCCATGGCGGCCATGATCAGCAGCATGAAGGCAAAGGCAATAATCCAGATGGTCATGACATTCTCCTTTCTCAACGCCCGGGCTCAGCGGTCGAGCAGCGGCTCGAGGGCAGATCCGGTATGGATTTCGATTCCCTGTGGGGTGAGGACCACAAGGCGTGCCGGGTGTTCCAGGGTGTCATCCGGGGCAGCGGCGAGCAGCTCCCGCGCCAGGCGGTCGGCGGCCTCGGCGCTGGGCGCCACCGCGCTGACCGCGAGCACGCGACCCGCGGCCGAGGCCTCGATGGCGGAGGGCTCCGGTACGGCGCGGTGCACCAGGGCGGCATCCTGCAGGCGCAGGGCGGGGAGCTCCGCCTCGCCGGCCCCGCTGCGCGGCAGGCGCACACGCCAGGGGTGGCGTCCGGCCATGCATGCGCGGGCCGCTGCACGCCGCCAAGCTCCACCATGGCATTGGCAATGCCAAACTCGTCGAGCACGCGGAACAGGCGATCCACGGCCAGGACCTGAAGGTGCTCGCGCAGCGCCTCGCTCGCGGCGTCAGGCACCTGCGCACCGGGCAGCGGCAATAGTGATGGTGTCACAAGCCTGCGAAGAAACGCCAACTCACTGTCGAGGCTGACCAGTTCACCCTGGATGGCGGCCTCGACCAGGGCGGACTCGCCCTCGCCCAGGTCGCCATTCAGCGTGATGTGATAGCCGGTGCCGAGGGCCACCCCCTCGAGCAGGAACCATTCCCCCTGCTGACGACAGCCCACCAGCAGGACCAGCGGCATCAGCAGGGCGAATAGAAAGAGGGCTGGCCGCATGGCCAGCCCCGGGTATCGCCTCGCGGCGAGGGAGATCATCCGCCGAAGTCGTCCAGCAGGATGTTCTCGGGCTCGACGCCCAGATCCAACAGCATCTTGATGACGGAGGCGTTCATCATGGGCGGTCCGCACATGTAGAACTCGCAGTCCTCGGGGGCCGGATGGTCCTTGAGGTAGTTCTCGTAGAGGACGTTGTGGATGAAGCCGGTGGGGCCATCCCAGTTGTCCTCGGGCATCGGGTCGGAGAGCGCCAGGTGCCAGGTGAAGTTCGGGAACTCCTCGGCCAGCTGGTCGTACTCGTCGTTGTAGAAGGTCTCGCGCCAGGAGCGCGCGCCGTACCAGAACGAGATCTTGCGCTTGGACTTGAGGCGCTTGAGCTGGTCGAAGATATGGCTGCGCATCGGCGCCATGCCCGCACCGCCGCCGACGAAGACCATCTCGGCATCGGTTTCCTTGGCGAAGAACTCGCCGAAGGGACCCATCACGGTGACCTTGTCACCCGGCTTCAGGCTGAAGACGTAGGTGGACATCAGGCCCGGCGGATGGTTGGTATTGGGCGGCGGCGTGGCGATACGGATGTTGAACTTGAGGATGCCGACCTCTTCCGGGTAGTTCGCCATGGAGTAGGCGCGGATGACTTCCTCGTTGTTCTTGTGGGAGATCTTGTAGAGATCGAACTTCTCCCAGTCGCCCCGGTACTCCTCCTCGATATCGAAGTCCTTGAAGGAGATATCGTAGGGGGGTGCCACCAGCTGCACATAGCCGCCGGCGCGGAAGTCGACGTTCTCGCCCTCGGGCAGCTTGAGGTTGAGTTCCTTGATGAAGGTGGCGACGTTGGGGTTGGCGATGACCTCGCACTCCCACTTCTTGACGCCGAAGACCTCCTCGGGCACCTCGACCTTCATGTCCTGCTTCACCGGCACCTGACAGGAGAGGCGCCAGCCCTCCTTCTTCTCACGCATGGTGAAGTGGGACTCCTCGGTGGGCAGGATCGCCCCACCGCCCTCTTCCACGCGGCACTTGCACTGGGCGCAGGAGCCGCCGCCACCGCAGGCGGAAGAGAGGAAGATGCCGTTGGCGGCCAGGGTGTTGAGCAGCTTGCCGCCGGCCTGGGTGGTCAGGGTGTGCTCGGGGTCGCCGTTGACCTCGATGGTCACGTCCCCGGTGCTGACGAGCTTGCTGCGGGCGGCCAGGATCACCAGCGTCAGACCGATGACGATCAGGGTGAACATGACCACGCCGAGCAAGATGACGGATGTATCAACCATGTCGGTTTCCTATTGCTTCACGTTGTCTGGACCCCGGCGGCACAGCCGGCCGCCGGGAGAGCACGACCTGCCTCAGAGCTGGATGCCGGAGAAGGACATGAAGCCCAGCGACATCAGACCCACGGTGATGAAGGTGATGCCCAGGCCCTGCAGGGAGCCGGGAACGTCGCTGTACTTCAGCTTCTCGCGGATACCGGCCAGGGCGGTGATGGCCAGCGCCCAGCCAACGCCGGAGCCGAGGCCATAGACCACGGACTCGCCGAAGTTGTAGTTACGCTCGACCATGAACAGCACGCCACCGAGGATGGCGCAGTTCACGGTGATCAGCGGCAGGAACACGCCCAGCGCGCTGTAGAGCGCGGGCACGTACTTGTCGAGGAACATCTCGAGGATCTGCACCAGCGCGGCGATGACGCCGATGTAGCTGAGCAGGCCCAGGAAGGAGAGATCGATGTTCTCGGCGCCGCTGATGCCGGTCCAGGCCAGGGCCCCTTCCGCCAGCAGCAGGTTGAAGACCAGGTTGTTGACCGGCACGGCGATGGTCAGCACCACGATCACGGCGATACCGAGGCCGAAGGCCGCGGAGACCTTCTTGGACACCGCCAGGAAGGTACACATGCCCAGGAAGAATGCGAGTGCCAGGTTCTCGACGAAGACCGAGGCAACGAACAGGCTCAGATAGTGTTCCATGTTACACCGCCTCCTTCGGTTCGGTGTTGTGCTTCATCTTGAACTCGTTCTCCTCGATCTGCTCCGGGTTCACGGCACGCAGCACCCAGATGATCAGACCGATGATGAAGAACGCGGACGGCGGCAGCAGCAGCAGGCCGTTGGGCACGTACCAGCCACCGTTCTGCACGGTCTCGAGCACGGTGAAGCCGAAGACGCTGCCGGCGCCGAACAGCTCACGGAAGAAGCCCACGGTCATCAGGATGAAGCCGTAGCCCAGGCCGTTGCCGATGCCGTCGATGAAGGACATCTTGGGGCCGTTCTGCATGGCAAAGCCTTCGGCCCGCCCCATCACGATGCAGTTGGTGATGATCAGGCCGACGAACACCGAGAGCTGCTTGGACATCTCGTAGGCGTACGCCTTGAGGACCTGATCCACCACGATCACCAGCGAGGCGATGATAGTCATCTGCACGATGATGCGGATGGACGAGGGGATATGGTGACGGATCAGCGACACGAACAGGTTCGAGAAGGCCGTCACGAAGATCACTGCAAGGGTCATGACCAGCGACACGCTCATGCTGGTCGTTACCGCCAGCGCGGAGCAGATGCCGAGCACCTGCAGCGCGATGGGGTTGTTCTTGAAGACCGGCGCCGTCAGGACGCTCTTGGTTGATGCATCCGCCATGATCAGGCTCCTTCCGCTTCGAGTTCGACGTCGGCGTCCTGGGCGTCTTCCTGATCGACGCCGCTGCGGAACTTGGCGAGGTACTCGCCGAAGCCTTCCGGACTCAGCCAGAACTGCAGCATGTTGTTGACGCCATTGGCGGTCAGGGTGGCACCGGAGAGGCCGTCGACCTCGTGGTCACCGCTGCCGCTGCCCTTGGCCACGCGGATGGCAGGGGTCAGGTCGCCTTCGCTGTCGAAGACCTGCTTGCCTTCCCACTGGGCCTGCCAGCGCGGGTTGTTGACCTCGGCGCCGAGACCGGGGGTCTCGCTGTGCTCGAAGTAGGTGATGCCGACGATGGTGTTGCCGTCACCTTCCACCGAGAGGAAGCCGCGCATCAGACCCCACAGGCCCTGGCCACGGATGGGCAGGATGATCTGCTCGGGGTCGTCGGGGTTGCCGACGAGATAGACGGTGGCGTAGTTCTCGACGCGGGACAGGCCGGCCGGATCCTGGGCACCGGAGAGGGTGCGCGAGGCGGCCGGATCGCGGCGAGTCTCGAAGCCATCGAAGGTCTCCGGGTCATGCTGGTCGGAGTACTCGCCGGTCTGCAGGTTCACCACGCGCGGGGTGATCTCGCGGAAGGCCGCCTCCACGTCCATGCCGCGCTCGTAGAGGTTGGCGACGCGCAGGATATTGGTCTTGCGGTCCAGCTCCTGGTTGAGCTGCTGCATGGGACGCAGCGCCACCGCGGCGGTGGAGACGATGACCGAACACACGATGCAAAGTGCGAACGCCACCGTCAGGATCTTCTTGATGGAGTTGTTGCTCTGTGCCATCAGGCAGTCTCCTCGGCCGGTTCACCGGTGCGCAGCTTGCGGCGCTTGATGTTGGCCTGAACAAAGAAGTGATCAATGAGCGGTGCGAACAGGTTGGCGAACAGGATCGCCAGCATGATGCCTTCCGGGAAGGCCGGGTTCACCACGCGGATCAGCACGGTCATGATGCCGATCAGCACGCCGAACAGCAGGCGGCCCTGGTTGGTCATGGCGGCGGACACCGGGTCGGTGGCCATGAACACCATGCCGAAGGCGAAGCCGCCGACCACCAGGTGCCAGTACCAGGGCATCGCGAACATCGGGTTGGAGTCAGAGCCGATCAGGTTGAACAGCGCGCTGGTCGCCACCATGCCGAGGAAGACCCCGAGCATGATTCGCCACGAGGCGATTCGCGTCCACAGCAGGATCGCCGCCCCGATCAGTATCGCCAGGGTCGATACCTCGCCCACGGAGCCCGGGATGAAGCCGATGAAGGCGTCCCACCAGCTGTAGGTGCTGGTCAGGGCGGCCATGCCGTCCTGGAAGGCGATGGAGAGTGCGGTCGCGCCGGTGTAGCCGTCGGCCGCCACCCACACCGCGTCGCCGGAGATCTGCGCCGGATACGCGAAGTAGAGGAAGGCACGACCGGTCAGCGCCGGGTTGAGGAAGTTCTTGCCGGTACCGCCGAAGATCTCCTTGCCGATCACCACGCCGAAGGTGATGCCGAGCGCCACCTGCCACAGCGGGATGGTGGCCGGGAGGATCAGGGCATAGAGCACGGAGGTGACGAAGAAGCCCTCGTTGACCTCGTGGCCGCGCTTGACCGCGAACAGCACTTCCCAGAAGCCGCCGACCACGAAGGTCACCAGATAGATCGGCAGGAAGTAGGTGGCGCCGAGCACGAAGTTGGCCCACAGGCTGCCCGGATCGTGGCCGGAGGCCAGGGTCATCATGATCGCCTCGCGCCAGCCCGCCATGGAGGCGTAGCCGTCGGCGATGGCGGTGTTGGCCTGCCAGCCAGCGGCCCACATGCCGAAGAACATCGCCGGGAAGGTGCAGAGCCAGACGGTGATCATGATGCGCTTGAGGTCGACGCCGTCACGCACGTGAGCGGTGGTCTTGGCCACGCTGGGGGGGGCGTAGAAGATGGTGTCCACCGCCTCGTAGAGGGGGTAGAACTTCTCGTACTTTCCACCCTTGTGGAAGTGCGGCTCGAGATTGTCGAGTGTCTGTCGAATCGGCATGATCAGGCCTCTTTCTCGATCAGGGTGAGGTTGTCACGCAGGATGGGACCGTATTCGTACTTGCCCGGGCACGCGTAGGTGCACAGGGCCAGGTCCTCTTCATCCAGCTCCAGACACCCGAGCTGCATGGCAGTCTCGATGTCGCCGACGATCAGCGAGCGCAGCAGCTGCGTGGGCAGGATATCCAGCGGCATCACGGCCTCGTAGGCGCCCACCGGCACCATGGCACGCTCGGAGCCATTGGTGGAGGTGGTCGGCGCGTAGTCCTTGAGGCCGGTGAACTTGGACAGGTAGATGCCCAGCACCGAGTGGCGGTTGGCACCCGGCGACAACCAGCCCATGAAGAGGCGCTTGTTGCCTTCCTCGAGCAGGCTGAACTGGTTGTGGAAGCGGCCCAGGTAGCGCAGGCTGCCCTCGCAGGCGAAGCCCGAGAAGACCGAACCGGAGAGCACGCGGGTACCTTCCGGGTCGACCACCTCGCCGGCCAGCAGTTCCTCGGTGCTGGCCCCGATGCGGGTGCGCAGCAGGCGCGGCTTCTCGGCTCGCGGGCCGCCCACGCCGACGACGCGGCTGACATCCAGCTTGCCCTCGGCGAACAGCTTGCCGAACGCGATCACGTCCTGGTAGCCGATGTGCCACACGCGCTTGTGCAGGCCCACGGGCGAGAGGTAGTGGATATGGGTGCCGACGAGACCGGCCGGGTGCGGGCCACCGAACTGCTCGACCTGGACGCCCTTGACGTCGCCGCCGGGAATCCGGGCGCCCGGCGCCGTGCACAGGTAGACCTTGCCGGCGGTCAGGCGTGCCAGCACCTTGAGGCCATCCTCGAACGCCTGGGGCTGCTCGTTGATGATCTCGGCGGGGTCGGGGCACAGCGGGTGGGTATCGACGGCGGTGACGAAGATGTCGGACGGCTTGCTGTCGATGGCGGGGGTGCGCGAGTAGGGACGGGTGCGCAGCGCGGTCCACAGGCCGGACTCGACCAGCTGGTCGACCACCGCCTGGCGCTCCAGGCCTTCCAGGCCATCACGCCCGTGGGCCTTGAACTCGACGGCTGCCTCGGTCTCGTCGACCTTGATCACCACCGAGAGCAGGCGACGCTTCTCGCCCCGGTTGATGGCGATCACCTCGCCGCCTGCCGGCGCGGTGAAGCGCACACCGTCGATCTTCTTGTCGGTAAAGAGCAGTTGGCCTAGCTTTACCCTGTCTCCCTCCCGGACCTCCATGGTCGGCTTCATGCCGACGTAGTCGGTGCCCAGGACCGCCACGTGACGTACCGGGCGCGCATCCTCGATGCGCTGCTCGGGCGCCCCCGCGATGGGGAGATCCAGGCCTTTCTTGACTTCGATCATAGTCTCGCCCAGTTGATGGATCGGATATACGAAGGAAAGGGGTTCGAATGGATTCGAATTCTTGTCGTGTCAGTACGTTACCAGTCGGGCCCGAGCCAGGCTCGGACCACCCCGAAAAATCCCCGGTATTATAAAGACAAGGCCGGGCGATGACCACCTGAGCGAAGGTCGCAAGGTGTGACCTGAGGCAAGGGGAAAAATGTCGCAGCCTGGCAGGCCGCCACCCCCACCAGACGCAGAACCCCCCGCCGGAGCGTCTCCGGCGGGGGGTTCGGTCGGACGGTGGACTCGCCTCAGGCGCCGGCGCGCGGCAGCTTGAGGAAATGCACGTTGGACATCTGCTGCAGGATGCGCACCACCTGGCAGCTGTAGCCGAACTCGTTGTCGTACCAGACGTAGAGCACGGCATTCTTGCCGTTGGCGATGGTCGCCTTGGCATCGACGATGCCGGCGTGGCGGTTGCCGACGAAGTCGGTGGAGACCACCTCCGGGGAGTCGACGTAGTCGATCTGCTTCTGGAACGGGGAGTCCAGGGACATGCGACGCAGGAAGTCGTTCAGCGCCTCGGCGTCGGTCTCCTTCTCCAGGCGCAGGTTTAGGATCGCCATGGAGACGTTCGGGGTCGGCACGCGGATGGCGTTGCCGGTCAGCTTGCCGGCCAGCTCCGGCAGAGCCTTGGCCACCGCCTTGGCGGCGCCGGTCTCGGTCAGCACCATGTTGAGCGGTGCGCTGCGGCCGCGGCGGTCACCCTTGTGGTAGTTGTCGATCAGGTTCTGGTCGTTGGTGTAGGCGTGCACCGTCTCGACGTGGCCATGCTCGACGCCGAACTCGTCGTTGAGCACCTTGAGCACCGGCACGATGGCGTTGGTGGTGCAGGAGGCCGCGGAGATGATGCGATCGTCGCCGGTCAGGTCATCGTGGTTGATGCCGTAGACGATGTTCTTGATATCGCCCTTGCCCGGCGCGGTGAGCAGCGCCTTGGAGGCGCCCTTGCAGGCCAGGTGCTGGCCGAGGCCGGCCTCGTCGCGCCAGATGCCGGTGTTGTCCACCACCACGGCGTTGTCGATGCCGTAGGCGGTGTAGTCAATCTCGGCCGGCGAGTCGGCGTAGATCACCTGGATGACGTTGCCGTTGGCGGTGATGGTGCGCGCCTCGGCGTCGACGCTGATGGTGCCGTTGAAGGGGCCGTGGACGGAGTCGCGACGCAGCAGGCTCGCGCGCTTCTCCAGGTCCTTGGCGATATCGCCGCGGCCGCGCACGACGATGGCGCGCAGGCGCAGCAGGTTGCCGCCGCCGGCCTTCTCCACCAGCACCCGGGCCAGCAGGCGGCCGATGCGGCCGAAGCCGTAGAGCACCACGTCCTTGGGCTCGCCGTTATTGCCGGCGGCGTCCTGCTGGTCGACGATCTCGGCCAGCTCCTTGCGCAGGAAGGCCACGGCGTCACCGCCGCCCTGCTTCTTGAAGGCCACCCCCAGCTTGCCCACGTCGACGTGAGCCGGCCCCAGGTTGAGCTCGCCCATGGCCTCGACCAGCGGATAGGTGTCCTGGACGGAGAGCTCGGTCCCCTCGACCTTCCGCACGTAGCGGTGGTCCTTCAGGATGCGGATCACGCTGCGATTGAAGAGCGAGCGCCCGTAGAGGGTGGTGACCACGTTGTTATGACGGTAGAGCCTACCGATCATCGGGATCATCTGCTCGGCAAGCGCCTGGTTGTCGTGCCATTCCTGGAAGACGGTATCGGAGGGTTGCTGACTCACGTGCGGCCTCACTGGTGGGGGTTGGAAGTTCGCGGCCATTATCCGGAGCCAGCCCCCGGGGTCAATCGAAGGATGGTCGCAGCCGCTGTAGCGGCATTACAGAAACCTGCTTTTGACTACAGGCCGGAGCCCCGGCGCGATCTGCTATCATGCGTCCTTTCCAAGCCCGTCCATAAGCCGACCGACGTGACCATGCCGAACTTCTCGCCGCTGGACCCGCCGCGCCCTGAAGGTATGCGCGACACCCTCTACTGGCAGGCTCCCCAGGGCAGCGCCAGCGCCCTGGCCCTGACCCGCCTGGCCCAGGACGCCCCCCTGCTGGTGATCACCGCCGACACCGCCCAGGCCCTGCGCCTGGAGAGCGAGCTGGCCTTCTACGGCCGCCGGCCGGTGCTCCCCTTCCCCGACTGGGAGACGCTGCCCTACGACAGCTTCTCGCCCCACCAGGACATCGTCTCGGCGCGGCTGCGCACCCTGCGTCGGCTGCAGGACGGCGAGCACGGCATCGTGCTGGTGCCGATCAATACGCTGATGCAGCGGCTGCCGCCGGTTGAGTACATTGCCGGGCGGGTGCTCACCCTGGAGGTGGGCCAGCGACTCGACCGCGAGCGCTTCCGGGAAGCGCTCTCCCGGGCCGGCTACCGGGCGGTGGAGACCGTCTTTGAACCCGGCGAGTACGCCCTGCGCGGCGCCATCATCGACCTCTTCCCCATGGGCACCGAGGCGCCGCTGCGCATCGATCTGTTCGATGATGAGATCGACACCCTGCGCCGCTTCGACCCGGACACCCAGCGCAGCCAGGACAAGGCCGAGCGGGTCGACCTGCTGCCGGCCCACGAATACTCGCTGTCGCGCTCCGCCATCGCCTGCTTCCGCGAGGGGTTCGAGACGCTGTTCGACGTCGATCCGCGCCAGTGTCCGCTCTACGTCGACGCCCTCAAAGGCATCCCCTCCCCGGGCCTCGAGCAGTACCTGCCGCTCTTCTTCGAACAGACCGCGACGCTCTTCGAGCACCTGGCCGAGGGTACCCGGGTCGCCCTGCTGCCGGGTGTGCACGCCGCCGCCGAGCGCCACTGGGCGGCCATCGAGAGCCGCTTCGAGAACCTCGGGGTCGACCCCACTCGTCCCCTGCTCCCCCCCCACCGCGCCTTCGTCCCGGTGGCCGAGGTGTTCGGCGCCATCAAGCGCCACCCTCGGGTGGCGCTCACCGAGGAGGCCGACCATCGCCACGCCCTGGTCCCGGCCAGCCAGGCCCCGCCCGAAGTGGGCATCAACGCCCGGGCCCGGGAGCCCCTGGCGGCGCTGTCGAGCTTCCTGGCCCAGCACGCCAGCAGCCGCGTGCTCTTCGTGGCGGAGTCCCGCGGGCGGCGTGAGGCGCTGGAGGAGGCCCTGGCACCGCTGCACCTCGCCCTGCCCCACGTCGACGACTTTGCCGACTTCCTCGCCGGCGAGGCGGCCATGGCGATCACCGAGGGCCAGCTCGAGGCGGGCCTGTGGCTCACTGAGCCCGATCTCGCGGTGATCAGCGAATCCGAGCTCTATGGCGAGGTGGTCCGCCAGAGCCGGCGCCGCGAGAAGGCCACCGACGCCGACGAGCTGGCCATTCGCCACCTCTCGGAGCTGCGCCCCGGCGCGCCGGTGGTGCACCAGTCCCACGGCGTGGGACGCTACAAGGGGCTCGAGACCCTGGAAGCCGGCGGCCAGGCCGCGGAGTTCGTGACCCTGGAGTACGCCGAGGGGGCGCGGCTCTACGTGCCGGTGGGGAGCCTGCACCTGATATCGCGCTATGCCGGCGCCGACGACGAGTTGGCCCCCCTGCATCGTCTCGGCTCCGACCAGTGGGAGAAGGCCAGGAAGAAGGCCGCCGAGAAGATCCGCGACACCGCCGCCGAGCTGCTCGACATCTACGCCCGCCGGGAGGCCCGGGAGGGCTTCGCCTGCGCCGCCCCCGACACCGAGTACGCCCGCTTCGCCGCCGCCTTCCCCTTCGAGGAGACCCCGGACCAGCGCGCCGCCATCGCCGCGGTGATCGAAGACATGACCGCCCCGCGCCCCATGGACCGCGTGGTGTGCGGCGACGTCGGCTTCGGCAAGACCGAAGTGGCCATGCGCGCCGCCTTCCTGGCGGTCCACTCCGGCCGCCAGGTGGTGGTACTGGTGCCCACCACCCTGCTCGCCCGCCAGCACTTCGAGAACTTCCGCGACCGCTTCGCCGATACCGCGGTCAATATCGAGCTGGTGTCGCGCTTCACCGCCGGCAAGGGGCAGTCGGCCTCCCTCAAGCGCATCGAGGAGGGCCAGGCGGACATCGTCATCGGCACCCACAAGCTGCTCTCGGAGTCCATGAAGCTGCCGAAGATGGGGCTTTTGATCATCGACGAGGAGCACCGCTTCGGGGTGGCCCAGAAGGAGCGCCTCAAGAGCCTGCGCGCCGAGGTGGACATCCTCACCATGACCGCCACGCCCATCCCGCGCACCCTGAACATGGCCATGAGCGGCATCCGCGACCTCTCCATCATCGCCACCCCGCCGGCGCGGAGGCTGTCGGTGAAGACCTTCGTGCAGCGCCGCGAGGAGCCGCTCATCAAGGAGGCGATCCTGCGCGAGATACTGCGCGGCGGGCAGGTCTACTTCCTGCACAACGAGGTCAAGACCATCGAGACCGCCGCCGAGAGGCTGCGGGAGCTGGTGCCCGAGGCGCGGGTCGGGGTGGCCCACGGCCAGCTGCCGGAGCGCGCCCTGGAACGGGTGATGTCGGACTTCTACCACAAGCGCTTCAACGTGCTGGTCTGCTCCACCATCATCGAGACCGGCATCGACGTGCCCAGCGCCAACACCATCCTGATCGAGCGGGCCGACAAGTTCGGCCTGGCCCAGCTGCACCAGCTGCGCGGCCGGGTCGGGCGCAGCCACCACCAGGCCTACGCCTACCTGCTCACGCCACCGCCCAGGGCGATGACCAAAGACGCCATCAAGCGCCTCGAGGCGATCGGCGCCGCCGAGGACCTTGGCGCCGGCTTCACCCTGGCCAGCCACGACATGGAAATCCGCGGCGCCGGCGAGCTGCTCGGTGAGGAGCAGAGCGGGCAGATGGAGGCGATCGGCTATGGCCTCTACATGCAGATGCTCGACCGCGCGGTGGCGGCGATCCGCGCCGGCAAGACGCCCAACATCGAATCCCCGCTGGACGAGGGCGTCGAGGTGAGCCTCAACCTGCCGGCGCTGATCCCCGACGACTACCTGCACGATGTCCAGCAGCGCCTGGTGATGTACAAGCGCATCAGCAGTGCCGCCGACGAGGCCGCGCTCAAGGAGCTGCAGGTGGAGATGATCGACCGCTTCGGCCTTTTGCCGGCCCCGGTCAAGACCCTGCTGCGCCAGACGAAACTGCGCCAGCGCGCCGAGCAACTGGGCATCGTCAAGCTGGAGGCGGGCCCCGAGCGGGGCCGGGTGATCTTCGGCGGCCACACCCGGGTCGACCCGCTGACCCTGGTGGAGCTGATCCAGCGCGAACCGAACCGCTACCGGCTCGACGGCGCCGACACCCTGCGCTTCGAGGCGGCCATGGAGCAGGAGGAGGCACGCTTCCAGGCGGTGGAGCAGCTGCTGGAGACCCTCAACCGCAAGGCCGAGGCGGCCTGAGCGCCGCCTTCGAAGCGGCCTCCAAAGCGGCCTCCAAAAGAGTGGCGAACCGCCGCGGCTCAGGGCAATCTATACTGTCGGCAAGGCATCTCATTGCGACCGATAACCGATGGCACCGGGCAGGGAGCGCCCGGCGCCCGTAAAGCGCCCGTAAAAAAGGCTGGCCTCGACCCCAGGGTCGGCGCCTCACACGAGAAGAACGACGTTGATGAACACCACGACACTGGCAAGGCGTACCGCCCGCTGCGCCATCACCCTGGGCCTCTCCGCCCTGCTCGCCACCGGCGCCCTGGCCGAGGAGCGCGAGTGGCCGCGAGGCCATTTCCCGCTGCCGGAGGCCGGCAACGTGATCGGTGAGAACTATACGGTCACCGTGCAGGAGGGGGAGACCCTGGTCGATCTGGCTCGCACCCACAACGTGGGCTACGAGGCCATCCGCATGGCCAACCCCGACGTCAGCATCTGGGCCCCCTTCGCAAGCACCGAGGTGACGATTCCCAACCAGCACATCCTGCCCGATGCCGAGCGCGAGGGCATCGTCATCAACCTCTCCGAGATGCGGCTCTACTACTACTCCGCCCCGGGGATCGTGGAGACCTACCCGATCAGCGTCGGCCGCGACGGCTTCTCCACCCCGGTGGGCGTGACCCGCACCACCGTCAAGGTGAAGGATCCCCACTGGTCGCCACCCCGCTCCATGCGCGAGGAAGCCGCCGCCCGCGGCGAGCCGCCGCCCGCCGTGGTGCCACCCGGCCCGGACAACCCGCTGGGCCGCCATGCCATCCTGCTGGGCATCCCCAGCTACCTGATCCATGGCACCAACCGTCCCGATGGCGTCGGCATGCGGGCCAGCCGCGGCTGCATCCGCATGTTCCCGGAGGACATCGAGTCGCTCTACGAGCGCGTGCCCAGTGGCACCCGGGTCAACATCATCGACCAGCCCTTCAAGGCCGGCTGGGCGCCGGACGGCACCCTCTACGCCCAGTCATTCCCGCCGCTTGAGGAGAACGAGGCCAGCTTCGAGCCCCTGCTCAACGCCATCGAGACCGTGGCCAGGGCCTTCGGCGACGAGCAGCCGCCGGTGGACTACGCTCGCCTGCGCGAGCTGGTCGAGCAGCCCGACGGCCTGATCGTGTCGCTGCTGCACACCGCGGACGAGGCCCCCACCCCCGCCGCCCCCCCGCTTGAGGTCGATGGCCTCTTCGGCGGCGAGCTCGAGCTCGGCGCGCGGTAATCGCCCGAGACAACCGCCCCACCACGAGAAGACCCCGCCGAGGCGGGGTCTTCTCTTGTTGCAGAACCACCGCTGCCCGAGGGCAGCGCCGGCACTCCGGCAGAATTACTTCTGCATGGAGCGCTGGAACATGCGGTTCATTTCGTCGCGGTTCTGCTCGGACATCTGCAGGGCCGCCTGGGCGTCGCGCTGCGCCTGGTTGGCGGTGTTCTGGGCCTGGGTAGCGATGCTGCGAGCTTCGGCAGCGTCGGCCTGTGCGGATTCAGCGGTCTGGCGAACTTCTTCCAGGGCGCTGGTGGAGGCACAGCCAGCCAGAATGGCCAGGGAGGCAGCGGCGGCGGTCAGCTTCAGGGTGGTCTTCAGAGTCATGGTGTTCTCCTTGAGTCTTCCTTGGGGTACTGCGTTGGTGATTGCCTGAGATCAGGCTTCCTGCACAAGCAGGCCATCTTGCAGCGACTTGTGCTACTTAGCACAGGAGTCAAACGCTGTTTTATTATAGACAACGGCGCTTGTCCATAGCTTTGATCTTCCCTTACGCAAGTAACAGCCTAGCGGATCACGACGCGGGTGCCAATGCCGATCAGCGAGGCGAGCCGTTCGATCTGCTCATCGGTCACCGCCACACACCCCTGGGTCCAGTGAAACTGCTGGTGAACGTCGGGGTCGCCCTTGCCGATGCCGTGGATGCCGATGAAGCCGCCGAGCGCCGTCTGCTGGGGTGGATAGCCGTGCTGCCGGTAGTAGTCGAAGTAGTGGTCGTAGTCCTGCTGGGTGAAGACCCCCTGCTCCAGCGCCATGCGCGCATGGGTCGGCGTGGGGTAGTCCAGCCCG
Source organism: Halomonas alkalicola (assembly GCF_030704205.1). Taxonomy (NCBI): domain Bacteria; kingdom Pseudomonadati; phylum Pseudomonadota; class Gammaproteobacteria; order Oceanospirillales; family Halomonadaceae; genus Halomonas; species Halomonas alkalicola. The sequence goes on along the minus strand of NZ_CP131913.1, from coordinate 3,529,031 downwards.
ATGAAGATGTGCCAGTCGCTCTCGTGGTTGAAGCGATTGACCCGGAACTCGCCCAGGGGAGTGACATTGCTGCCGCGACGGCGCGCCGCGCTGGCACCGCTGCGGCCGAGCGAGATCGGGGCGTAGCGCTCCAGCTGGTGGTTGCCGCGATAGACCGTCAGGGTCGCCTCGCGGTCGTCCACCAGCACCCAGACCTCGTCGTCGTGGCGGGGCAGGTGCGCACGAGAGAGCACGGTCTCGACCAGGTTGGCGGAGACCCCCTGGGTGCCGAGCAGCGCCACGGGCGCGCCCAGGGCCAGCAGGGTGAAGCGGCGACGGGATAGCGGATTCATCGGTAGGACGCTCGAGCCGGAACGGTGAAAGAAACTCTAGGAGTTATAGCGCACCCTCTCCCCTGCTGTCAGGTCTCGCGCCTCAACGCGGCCGGCGCTGATCCAGGGCATGGCCACCCGGCGCGGCGCCATCTAGTCTGGAGGGGAGACGGCGGGTCGACCCGCCTCCCCTGCCAGGCCTCGCGCTAGCCAACCAGGAGCCCTCATGACCCGAGCGAACCGCCCCGCCCTTCCCGCCGCCTTCGCCGACGACCCCGACTTCGCCACCTGGGCCGCAGGATATGGCGTGATCCAGCACGAACCGGTGACCCTCGAGCGCATCGCCCAGCTGCTCACGCGCCATGCCGCTGATCCGTCGCGCCACCGGGCCTGGCTCAGGCGGCTCGCCGCCGCCGATCGCCTGGCCTGCATGGGCATGTGGCTGGTGGCCCACATGACCTACGCCCGCCGCGTGCGCCTGGATGGCACGCCGCTCGAGGCCGAGGCGTTCAAGCCCACCCCCGAGGGGCACACCGGCGGCGCCCTCAACATGGTGCCCGCCTACGTCGGTTATCTCGCCGCCAACGCCATGAGCGACCTCACCCGCAGCTGGCTGATGGGCCAGGGCCACTGCGTGGCGGCCATCGACGCCGTGAACCTGCTGGTGGACAACCTGGGGCCCGCCCACGCGGCGCGCTACGCGCTCAGCGACGAGGGCCTGACCCGGCTGGTCAACGACTTCTACCACTGCGGGGTGGACCCCGACGGCCACCCGATCTCGCCGCTGGGCAGCCACGTCAACGCCCACACCGCCGGCGGGATCAGCGAGGGAGGCTACCTGGGCTTCGCCGGCCTGCAGTACGTGCATATGCCGCTGCCCGGGCAGCACCTGGTGGCCTTCCTCAGCGACGGCGCCTTCGAGGAGCAGCGCGGCAGCGACTGGGCCTCGCGCTGGTGGCGGGCCGACGACTCGGGCCCGGTGGTGCCGGTGATGATCGCCAACGGGCGGCGCATCGACCAGCGCACCACCATGAGCCAGGCCGGCGGCACCGACTGGTTCGAGGACCACCTGGTCCTCAACGGCTTCGCCCCGCTGACCATCGACGGCCGCGACCCGGCCGCCTTCGTCTGGGCGATTCTCACCGCCGAGGCGGAGCTCGCCGACCAGGCCGAGCAGGCCCGCGCCGGCCATGCCCGCTACCCGCTGCGCCTGCCCTACGTGATCGCCGAGACGGTCAAGGGCTTCGGTTTCCCCGGGGCCGGCACCAACGCCGCCCACAACCTGCCGCTGGTGGGCAACCCCGCCTCGGACGAGGCCGCCCGGCGCCTCTTCCATGAGGGGGCCGCCGCCCTGCATGTCGCCGAGAGCGAGCTGCGCGCGGCCATCGCCACCCTCAACAACCACGCCGAGAGCGAGCGGGTGCGGGAGCGCGACCACCCCCTGGCCCACCCGCATCCCGACCTGCCCACCCTGCCCGAACCGCTCGCCTGGCCCCTGGGCGAGCGTATCTCGCCCATGGCCGCCATCGACGAAGCCTTCGCGGCCCTGGTGGCGGCCAACCCTGGGCTGCGGGTGCGGGTCGGCAACCCCGACGAGATGCGCTCCAATCGCCTCAACCTCACCCTGGACCGGCTCAAGCACCGGGTCACCGACCCCGAGCCCGGCGTCGCCGAAGCGCTGGACGGCGCCGTGATCACCGCGCTCAACGAGGAGGCGGTGGTCAGCGCGGCGCTGGCCAACAAGCAGGGGCTCAACCTGGTGGCCAGCTACGAGGCCTTCGCGGTGAAGATGCTCGGCGCCATGCGCCAGGAGATCATCTTCGCCCGCCACTGCCGCGAGGCGGGTCGCCCGCCCGGCTGGCTCTCGCTGCCGGTGCTGGCCAGCTCCCACACCTGGGAGAATGGCAAGAACGAGCAGTCCCACCAGGACCCGACCCTGTGCGAGGCGTGGCTCGGCGAGATGGATGACGTGGCGCCGACCCTCTTCCCGGTGGATGCCCCCAGCGCCGCCGCCGCCCTGCAGGCGCTCTACGCCAGCCGAGGGCGCATCGCGGTGATGGTGGTGCCCAAGAGCCCGATGGCGGTGCGGCTGACCGAAGAGCAGGCGACACGGCTCGCCGAGGATGGCCTGCTCTGCCTGCATGAGGCCGCCTCACCGCGCCTGCAGCTCTTCGCCGTGGGCGCCTACCAGCTGGCGGAGATGGAGCACGCCCTGGCGCGCCTGGCGCGGGCGGACGTCGCGACGAGCCTCTACGTGATCCAGGAACCGGGCAAGCTGCGCGAGGCCCGCGACGAGGGCGAGGCCACGGCGGTGCTCAGCCAGTGCCGGCTCAGCACCCTGGTGCCCGAGGTGCCCGCCCGGGTCTTCCTCGCCCACTGCCGCCCCGAGCCCCTGGCCGGGGTGCTGCGCCCACTGGACACCGGCGCGCGGTCGCGCTTCCTTGGCTACCGCAACCGCGGCGGCACTCTGGATACCTTCGGCATGCTCTACGCCAATCGCGCCACCTGGGCCCACGTGCTGGAGGCGGCAAGCGAGGTAGCCGGGCTCGACCTGGACGCCCTGCTCGACGCCGAGGAGCAGGCGGCGCTGGCCGGCGAGGGCGACCCGGCGGTGCTGCGCCGGGACTGACCGGCGCCAAGCCGCCGCTCCCTCCGCCGGGCAGGCTGTGCCTCAGCTGGGCAGCAGGGCGCCCATGCGCAGCACCTCGCGCAGGGTGGTGACGCCCCGCTCGGCCTTGGTCAGGCCGTCCTGCAGCATCAGCGTCTCGCCGCGCTCCATCAGGGCGCGGCGCAGGCGCGTCTCGTCGGCGTGGCGCAGGATCAGGCCGTGGTCGGCGGCGGTGGGTTGCCACACCTCGAACACCCCCGTGCGACCGCGAAAGCCCAGGCCGTCACATCGGTCGCAGCCGCCGGGCAGCCAGGTCTCCTCGGGCAGCGCCACCCCCATGGCCTCGAGCCACTCGGCCTCGCGCTCGGGCAGCGCGCCGCGCTCACGGCAGTGCTCGCAGAGCCGGCGCACCAGGCGCTGGGCCACCACCAGCCCCAGGTTGGCGCTGATCTCGGCGTCACCGAGCCCCAGATGGCGAAGGGTCGAGACCACGCCGACCGCGTCGCGGCTGTGCAGGGTGCCCATCAGCGAGCGACCGCTGCCGGCCACGTTGAGGGCCGCCCGGGCCGAGTCGGGGTCGCGGATCTCGCCGATCAGCACGTAATCCGGATCGAGGCGCAGCAGCGAACGGGTCCCGGTGACGAAGTCGAGCCCGCTCGCCGCGTCCACCTGGATCTGGGATCTGGTTGATGCCCGGGATGCCGTACTCCACCGGGTCCTCCAGGGTCACCACGTGGCTCTCCTCCAGGCGCAGCTGGTTGAGCAGGGTGTAGAGGGTGGTGGTCTTGCCGGAGCCGGTGGGGCCGGCCACCAGCAGCATGCCGCCGGTGGCGTCCATCCAGCGGCGCATGCCCCGGGCACCCTGCTCGCCGATGCCCAGCGACAGGGTGTCGCGAAAGGTCTCCGGCGGGGCCAGGAAGCGGATCGCCATCTTCTCGCCCGCCACGCAGCTCACCGCGGTGACCCGCAGGAAGGTCTCCTCGTCCCCCTCCTCGCCCGGTGGCCAGCTGAAGCTACCCTCCGCGGCGGCCAGCGACGGCACCGGGTTGAGCCCCGCCAGCACCTTGAACTGGTTGATGAGGCGCGCCCCGGTGCCAGCCTCCAGGCGCAGCGCCTCGATCACGCGGCCATCGATGCGCAGGCGCAGGCGCAGGTACTCCTGATGGGGGTCCAGGTGGATATCGGTGGCCCGGGCGCGCAGGGCGTCCTCGAGCAGGGCGTGGGCCTCCAGCACCTCGTCGCCGGCGCCGGGAGGCGTCTCCAGCAGCGGACTCAGCCTCGGCAGCAGGCGGCGATTGGCGGGTCGGGTCGTCTCGTCGGCCATGGGCTCCTCGCATGTCGGGGCACCCCTGGCGGGTGCCGGCCCCCCTCAGCCTAGGCGGGAACCGGGGGAACTGCCTGCCGGACTGGCGCCCAGTCCCAGCCGGGCGGCATTGGCGACCACCGAAAGCGAACTGACCACCATGGCCAGCACCGCCACCTGGGGCGGGATCACCATCCAGGCGGCGAGCCCCAGGGCCAGGGCGTTGTAGAGCCCCGACAGTATGAGGTTCTGGCGCATCGCCCGCCGGGTGGCCCGGGCGATGGCGATGGCACAGGCCACCCCCTGGACGCCCTGGCCCAGCAGTTGGATCGCCGCGGCATCGCTCGCCGCGGCGCTGGCCTGCGCCGTGGCCACCCCCACCGCCGCCGCGGCCAGGGCCGGCGCATCGTTGATGCCGTCCCCCACATAGAGCACCGGGCCCGGCAGCGCGGCCACCAGGTGGCGCTTGGCCTCCGGCGAGCGGCCGCCATAGCAGGCCCCGGGCGCAAGCCCCAGCCGCCGGCCGAGGCGGCGCACCAGCGCCGGGCGATCACCGCTGATCAGCGCCAGGGTCAGGCCCCGGTGGCGCAGCGCCGCAAGGCTGGCCGCGGCGGTGGGTTCGGGGTCGTCCTCGAGCCAGAGGGTCCCCAGCCGCTGGCCGTTGCGGGCCAGCGCCACCTCGCTGGCCCAGGGTGGCACGGCCTCGCGCCTGGCCGGCGCCGCACCCCGCTCGGCCAGCCAGTCGGAGGCGCCGATACGCAGCCGCGCGCCATCGGCCTCGCGGGCCTCGCGTCCCCGCCCGGGATGCTCCTGCACCTCGGCCGGGGCCTGGCGCGGGTCGATCCCCGCCTCGGCGGCGGCGGTACGAATCGCGAGCCCCAGGGGGTGCTCGCTGCCCCACTCGGCGCGTGCCGCCAGGGCCAGCAGGTCATGCTCCGCCACGCCGGGGGCGGGACGCACCGCGGCCAGTCGAAGCGCCCCGCGGGTCAGGGTACCGGTCTTGTCGAAGGCCACGGCGCGAACCTGGCCGGCGAGCTCCAGGGCCGCCGGGTCGCGAAACACCACGCCGGCCTCCAGCGCCCTGGCCGTGCCGGCCAGGCTCGCCAGGGGCACCGCCAGGCCCACCGCACAGGGGCAGGCCACCACCAGCACCGAGAGGGCGCGCACCGCCGCCTCTTCCGGGTCTACCCCGGCCAACAGCAGGGCAGCCAGGGTCACCAGCGCCAGGGCCACGGCGGCGGGGCTGAGCCAGGCCGCGAAGCGCTCCGCCAGGCGGCGCAGCTCGCCCTTGCCCGCCTGCAGGGCCTGCACCTGGCGATAGAGCCCATCCAGGCGTCGCTCGCCCACTCCGGCGGTCACCCTCAAGGTGAAGGGGTCGCCCAGGTTGCGACAGCCCGCTGAGAGCCGCGCGCCCCGGGTCAGGGTGCGCGGGCGGCTCTCGCCGGTGAGCAGGGCGAGATCCAGCCGCGCCGCCGCATCGAGGAGCTCGCCATCCAGCCCCAGGGTCTCGCCGCTGGCCACGCGAAGGCGCTCGCCGGCCGCCACTTCCGCGACGGGCACCCGGGCTTCTCCGCCCGTCGGGTCCAGCCGGCAGGCTTGCGCCGGCAGCGGGGCCAGCCCCTCCAGGGCGCGCAGCCCACGATAGCGGGCCAGGGTCTCCACCCAGCGCCCCGCCAGCAGCAGCAGCACCAGCATCACGGCGGTATCGAAGTAGACCTCCGCGGAGCCGCGCCAGAGCAGCCAGAGGGAGACCCCCAGCGCCCCGATCACGCCCAGCGAGACCAGGGCATCCATGCCGGGGCGCCCCGCGCGCAGGGTGCGCCAGGCAGCGCGGTAGAAGGGCCAGGCGGCGAGCGTGACCACCGGCAGCGCGAAGGCGCCGGAGACCCAGGCCAGCACCCGCTCCAGGCGAGGCTCCGGCAGGGCGCCGGCGTAGATCAGGAGCGACGCCAGCATGGTCCACATGCCGAACACCGCGGCCGCCAGCAGCCGCCCCGCCAGAGCCCGGCTCTCGCTGTCCAGCCGCTGGCGGGCATCCGGCGCCGCCTCCAGGTCACGCAGCCGGTAGCCGAGCCGGCCCAGCGCCGCCGCGACTCGCTCGGGTGCCACCGCCGCCGGCGTGCCCTCCACCAGCAGGGTGGCAGAGAGGTAGTCGACCCCCACCCGGCTCACCCCGGGCAGTCGGGCCAGGCGGTGCTCGATGGCCAGGGCGCAGCTGGTACACCACATGCCCGTAACGGAGCAGAGCAGGCGGGCGTCACCCTTCGCGACGCCCTCGTCCAGGGCATTTCGGGCGTCTCGAGCGGCATCCAGGGAGTAAGCAGGCGCGGCCATGGCGGCTCCCTAGAGGCAGGGTGGCAGGGCCACGATGGGCAGGCCGACGAAGGCCACCCCGGCCGCCGAGAAGAGATGCAGCCCGGCCCCCGTCAGGGCGATGAAGCGCGCCCCGCCCACGCCGCCCCGGCCGGCCTTCATCCCCCGCCAGGCCAGCCAGGCGAGCAGCCCCAGGGTGGCCAGGGTAAGCAGGGCGAGCCCGCCGTTGATGGCGGTGAGCGCCCCCTGCCCCGGCCGCGGCGGCGCCAGCTCGCAGGCCACCGAGAGCCCGCCGTAGAGGGCCACGAACCAGAGGCTCCAGAGGGTCAGCCCCAGCAGCAGCTGGGCGGGGTGGCTCGGTGCCCACCAGCGACGCAGCACCGTCATGGGCCGGCTCCCGTCAGCCGCGGCAGCAGCGCCATGGCCGCCGCCAGGATCCAGTAGACGCCGAGCTGGTAGCGCCACAGCAGCGCCACCACCCCGGGTTCGAAGGGCAGCCGGGCCCCCACCAGGCCGAGACCTGCCCGCCAGGCCTGCAGCGCGGCGAGCAGGGCGGCGAGCCCGCCGTGGCCCAGCAGGTAGGCGAGCCCCACCAGCAGGGTGGCGTCGTGGGCCGTGGCGGTGGGCGCGAGGCCCGCGTTCATCAGCGCGACGAGGAGCAGGGCCACATGCAGCCCGCCCAGCGCCGCGATGCCCCCAAGCGCCAGCACCAGTCCCGCCTCGCGGCCGCGCTTCAGCGCCGCCACCCGCCGCTCCAGCCAGAGGGTGCCCAGGGTGAGGGCCGCCCCGGAGGCGAGCAGCAGCGGCAGCGAGAGCGGCGAGCGCGCCGGCATCTGCCACTCGGGCGAGACCGTCCAGAGGTAGAACCAGCCGAACAGCAGCGACAGGAAGAAGGCGCCGTCGGCGAGCAGCGCCACCCCCATGGTCCAGCGCCCGGGGCCGTCGGCGGTGCGCGAATGCAGCGGCGGGTCCTCGGGCTCGTCGGGCCCCAGGGGCACGGCCAGCCGATGGCCGCCGTTCTCCCAGGACCAGCGCAGCAGCAGCACCCCGGCGCCGGCCAGGCCCAGCAGCGACAGCGGATAGAGGCGCGTCAACAGGCTCACGCAGACCACCGCCAGGCAGAGCGCGGCATAGAGCGGCAGCAGGCTGTTGCCGGGCAGGTGGATCAGCTCGCGCACGCGGCCGGTGAGCGCCTCGCCGCCGAGCAGCTCGCGGCGGCCGTGGGCGGCGCCGGGGCGCACACCCTCGCCGCGGGCGATGGCGTCGCCCAGGGTCGGCGTCTCCCACAGCGGATGGCGGCTCTCCACCCGGGGCAGGCTCGCGAAGTTGTAGCTGGCCGGCGGCATCGCAAGGCTCCACTCCAGGGTGTCAGCGCCCCAGGGATTGCGCGGCGCACTGCGCCCGAAGCGGCCGTGGAGCACCAGGTCGAGGAGCACGGCGGCCACGCCCGCCGCCATCATGAAGCCGCCGATGGAGGAGATCAGGTTGTAGAGGTCCCAGCCCATGGCGCTGTCGTAGGTGTAGACGCGCCGCGGCATGCCGAGAAGCCCGGTCCAGTGCATGATCAGGAAGGTGAGGTTGAAGCCCAGGAAGGTGAGCCAGAAGCCCAGCCGCCCGAGGCGCTCCGAGGGCATGCGCCCGGTGACCAGCGGCAGCCAGTAGTAGGCCCCGGCCAGCAGCGGGAAGAACATGCCGCCCACCAGCACGTAGTGCATGTGTGCCACCACGAAGTGGGTATCGTGGACCTGCCAGTTGAAGGGCACCAGCGCCAGCATCACCCCGGTGAGCCCGCCGCAGACGAAGATCACCAGGAAACCCGTGATCCACAGCATCGGCAGGCTCATGCGCGGCCGCCCCAGCCAGAGCGTCGCCAGCCAGACGAACACCTGGATGGCGGTGGGCACCGCCACCAGCATGCTGGCCGCCGAGAAGAAGGCCTGGGCGAGCTGGGGAATGCCCACGGTGAACATGTGGTGCACCCAGAGTCCGAAGCTGATGAAACCGGTGATGACGATGGCCGCCACCACCCAGCCGTAGCCGACGATGGGGCGCCCGGCGAAGACCGGAATCAGGGTCGAGACGATGCCCGCCGCCGGCAGGAAGATGATGTAGACCTCGGGGTGGCCGAAGAGCCAGAAGAGGTGCTGCCAGAGGATCGGATCGCCGCCGCCGGCCACCGTGAAGAAGGGCATCCCCGCGGCGCGCTCCAGCTCCAGCAGCACGCTGCCGAGAATCAGCGGCGGGAAGCCCACCACGATCATCAGCGCCATGGCCAGGATGTACCAGGCGAAGAGCGGCATGCGGTGCAGCGCCATGCCCGGCGCCCGGGTGCGCAGGATCGACACCGTAAGCTCCACCCCGGCGGCCAGCGCCGAGATCTCCACGAAGGTGATGCCCAGAAGCCAGAAGTCCGACCCGGGCCCTGGGGCGAACTCGCTGCTGCTCAGCGGGGTGTACATGAACCAGCCGCTGTCCGGGGCCATCTCCAGCAGCAGGCTCGAGAAGAGGATGATGCCGCCGAACAGGTAGCACCAGTAGCCGAAGGCGGTGAGCCGCGGGCAGACCAGGTCGCGGGTGCCGATCATCTTGGGGATCAGGTAGATCGCCAGCCCCTCCAGCATGGGGATGGCGAACAGGAACATCATCACCGTGCCGTGCATGGTGGTGACCTGGGCGTAGATCTCCGGCGACATGAAGGCCTGGTCGGGCAGCGCCAGCTGGGTGCGCACCAGCATCGCCAGCACCCCGCCCAGCAGGAAGAAGACCAGGCCCGTGGCCATGAAGCGAAGCCCCAGGGTGCTGTGGTTGACCACGCTGAAGATGCCGCGCAAGCCGCGGGGATTGCCCCACACCGCCTCCATTTCGCGGTGCAGCCGCTCGGCCTCGGGGGTGGGTCGCATCGTCTCGCTCATGGCGCCAGGGCCTCCAGCCAGGCGCCCAGGGCCGCGAGGTCCTCGGGCGCGAGGTGATCGTGGGCGGGCATGCGATTGCCGGGCTTCAGGCGCTGGTGCTCGGCGAGCCAGAGGGCCACGGCCCCCTCCTCCATGGCCAGGGTGCCGGCGCCCAGGGTGGCGCGGGCGCCGAGGTCGGTCAGGTCGGGCCCGATGCCACCATCGGAGAGCCCCGCCACCCGATGGCAGCTGGCACACTGCTCGGCGAAGGTCTCCCGCGCCGGGGCATGGGCGTCTTCCCGCTCCAGCGACTCGGGCTCGGCGTCGCGACGCGCCGCCAGCCAGGCTTCGAACGCCTCCGGCGGCACCGCCTCCAGATGGAGCTGCATATGGGCGTGCTGCACCCCACAGTACTCGGCGCACTGGGCGCCGAACACCCCCGGGGCGTCGGCCTCGAGACGGATGCGGTTGGTGCGCCCGGGAATCATGTCGATCTTGCCGCCCAGGCGCGGCACCCAGAAGGCGTGGATGACATCGGCGCCGGTGACGTGGAAGTCCACCGGCTCGCCTGCGGGCATCACCAGGTGGTTGGCGGTGACCACCTCACCCGCCTCGTCCGGGTAGCGGATCTCCCACCACCACTGGTGGCCGGTGACCTCGATCACCCGAGGAGGCTCCCCGCCGGGCAGCGGCAGGGGCAGCAGCCGCTGCCCGGCGGGCACCCCGAAGGCCAGCAACACCAGGATGCTCACCCCGGGGAGCAGGATGCCGCCGCCCAGGATCCAGCGCAGCCCCAGCCGGCGCTCCGCCTCGGGGCTGCGCCGAGGCCGCTCCCGGGGCCGGAAGGCGGCCAGCCACAGCGCCACCACCGCCACGAACACCAGCCCGAAGCCTGCCAGCATGCCCCACCAGAGCCAGGCCACGTCCCGGGCCGCCGGCCCCGCCGGGTCGAGGATGGAGTGGCTGCCGCTGCAGCCGGCCACTCCCATGGCGAGCGCCATGCTGAGCACCCCGCCCGCCCCCCTGAACCGCGCCCGGCGCGGCGGGCCCGGGTTGACCCGCCGGCCGCCGCGGCCTTCACTGAGGGGGACGCCACCCATGACGCCATCGACAGGGACGCCGCCATGCCAACGCCCCCAAAGCGCTCCATCCGCAGCCGCGCGGCCGTCGCCGGCCACCCCCTGCACCCGGTGATGATCCACTTCCCGGTGGCCGCCCTGCTCGCCCTGGTGGCCAGCGACCTGGGCTTTCTGACCACCGGCGACCCCTTCTGGGCCCGCGCCTCGCTGTGGCTTGCCGGGGTGGGCGCCTTCGGTGGCTGGTTCGCCAGCCTCGCCGGCCTCATCGACCTGGTGACGGTGCGCGGCATTCGCCGCCTGGTGACCGCCTGGAGCCACGCCATGGTGGCGGTGGTGATGCTCTCGCTCGCCTCGCTCAACTGGCTGTGGCGCTTCGCGGGCGAGGCCCTGCTGCCCTGGGGGCTGGCACTGAGCCTGGCCACCGCCGCGCTGATCGCCCTGGCGGGCTTTCTCGGCGGGCAGCTGGTCTACGAGCATGCGGTGGGCGTGGACCTGGACGACTGACGGCAGCGGCATCCCCTTCCTCCCCTTCACAGCGCCGGCTTGGCCAGCACCAGGCCGACCACCGCCAGCATGGCGAGCCCCGCCACGCTGCCGGCCAAGAGCGACCCGGCGACGACCCCGCTGGGGCGCTCCTGCTCCAGGCGCAGCAGCAGCCAGCCGCACAGGCCGTGGGCCAGCACCATGACACAGACCGCCAGCAGCTTGAGCACCAGCCAGGGACCGGTGAGGCCGTGGAGCAGGAACAGCAGCGTGCCGGAGGCGATGGCGAGCAGCGCGACGGGGCTCGCCACGCCGTTGTAGAGCAGCCGCGGCAGCGGTGGCGCGCCGGGAGAGACGCCCTGAGCGACGCGCTCGGGGCGCGCCAGCTGGAATAGCAGCGCGGGCAGGTAGAGCAGCACGCCGCACCAGCTCACCAGGGCGGCGATATGCAGGAACTTGATCCAGGGCATGGGCATCCTTGCGGCGACGCCGACCCGCGGCCGGCAACACCCTCACCCTAGTCCAGCGTCGGCGAGGGGGCCAAGGCGGCCCTCAACGCCTCATCCCTCAGCCGTAGAGGCCCTGGCTTCTCAGGTAGTCGTCGTAGCTGCCGCGGAAGTCGGTGATGCCCTCCTCGCTCATGTCGAGGATGCGGGTGGCCAGGGAGGAAACGAACTCCCGGTCGTGGCTGACGAAGATCAGGGTGCCCGGGTAGTGCGCAAGCGCCAGGTTGAGCGCCTCGATGGACTCCATGTCCAGGTGGTTGGTGGGCTCGTCCATCAGCAGCACGTTGGGCCGGGTCAGGGTCAGCTTGCCGAACAGCATGCGCCCCTGCTCGCCGCCGGAGATCACCTTCACCGACTTGCCGATGTCGTCGCTGGAGAAGAGCATCCGCCCCAGCGCCCCGCGGATCACCTGCTCGCCGCCGTCGGTCCACTGCGCCATCCACTCGAACAGGGTGGCGTCGTTGGCAAAGTCGTCGGCATGGTCCTGGGCGAAGTGGCCGAGATCCGCGCTGTCGGTCCACTTCACGCTGCCGGAGAGCGGCGAAAGCTCACCGGCCAGGGTGCGCAGCAGGGTGGTCTTGCCGATGCCGTTGGGGCCGATGATGGCGATGCGCTCGCCGGCCTCCACGGTCATGCCGAAGCCCTCGAAGAGGGGCGCCTCGCCGGGGTAGCCCTGGGCGAGCCCCTCCACGTTGACCGCGTTGCGGTGGATCTTGCGCGCCTGCTCGAAGCGGATGAAGGGGCTGACCCGGCTCGAGGGCTTGATCTCCTCGAGCTTGATCTTGTCGATCTGGCGCGCCCGGGAGGTGGCCTGCTTGGCCTTGGAGGCGTTGGCCGAGAAGCGGCTGACGAAGGCCTGGAGGTCGGCGATCTGCGCCTTCTTCTTGGCGTTGTCGGCGTGCTGGCGCTCGCGGGCGGCGGTGGCCGCGGTCATGTAGTCGTCGTAGTTGCCCGGGAAGAGGCGGATCTCGCCGTAGTCAAGGTCCGCCATGTGGGTGCAGACGCTGTTGAGGAAGTGGCGGTCGTGGGAAATGATGATCATGGTGCTGTTGCGCGCCGTGAGCACCCCCTCCAGCCAGCGGATGGTGTTGATGTCCAGGTGGTTGGTGGGCTCGTCGAGCAGCAGCACGTCGGGATCGGAGAACAGCGCCTGGGCCAGCAGCACGCGCAGCTTCCAGCCCGGGGCCACCTCGCTCATGGGGCCTGCGTGCTGCTCGATGGGGATGCCGAGCCCCAGCAGCAGTTCACCGGCGCGGGCCTCGGCGGTGTAGCCGTCGAGCTCGGCGAAGCGCACCTCCAGGTCGGCCACCGCCATGCCGTCCTCCTCGCTCATCTCGGGCAGGGAGTAGATGCGCTCGCGCTCCGCCGCCACCTGCGAAAGCTCGGCGTTGCCCATGATCACGGTGTCGATGACCCGCTCGTTCTCGTAGGCGAACTGGTCCTGGCGCAGCTTGCCGAGCCGGGCACCGGACTCGACCATGACCTGGCCCGAGGAGGGCTCGAGGTCGCCGCCGAGGATCTTCATGAAGGTGGATTTGCCGCAGCCATTGGCGCCGATCAGGCCGTAGCGGTGGCCATTGCCGAACTTGATGGAGACGTTCTCGAACAGGGGCTTGGCCCCGAACTGCATGGTGATGTTGGCGGTGGAGATCAAGGAGAGGGTCCGGTCGGTGCATGGAAGGGGCGCGATTGTACCGGTTATGGCCGCCCTTCACACCGCCCGCTGAGTAGCAGGATCGTACCACTAGCTGGAGCGAGAGGCGCCGGGGACAGGTCGAAGAGGGGGTCCTATGCCAGGGATGGCATCGGTAGCGCCCAGGGAAGGGTTTACAGCGCCCCCTCGCCGGCCTGTCGCCGGAACAGCCTCGAGCGAATCTTCATAATCCGCGACGGCCCCGGCAGGTGAATCCGCCGGGGCCGCGTGTTACTTCGCCTAGGAGACCCTCAGTCCTGACGATCAACGTTGAAGATGCTCTGCAGCTTGTGCTTCTTGCCGTAGATATGGACCGTGGTGTCGTCGAAGGGGAAGCGGTCCAGGTAGGGGCTGTCCGAGTTGAAGCGCGGCTTGTGGGCGTTGATCATCGCCGCGGCCAGGCGCTCGCGGTTGGCGCTGCCGCACAGCCCCACCGCGTACCAGATCTCCTCGTCGGGCTGCGGGAAAGCGTGCCACTTGTCGCGATGGCCGTCATGCTGCAGGCCGTGGCGGGCGCTTCTGTGCTCACCCACGTAGAGCAGCTCCTGAACGTCCATCTCCTCGGTCTCGGGGTCCTTCGCCGCCCGGAACACGCAGTAGATGCCGGATTCGTCCGGGGCCTCCCGCAGGGTCGCCTCGGTCCAGTAGCCCAGCATCTTGGGGGAAAGCAGTTGTTCGCTCATGGTGGCCTCCTCAGTAGTCCTCGAGCCGCTGGATATCCCGGGCGATGCGCCGCACCTCGGCCTCGTGGCCGGCCGCCAGGGCCTCGAAGAAGGCCTTCTCGTCGCTGCCGCCGGCCCAGTCGACCAGCTCCTTCACCTGATGAAATCGCATGGCGCATCCTCCTCGTTGTTGTCGTCGCGGCCGCTGTGCCGGCCTGCTCCTGTCTTCATCCTAGCCAAGGGCGGAGCGGCGGAGCGGCATGCTTGACGTGTATCAACGTAAGGCGATGAAGGGCACCGATGGCAGAGCTAGCGCAGCAGCGTGGCGTCCACGGGCACGAAGTCGCTGGCGGCGCGCACCAGGGAATCGGCGGTGAGGCGCGCCACCCCAACGACGGTCACCCGAATGCCGAACCGCTGGCGCAGCCGGTCTACCAGGAGGTCGAAGTCGCCGTCCCCGGAGACCAGCACCAGGTGGTCGACACGCGGCCCCGCCTCCATGGCGTCCAGGGCGATGCCCACGTCCCAGTCGCCCTTGGCGGAGCCGTCGCTGCGCTGGATGAAGGGCTTGAGCTTCACGTCGAAGCCGATGGTGCGCAGGATGGCCTGGAACTGGCGCTGGCGGGGATCGCCGCGCTCCACCGCATAGGCGTTGGCCACCACCACCTCCCGGCCCGCTGCGAAGCGTGCCCAGAAGGCGTGGTAGTCGAAGTGCCGCCCGAAGGCCTCGCGGGTGGTGTAGTAGACGTTCTGCACATCGACGAAGAGGGCGACACGCTCCATGGGGCTGGCCTCGATGGGGAAAGAGACCCTCAGCCTGACACAGTCGACGCCTCGCCGTCGCGGCGGCGCTCGAAGGGCACCCGCATCAGCAGCGAATAGAGCACCGGCACCACGCAGAGCGCGATCAGCGCCGCAGCCAGCAGGCCGAAGATGATGGTGATCGCCATGGGCGCCCAGAGCAGGCCCCCACCCAGCCACAGCGGCAGCAGGCCGCCGCTGGTGGTCAGGGTCGACATCAGCACCGGGCGCAGTCGCCGCCGCCCCGCCTCGAGGATCGCCTCCTGGGGCGAGAGCTTGCCGCGCTCGAGGTCGATGCGATCGATCAGCACGATGGCGTTGTTGATGACGATGCCGGCCAGCGACACCACCCCAAGGAAGGTCATGATCCCGAAGTGGGAGCCGGTGATGGTCAGGCCGAAGATCACCCCGATCAGCGACATCGGGATGGTGGCCAGGATGATCAGCGGCCGGCGCAGGGGGTTGAACTGCACCACCAGCAGCAGCAGGATCGCCATGGCGCCGATGGGCAGCTTCTCGGCGATGGAGTCGGTGGCGATGCGCGACGACTCCACCTCGCCGCCGAACTCGTAGAAGACCCCGCTCGGCCACTCGGCCTGGCGCTCCTCGAGCCAGGGGCGCAGCTCGGCCGCCACCCCGGCGGCGGTGACCCCGGGGGCCAGCTCCGCCTCCACCGAGATGGTGCGGAAACGGTCCCGGCGCAGGATGCGCGCCGGTCCCCAGTCGAGCTCGACCTCGGCAACCTGGGCCAGGGGCACCCCTACCCCGCCGCCGACGGGCAGCACGGTAACGCCCTCCAGGTCGTCCGGGGTGCGCGCTTCGCCGCGCTCGTTGCGCAGCTGGATCGGCACCAGGGTGTCGCCGTCGCGAAAGGTGCCGACGGTCATCCCTGAGAGCGCCGTCTGCAGGCTCAGCGCCACGTCGCGCTCGGTGACGCCGGCGCGCAGCGCCCGGGCGGGATCGACCTCGACGCGCAGCCGCTTGATCCACTCGCCCCAGTCATCGCGCACGTTGCGCGTACCCGACGCCTCGGCCACCCGCCGGCGCACCTCCTCGGCGATACGCCTGAGGGTCGCCTCGTCGTCGCCGGAGATCCGCACCGAAAGCGGCACCGTCACCGGCGGACCGAAGCTGGTGGCGGCCACGGTGGCCTGCAGATCGGGGAAGCGCTGCGCGAGCCAGCCATCGAGGCGCTCGATCACCCCGTCCACCGCCTGCCAGCGATTGGTCTGCAGCAGCAGGAAGGCGTACTCGGGGCTCGGCGGCTCCGGGGCGTGATTGATGATGTAGCGCTCGCCGCCGAAGCCGATGAAGCTGCCCCAGCGCTCCACCCCGTCACGTATCCACTCGCCCGCCTCGTCGCGCTCGGCGGCGAGTTCCTCGGCCAGGAAGGCCTCGATCTCCTCCACCACCGCCCGGGTGCGCTCGATCGGCGCCGAGAAGGGCAGGCGCAGCTCGGCGGTGACGATGGTGCGCTCCGCCTGGGGAAAGAAGATCTTGGGCAGCGGCCCGAAGCCGAGCCAGGCCAGCCCCAGCAGGCCGGCCACCGCGGCCAGGGTCAGGGCGCGGTGGTGCAGCAGGGCCAGCAGCAGCCGACGGTAGCCGGCATAGACCCGCTCGGCGATGCGCGCCGAGAGCGGCGGTCGCGCCCGGCCCGCCGGATCGCTCTCCTCGTCGCGCGCCTCTCCCCCCGCCTGCCCCCCGGGCGAGGCGTCACCGTCCTTCGGCCTGACCTTGATAAAGGCCACGCAGAGCAGCGGGATCATGGTCAGCGACAGCAGCCAGGAGGAGAGCAGCGTGATGGTGACCACCTGGAACAGCGAGCGGGTGTACTCCCCGACGTCGGAGACCGCCAGGAACTGGGGCAGGAAGGCCGCCGCCGTGGTCAGCGAGGCGGTGAGCAGCGGGAAACGCAGCTGCCGGGCGGAGTCCAGCGCCGCCTGGCGCACGCTCTTGCCCTCCCGGGCCGAGACCTGGATCGACTCCACCATGACGATGGCGTTATCCACCAGCATGCCCAGCGCGATGATCAGCGCCCCGAGCGAGACCTGGTCGAGGCCGATGTCGAAGAGCCCCATGAAGGCGAGGCAGGCCAGTATCGCCGAGGGCACCAGGCTCGCCACGATCAGCCCGGTGCGCAGCCCCAGGAAGAGCAGCATCACCACGCAGACCAGCGCCACCGCCTGCAGCAGGTTGATCAGAAACTCGTTGATGCGCTCCTCGACCCGGTCGGGCTGGTTGGCCAGCACCTCGAACTCGAGGCCCACCGGCAGGTCGCGCTCGAGGCGCTCGATGGCGCCCTGGACCTGCTCGCCCAGGTCGAGGATATTGCCCCCCTCGCGCATGGCGATGGCAATCGCCAGCCCCTGCACGCCGCCGGCGTGATAGCGGCTCATGGGCGGATCGGCGTAACCGTGGCGCACCTCCATCAGCGAGCCCAGAGGCACCAGGGTGCCGTCGGGCAGCGGCAGCAGCGCCCGGCGGATGTCGTCGATATGGGTGAAGTTGCCGGTGGGTTCGAGGATCAGCCGCTCGTCGCCGCTGCGGATCGCCCCGCCGGGCAGCACGATGTTGCGCGCGGCCAAGAGCTGGGCGAGCCCCTGGGGGGAGACGCCGAGCTCGGCCAGGCGCGACTCGCTGTACTCCAGGAAGATGCGCTCCTCGGCGTAGCCGTGGATGTTCACCTTGGCCACGTCATCGAGCATCAGCAGGCGGTCGCGGACGTCGTCGGCGACCTCCTTGAGCTCCGCCTGTTCGTACCCCTCGCCGGTGAGCGAGAGCATGATGCCGAAGACGTCGCCGAACTCGTCGTTGATGATGGGCGCGTGGGCCTCGTCGGGCAGCCTGCCCCGGGCGTCGCCCACCTTGCGGCGCAGCTTGTCCCAGCCGGCCTGGACGTCCCTCACGTCGGGACGCAGCTCCACCCGGATGATGGAGACCCCGGCCCGGGAGGTGCTCTCGACGAAGTCGAGCTCCGGCATCTCCATGATGGCGGTCTCCAGCGGGTCGGTGACCAGCTGCTCGACCCGTTCCGGGGTGGCCCCGGGCAGGTAGGTGACCACCTGAGCCACTCGCACCGTCACCGCCGGATCCTCTGCCCGGGAGATGGAGAGATAGCTGATCACCGCCCCCAGCAGCACCACCAGGAGCCCGGCGATGGTCACCCGGTTGTAGCGCAGCGCCGCCTCGGTCAGGGTCACGGCGAGGCCTCCGCGGCGGTGCTGCGCTCTTCGAGCAGGCGCACCCGCATGCCGTCATGGAGCCGGCTCATTCCCGCCACGATCAGGTGCTGGCCCGGCTCGAGCCCCGCCAGCACCTCGAGGCGCTCGCCGTGGCGACCGCCCAGGGTCACGGTGTGGCGCACCACCGTCGCCTCGCGGTCCCCGGTGGCATCGCTGGCATCGCGGCTCCCGCTCTCCTCTTCCCTGTCACCCCCAGGCTCGGCCACGTAGACAAAGTGGCCGTCGATATCCTGCTGCACCGCCACCATGGGCACCCAGATGCCGCTGCCGGGGCCGCCCAGGGGCAGCGTCAGCTCCGCCGCCATGCCGGGCTGGAGCCGCGCGCGCTCGTCCTCCGCCAGGCCCGGGAGGGCCACCCGCAGCGGCCAGGTGGCCTGGCGCGGGTCCACCGGCAGGCCGATCTCGGCCACCTCGCCGGCCAGGGTGAGGTCGGCGAGCGGCAGGCGCACCCGCAGCGGCGCCCCGATGACCAGCTCGCCGAGCAGGTCCTCCGAGAGGGCCGCGCGCACCTCCAGATCGTCGCCGCAGGCGAGCACCAGCACCGGCTGACCGGCACCGACGTTCTCGCCGGCCTCCGCCAGGCGGCTCGCCACCCGGCAGGCGTCGGGCGCTGCGAGGCGCGTGAAGCCGAGCTGTCGCTCGGCCAGGGCCAGGGCGTCCCGGGCACTGTCGCGCTGGGCCCGGGCGGCGTCGCGCTGGGCGCGGGCGGCGTCGAGGTCCCGGGCCGGGGCGCTGCCCGCCTCGTAGAGGCGCCGGGCGCGCTGCCACTCGGCCTCGGCGTTGGCCGCCGCCGCCTCGGCACCGGCCAGGGCCGAGCGGGCGCGGTCGCGCTGCAGGCGCAGGTCGTCGGCCTCGAGCCGGGCCAGGGGCTGGCCGGCCGTCACCCGCTCCCCCACCGCTACCTCCAGGGCCTCGAGCTGGCCCGCCACCCGGAAGCTCATCCGGCGGTTGGCGGCCGCCTCCAGGCGCGCCGGCAGCTCACGCTCGCCGGTCGCACCGTCGGCCTCGAGGACCAGGGTGCGCACCGGGCGCAGCGGCGCCTCCTCCACCGGCTCCTCGGCGCAGCCGGCCAGCAGCACCAGTCCCGCCAGCAGGATTCCCCGCATGATCATGGTCCTTCTCCTGTCGTGTGCCCTTCCCCCAGCGCGCCGCCGGCGCCCGCCAGCAGCCGCTCGCGAGCCTCGGCCGCCATGGGGCCCGGGGTGATCCCCAGGGCGCGCTGCAGGTGCACCAGCGCCTGCAGCGCCTGCCAGCGCCCCTCGGCGGCGGCGAGGCCCGCCTGGCGTGCGCTGGTACGGGCATCGAGCAGCGCCACCTGGGAGAGCGCCCCTTCGCGCCAGGCCTCCTCGGCCAGGGCCAGGGCCTCCTCGGCGTGCTCGCGTGCCTCGTCGCGCAGGGCGATGCGCCGCCAGGCGGCGGCGAGCTCGACGCTGGCGGCGCGCAGCCGGGCCTCGAGTCCCAGGCGCGCCTCGGCGTCCTCGAGGGCCACCTGCTCCAGGCGCGCCGCACTGCGGTCACGCTCGATGCTGCGCCGCCCGCCGGCGTAGAGCGGCAGCCGCGCCGAGACCCCGACGCTCCACTGGTCGCGACCGGTCTCGGGCAGCCCCACGCCCGCCCCCTCGAGGGCCCCGACGCCGGCCTGCACGACCGGGTTCGACGACTCCCAGGGGGCCCGCTCGCCCTCACCGGCCCGGGAGAGTTCGCTGGTATAGCGCGCCTCGAGACCCACCTCGGGCAGCCAGAAGGCCCGGCGGCGCGAGGTCAGCTCGCGGCGTGCCGCCTGGCGCAGCTCGCCGATCGCCTCGAGCTCGGCAGAGTCGCGCAGGGCCGCGGTCACCAGCCGCCCCTGCCAGTCGGCGAGGCTCGCCGGAGAATCGAGGACCGCCAGGAACTGGTCATCACCGCCCAGCCATTCGGGGCCATCCAGCTCCGGTTCGACCGGCGCGAGTGGGGCGGCCGGGGCCCGACCCAGCCGGCGATTGAGGGCGATCGCCAGCCGCTCGCGGTCCGCCACCGCCTGTTCCAGGCGCTCCCGGGCCTGGGTGAGCTCCGCCTCGAAGCGGGCCACCTCGCCGCGCCCCACGGCGCCGGCGGTCTCGCCGCGCACCGCCTGGTCACGCTGGGCACGGGCCAGCCCCAGGTCGGCCTCGAGCACCTCGCGGCTGGCGTCGAGGCGCAGCAGGTCGAGAAACTCCCGTGATACCGCCAACGCCAGGTCGAGGCTCTCCACCTCGAGCTCGGCGCGCCGGGCGCGGTCGAGGCTGCCGGCGACGGCGATGGCGGCCAGGGCCGGTTCGGAGAAGAGCAGCTGCTCCAGCACCGCTCCGCCGCTGACCAGGCGCTCCGGCTCCTGGCCCAGGGCGGCTCGGGCGCGGGTCTCGTCGATCATCCGCCCGGTGGCCTCCAGGTAGAGGCTGGGACGGTAGCGGGAAGCGGCCAGGTCACGGTCGAAGGCCTCCACCTCGACGCCCTGACGGGCAGCGGCCAGGGCCGGGCTCGCGGAAAGTGCCAGAGCCACCGCCTGGGAAAGTGCCAGGGGCGCTGCCTCCGGGGCGGCGGCCTCGCCCACCAGGCGCGCCTCGCCTAGCAGCGCAAAGCTCGGCGACCAGTCGAGCCGGGCGGCGGTCTCGAGGTTGAGCCAGGAGCGGCCCAGGCCGGGACGGGCGTCCAGGGGTTCGGGGGGACGGCCGGCGGCGACGTCATCCAGGCGCAGCGCCAGCCGGCGGCGCCAGGCGTCAGGATCCAGGGCGCCGGGGGAGGAGAGCAGCGCACCGCGCTCGACCTGACGGGCATCGGTCAGCGCCACGCTCGGCACCCCCGCCTCGGCCAGCCGGTCGAAGAGCCGGTGCTGGGCGTCTCCGTCGAGGCCGGGCAGCGCCAGCACCAGGGCGCCATCGGCGCCCTGCAGGTCGGCCGCGGAGGGATAGCGTGAGGGAGCCACGGCCAGAGGCACCAGCGCGATGCCCCGGAGGCGAGCCTGGCCGGCCAGGGCCTCGCCGGCAGCCTCCAGCGCCTCGGCAGGGCCAAGCAGCAGCACCCGGTAGGCGCCATCCAGGGGCTCGAGGGCCAGGAGGTCCGTGGTGGTGAGAAACTCGGGGGATTCCAGGACGTCCAGCCCCGGCAGGCGGACGCCGGTGCCGGGCGCCGCCGCGGCCAGTTCGGGCGTGCGCCGCCCGGCGGAGAGGCGTTCGAGCTCCTGACGCAGCGCGGGCAGGTCGCCCTCGCCGCCGGGCAGCAGCCGGAGGTCGAGGGTCAGGTCGGCCGCCGCCGCGGGGGCCATCGCCAGCGGCAGGGCCAGCAGCGGTGCGGCGAGGTACCGGAGAATGAACAGACGCGTCCTTGCGATGGCGTTCATGGGGCTTGGCCGGTAGGTGGGCGATGGCACCGAGTATAAACGACTGTTTGAAAGTTACCAGGCGCCGCACCGGCCTAAGGGCTCGGAGCTGATCCGTCGACAGGCCTCTCCTCGCCTTGCTGGCTTACTATCGGGGGAGGTCTACCACTCCTGGCTGGTTTCGCGCAGGGCGGCGATCTCGGCCTTGGCGGCCTGCAGGCAGCTGTGGAGCTCGTCGCCCAGGGCGGCGGCGCTGCCCACGGCGATCAGGCCGGCGGCGGCACCAGTGCGGCGGCGGGCGGCGCCTTCGCTTGCGTGCAGCGCCTCGAGCCGGCTGATCAGCCAGGCGAGCCAGCTGCCCGGCTGGGCGGCCAGCTCGCGCAGCCGGTGCAGCTCGGCGATGCCGGCCCCCTCGGGGCCGAGAAGCTCCCGCCAGGGGTGGGCCGGCAGGCGCGCATGCTCGGTCACCTCGCGCAGCAGGGACTCCAGGGCCAGCTCGGTGAGGGCCAGGGCGCCCTCCTCGGCGGCCATGCGGCGGGCCTCGGCGTGCTCGTCCTCGCCGCAGGGAGTGCCGAGCAGCAGCTCGGCCTGATAGAGCAGCTGATTGGTACGGGCTCTCGGGGTCACTTGCGCTTGTCCTCCACCTGCCAGCGGCTGCCGTCGAAGGTGGCCTTCCAGCCGGTGGCCTTGCCCTCCTCGTCGGTCATCACGAACTGCTCCTTGGCCTTGCGCGAGAAGCGGATCTGCGCCGGGCGGCCATCCGGATCCTCGCTGGGGGCGTCGAGCAGGTAGCGATACTTCTCGGGGAGCTCCTCGGCGTGGGCCTTGAGCTCGCGGACCAGGGGCGGGCGCGTCTCGCGGTTCTTGGGGAACTTGCTCGCCGCCAGGAACAGGCCGCTGGCCCCGTCGCGCAGCACGTAGTGGTCATCGACCTTCTGGCAGGCCAGCTCCGGCATGTCGATGGGATCCATCTTGGGCGGCGCCACCTCGCCGCTGCGCAGCAGCTTGCGGGTGTTCTTGCACTCGCTGTTGGTGCAGCCGAAGTACTTGCCGAAGCGCCCGGACTTGAGCTGCATCTCGCTGCCGCACTTGTCGCACTCGATGGTCGGGCCGTCATAGCCCTTGATGCGGAACCTGCCCTGCTCGATCTCGTAGCCGTCGCAGTCCGGGCTGTTGCCGCAGATGTGCAGCTTGCGAGTCTCGTCGATCAGGTAGCTGTCCATGGCGGTGCCGCACTTCCCGCAGCGGTGCTTGGCCCGCAGGGCATCGGTCTCGGCCTCCTCGTCGGCGTCGGCGGCCACTGCCTCCTCGCCGGGCAGCAGGTCGATGGTGGTCTTGCAGCGCTCCTTGGGCGGCAGGTTGTAGCCGGAGCCGCCCAGGAAGACCCCGGTGGAGGCGGTACGGATCTGCATCTTGCGCCCGCAGCTGGGGCAGTCGATGTCGGTGGGCACCGGCTGGTTGGGGCGCATCCCCTCCTCGCTCTCGGCCTCCGAAAGCTCCTTCCGGAACTCGGCGTAGAAGGCATCGAGCAGCGCACGCCAGTTGCGCTCGCCCTCGGCCACCTCGTCGAGGCCATCCTCCATGCGCGCCGTGAAGGAGTAGTCCATCAGGTCGGGGAAGGACTCCTTGAGGCGCTCGGTGACGATATCGCCGAGCTTCTCGGCATAGAAGCGCCGGTTCTCCAGCTTGACGTAGCCGCGGTCCTGGATGGTGGAGATGATTGAGGCATAAGTCGAGGGCCGGCCGATGCCGCGCTTCTCCAGCTCCTTGACCAGGCTCGCCTCGGTGTAGCGGGCCGGCGGCTTGGTGAAGTGCTGCAGCGGGTCCAGGGAGGCCAGGGTCATGGGGGTACCCTCGGCGAGATCCGGCAGCGACTGGTCCTCGTTCTTGCCGGCCGGCTTCATCACGCGGGTGTAACCGTCGAACTTGAGCACGCGCCCCTTGGCCTTGAGCTCGTAGCCGTCGACCTCCACGGTGAGGGTGCTGGAGAGGTACTCGGCCGGGGTCATCTGGCAGGCCACGAACTGGCGCCAGATCAGCTCGTAGAGCCGCTCGGCGTCGCGCTCCATGCCGGCAAGGTCGGTGGCGCGACGGCCAACGTCGGAGGGACGGATCGCCTCGTGGGCCTCCTGGGCGCCCTCCTTGCTGGAGTAGCGGTTGGGCGCCTCCGGCAGGTAGCGCTCGCCATACTCGCCGCCGATGAACTCACGCACGCTCTCCACCGCATCCTTCGACAGGTTGGTGGAGTCGGTACGCATGTAGGTGATATAGCCCGCCTCGTAGAGGCGCTGGGCCAGGGTCATGGTCTTCTTCACCGAGAAGCCCAGCCGGCCGCTGGCGGCCTGCTGCAGGGTCGAGGTGATGAAGGGCGGGTTGGGCTTCGACCGCGTGGGCTTGTCTTCCCGCGAGGTAATGGCGAGTGACGCCTTCCTGAGCGCGGCGATGCGCTCCAGGGTCTCGGCCTCGGAGGTGGGCCGGAAGGCCTTGCCGTCCTGGCGCACCAGCTCGAAGCGCACCGGCTCGCCGTCGCCCCCCTCGACCTGCGGCACCAGATCGGCATGGACGTCCCAGAACTCCTCGGGCACGAAGGCGCGGATCTCGCGCTCGCGCTCGACGATCAGGCGCATGGCCACCGACTGCACCCGCCCGGCCGAGAGGCCGCGGGCGATCTTGGCCCACAGCAGCGGCGAGAGCATGAAGCCGACCACACGGTCCAGGAAGCGCCGCGCCTGCTGGGCCTCGACCCGCGGCATGTTGAGGGTGCCGGGGTCCTTGAACGCCTCCTGGATGGCGTTCTTGGTGATCTCGTTGAAGACCACGCGCTTGTAGCGCGCGTCATCGCCGCCGATAGTCTCGCGAAGGTGCCAGGCGATGGCCTCCCCCTCGCGGTCGAGATCGGTGGCGAGATAGACGGTGTCGGCCTTCTGGGCCAGCTTCTGGAGCTCGGCGACCACCTTCTCCTTGCCCGGGAGGATCTCGTAGTGGGCCTCCCAGCCGTGCTCGGGGTCGATGCCCATGCGCCGGATCAGCTGCTCCTGGGACTTGCGCTTCCGGTACTCGGCCTTCTCCTCCGGCGACATCTTGCGGGTCGCCGCGGCCTGCCGCGCGCGCTCCTTGGGATCCGAGGCCGCCTTGCCCGAGCCGCTGGTCGGCAGATCACGGATGTGACCCACACTCGACTTCACGATGAAGTCGCTGCCGAGATATTTGTTGATCGTCTTGGCCTTGGCCGGCGACTCGACGATGACCAGTGACTTTCCCATAGTGCTCCACTGAAAGTGCATGGCGTGGACGTCGAGTCCTCGCCTGACAATGCCATACCGCCCTGATTCGGCGGGCGAAAAATGCGCCTACCCTAACCCAGCGCCTGGCATCGCGCCAGTGGGCGCCCGCGGTTGGCGCCTTCTGACCCTAGACCGCACCCTCGGGCGAGGGCAAGCCTGCGTCAATGACAGCGCCCCCGCCACCGGGGTGGCAGGGGCGCTGCTGGGGTCGTGCCTGGCCTGGCTCAGCGCTTGTTGCCACCCGGCTTGCGACGGGGTGCCGGGGTCCGGCGACGCGAGGCGGCCGGCTTGGCATCGGGCTCCTCGGCCTTGGCGGCAGGCGCCTCGGCCTTGGCGGCGGGCGCCTCGGCCTTGGCGGCAGGCGCCTCGGCCTTGGCCGCCGGCTGAGACTCCATCAGGCCCTCGAGGTCGCTCAGGGCCAGGCGCTGGGCCTCGGCCTGGGTGCCGACCCACGCCTGGGCCTCGGCACGCGCCTCGGCTTCGAGGATCGGCGCCCGGTCGATGGCGCGCTCGAAGAGCGCCCGCACCCGCTCCAGGCGCCCGCTGCCCTCCTCGCTCAGCGGTCCGCTGGCCTTCACCACATGCTCGATATGCTCGATATGCGTGTCGATCGCCTCGTCGCTCTCCCCCTTCAGCAGGGTCGGCAAGGCTTCCAGCGCCGCTTCGCGATCCAGTTTGAGGATGGCGAACTGGTCGCGCACGAGCTTCTTGAAGTCCGCCAGCTTCGCGTTGGGCTCCAGTTCGGCCCGCGACGCCTTGAGACGATTGAAGTTGCGCTCGTCCGTCGAGGGGGCGCCCCCCAGCACGTAGATCAGCGCACGGATCACCGCCTCGTGGCTGCCGCCTTCGGCGACGCGCTCGGAGAGCTCTGCCTGGCGGCGCTCGATGAAGCGGCGGTGTTCCGGCTCCGACCCCGGACGGCGGCGATGCACGTGGGCGTCACCGCCCAGGCCCACCAGCGACTGCAGCAGCGGCTGCCCATAGAGATCGAGGAACAGGCGCTCGATGGCCCCGTCGCGCAGGTCACGCCAGGCATTGAGGCTGCCGGTGATCTGGCTGGAGGCAATCGACTCCAGCACCCGGAAGAAGTTCTCCTCGTCCACCGGATGGCGCTTGGCACGAATCTTCTCGGCCAGCAGCGGGATCGCGGCCATCAGCGGGTTGCGGTCGGAGAAGAGGCGGTAGCCGAGGCGGTTGGGGTGCATGCGGCGCATCCAGCGGGCCGATTCGGGCGTGGCCAGGGCGCGCACCCAAGGCTGCACGAAGAGCCGGTAGAGCCCGAGATTGATCTCGGAGATCCGCGCCACGGTGGCGAAGCGACGGTCGTCGGCCTCGATGGGCTTGACCACCTCGTCGAGGTCTTCCAGCGTGCGCAGATTGAACTCCAGCAGATAGTCGCCGTCGATGTACTCGTCGTGCTCGCCCTGCGCCGCGCGCTCGGTCACCGTCGTCTCGTAGAGCCCCGGCGGCAACACGTCGATATAGTCCATGTTGGCGGTGAACTCGGTATGCTCCTTGCGCGATACGCTGCCCGAGACGAAGATGCCGAGATGGCCGGTGGTGTCATGGATGCAGTAGACGATGGTCTGGTCGTGGGCGATGATGTCCTCGACGTCGCCATACAGGTCGCGCACCCATCCCAGCGCCTGGGGCGGCGGCGTGATGTCGTCGCCCCAGGAGCAGAACACCACCACCGGCGAGCGCACGTTGCGCAGGTCGATGCGGCGCCCGTCGGAGGTAACCAGCTGAGCGGTGGAGAGGCGGTTGCCCACGAAGAGGTTGTCGACGATGTACTGGATCTCGTCGCCGCCGAGCACCACGTGGCCGCCCCACCAGCGCTCGAACTCCAGGTAGCGCTCGGCTTCGGTGTCGATGTTGGCGTAGAGCCGATACTGCTTGGTCCAGTAGGTGTTGGCCGGATTGAGGTTCTCGAAGTTCTGCACCAGCCAGGCGCCATCGAACTGGCCGTCGCCCAGGTCGCTGAGCAGGGAGGTCATCCAGCTGCCCCCGGTCATGCCACCGGTGTAGCGCATCGGCGCGTTGCCGCGGGTGCCGGCCCAGTAGGAGAGCGGCGAGCCGGCGATCAGGATCGGTCCGAACAGGTCGGGCTCCAGCGACGCCGCCATCATGAGCTGCCAGCCGGCCTGGCAATTGCCCACCACCATGGGCTTCTCGGCACCGCGCTCGCTGTGGCGCTGGTTGACCAGGCGCAGGAAGGCGATCTCCGCCTCCACCACGTCCTCGACGGTCTGGCCGGGCTCGGGATAGGGCAGGAAGCCGATGAAATAGCAGGGATGGCCGGCCCGCAGCGCCACGCCGATCTCGCTATCGGGCTTGAAGCCACCGATCCCCGGGCCGTGGCCGGCGCGGGGGTCGACCACCACGAAGGGGCGCATCTGGAGATCGGTGGGATAGCCCTGGGGGGGGAGGATCCGCAGCAGCTCATAGTTGACCGGGCGAGACAGCTCACGGCCGTCCATCAGCACTTCGGCCTCGAAGCCCAGCACGCTGGGCTTGGTCTTCTCGATATGTTCCAGGTACTGGTTGCCGCGAACGCGCATCACGTCCAGATAGAGCACGCTGCGCTCGAAGGCATCCAGCCAGTAGCGGCCCGCGGCGCGGCCGAACCCGAAGGGGTCGAACAGCGTTACCACGGGGGCCGGGGGAGTCGGCATCGGAAGATTCATCGCGAGCTCCTGGCAATTCGGTCAGAGGGAGGAGAAACAGAGCGTGGAGATTCCACGCCGTTTGTTGCAGTGCAATATAACGCAATATCGACGCCCCGGCGAGTGAAAACTCCGTGACGGGCACGCCTAGTCGACGCCCAGCGGGCGCATCAGCGCGGCGGCCTCCTCCACCCCCAGCAGCTCCTCCAGGCCCCTCCGCCCGCGGCGCCGCGCCTCCTCGGGCGTGCGCCCCCAGGCCGTGAGACGCCCCTCTCCCCCGGTCTCGGGGGCGCGGTCCAGGCGCAGGCCGGGCCCGCCGCTGATCCCGGTGGCCGCTGCGGGAACCAGGCGCCACTGCAGGGCATGGCCGCGGGGGACCAGGGCCGCCTGGCGGTCCCGCAGCCGGTCGCCGGCTGCCAGGCGCAGCTGAACCACCACCGGGTCCAGTCCGGTCAGGGCCTCGTCCAGCGCCTCCCGGCCACAGAGCCCGGGGCGCATGTCGCAGAAGCCCAGCCGGTTTTCCTGCAGCGCAAAGCCCAGGGTCACGAGCCCCCGCAGCTCCAGGGCGGCGAGCCCCTGGAGGGCGAGCTGGCCAAGATAGGTGCGCTGCTCCGGCGTCAGCCAGGCCACCGGGGCACGCACCAGGCCCGGCCCCAGCGCTTCCCGAACCGCCAGCCAGCGGACCCGGCCGAGACGGTCGCAGAGCACCGCCAGCTCGACCCGACGCCCCGGCACGCCCTCCTCCGCCAGGGGGACCCCCGCCTCGCGCAGCAGGGCCCTCACCGCCGCGCCATCCTGCATCGCCTCGATCAGGGCGAGGCGAGGCCCCACAAAAGGAAGACCGGCGGCCCGACAGGCCCTGGCCAGCGCCAGCTGACGGCCGGTGTCGGCCTCGCCGGGGTGCAGCGCCGTGCAGCCGGCACTCAGGGCGCGCGCCACCAGCGCCTCGGCGGGCTCGTCGGGGGTGACGGCCCCCAGGCAGGCCAGGCCCAGCTCGGCGGCGGCCTGGCGCACCCGCAGACCGGCGAGCCCGACGGCGGCCAGGGCGAGGCGGGGCGGGCTCCCCGCGGAACCGGAAAGCGTGAAGGTGTTCACGTGACACTTGCCTCCTTGGCGGTGGCCCCGGCGGGGGCGGCGGTGCTAGCATGGATCACGGACCGACAAGAGGCCGACGGCGTCCATCCGGCAGGCGATCATGACCACTCCCAAGCTGCTCAACAAGTTGACCTTCCGCCAGCTGCAGGTATTCCAGGCGGTTCACGATCAGCACTCCTACTCCCGCGCGGCGGAGCAGCTGGGGCTGACGCAGCCCGCGGTCAGCGCCCAGATTCGCCAGCTGGAGCAGGCGCTCGGGCAGCCGCTGTTCAAGTATGCCGGCAAGACCCTCCATGTGCTGCCGGCGGCCGATGCCCTGGCGGCCTCGGTGCGGGCCATCTTCGGCCAGGTGTCGCGGCTGCAGATGGCGCTCTCGGACATGTCGGGTACCATTCGCGGTGAGCTCAACCTGGCAGCGGTCTCCACCGCCCAGTACGTGGTGCCCTTCCTGCTCGCCCGCTTCCGCGCCCACTACCCCAACGTCCAGGTGCGCCTCAAGGTGTGCAACCGCAGCCAGGCCCTGGAGCGCCTCGCCGAGCGGCGCGACGACCTGGTCATCATGGCACGGGTGCCCGAGGACCGGGAGCTGGTCTTCATGCCGATCCTGGACAACGAGATGGTGCCCCTGGTGTGGCCCGGCCACCCCCTGCTCCAGGCTGCGGCCCCCACCCTCGAGGACTTCGCCCGCCACTACGTGCTGATGCGCGAGCCGGGCTCCGGGGTGCGCAGCGCCTTCGAGGAGCTGGCCGCCGAACAGGACGTCGGCCTCCCCCACCGCATCGAGCTCGGCACCAACGAAGCGGTCAAGCAGGGGGTGATGGCCCAGCTCGGCGTCGCCGTGCTGCCGCGCCTGGCGGTGCGCCTGGAGCTTGCGGCCGGCCTGCTCGAGGAGCTCAGCCTGCCCGACTTTCCGCTGCGCCACTCCTGGTGCACCGTCTACCCCCGGGAGCGCTTTCCCACCCCAGTCACCGAGCTGTTCCTGCGTTTCGTGCGCGAGCACCTGGCGGAGTTCCATGCCCACTTCCAGGCGCCGCCCCGCCCGCTGCCCAATCACGACGTGGTCTGCCTGCCGCTGAGCTCCTGATCCACCCCTGATTCCCCCCCTGAGCCAGGTCAAGGCCAGGCGGGACGACGCGCCCGAACGATGCCTGGCTCCTGCGACTATGGTAGATTGTGGGCCCGACACCCAGTAACCATCAGCACGCCCGACGCGGCCTGCCGGCAGCCGATGCCGCCATCGCCCGCACGCCGGGCGGCCGCCGAGCGAAGGGGCTCACACCCGAATGAGCGACAAGACCTCGAAACACGTCCCCAGCGGCGAGAAGTTCCGCACCCAGCACGGCTTTGCCGCCATCAAGGACGGCATCAAGCAGCGCCGAGAGCCGGAAGAGCAGGCCGCCGACCCGGGGCGCAAGCCCAAGTGGCTGCGCGCCCAGATTCCCGGCGGCGAGCGCTTCGAGGCCGTCAAGCGCAACGTCAGCGAGCACCGCCTGAGCACCGTGTGCGCCGAGTCCCACTGCCCCAACATGGGCGAGTGCTGGAGCAACGGCACCGCCACCATCATGCTGATGGGCTCGGTCTGCACCCGCGCCTGCCGCTTCTGCGCCGTGGATACCGGCAACCCCGGGGGCTGGCTGGACGCCGAGGAGCCGGCCAACACCGCCAAGTCGGTGGAGCTGATGGGGCTGCGCTACGTGGTGCTCACCTCGGTGGACCGCGACGACCTCGACGACGGCGGCGCCGCCCACTACGCGGCGTGCATCCGCGCCATCAAGGCCAACACCCCCGAGGTGGTGGTGGAGGCGCTGACCCCGGACTTCGACGGCGTCCACGCGGCCATCGAGCAGGTGGTCGACTCCGGCCTCGAGGTGTTCGCCCAGAACGTCGAGACCGTCGAGCGCCTGACCCACAAGGTGCGCGACCCGCGCGCCGGTTATCGCAAGACCCTGGACGTGCTGGCCCACGCCAAGCGCCACAACCCCGCGGTGCTGACCAAGACCAGCCTGATGCTGGGCCTGGGCGAGACCGACGAGGAGATCCTGGCCACCTTCGACGACCTGCGCGAGATCGGCGTGGATATCGTCACGCTGGGCCAGTACCTGCGCCCTACCCGCAACCACCTGGCGGTGGAGCGCTGGGTCTCCCCCGAGGAGTTCGAGCGCTATCGCCAGATCGGCCTGGAGAAGGGCTTCATGGAGGTGGCGGCAGGGCCGCTGGTGCGCTCCAGCTACCGCGCCGACCGGGTCTTCGAGAAGAACAACCTGGGCCTCTCCGCGCCGGCCCCGGTGCCGGGCCAGGCGCCCGACCCCGACCGCATCGACGCCATCAACGTCGGCTGACCAGCTCCCTGCCCAGCTCGAGCGCCAGGCACCGGGCCAGGCGCTCGCCTATCTCCTCCACGCCGGGCGTCGCCACGCCGGGCGTCGCCACGCCGGAACCTTCGGCGACCAGATCCACCAGGCGCGTCATCGCCATGCCGGCATAGCCGCAGGGGTTGATGCGCTGGAAGGGGGAGAGGTCGCCGTCGACGTTGAGCGCCACCCCGTGGAAGCTGCCGCCGCGCCGGATGCGCAGCCCCAGCGAGGCAATCTTGGCCTCGCCCATGCCCGTCGTCACGTAGACGCCCGGCGCATCGGGGCGCGCCCGGGCCGCGATGCCGTACTCCGCCAGCAGCGCGATCACGGCGTTCTCGAGCCCGCTCACCAGGTCACGCACGCCAAGGCGCGAGCGACGCACGTCGATCAGCGGATAGAGCACCACCTGGCCGGGGCCATGGTAGGTCACCTGGCCGCCGCGATCGGTCTGCACCACCGGGATATCCCCGGGCATCAGCAGGTGCTCGGGCTTGCCCGCCTGCCCCTGGGTGAAGACCGGGTCGTGCTCCACCAGCCAGAACTGATCCGGGGTGTCGGCGTCGCGGGTGTCGGTGAGCTCCCGCATCGCCTGCCACACCGGCAGGTAGGGGCGGCGCCCCAGGCGGTGCAGCTCGATGGGCGGCAGCGCCAGGGGCGCCGAGGCCAACTCGGAGAGAGGGGTGGCCATCACACCACCATGTGCACGCGGCCGGTGGCCTTGAGCTCCACGAACAGCGCCTGCAGCTGGGACTCACCGGTGGCGCGGATGGTCAGGCGCACCGATTGGAAGCGGCCGTTGCGGCTATCCACCACTTCCAGGCGGGTCGCATCGAACTCCGGGTCGTGGCGGCTCACCACCTGGCAGACCATGGCGGCGAAGTCTTCGGCGGCATCACCCACCACCTTGAGGCTGTAGCGGCAGGGAAAGGTGATCGTGGGCGGCTTGCCGGAGGCCGGGCGGCTCGGCTGGCGCAGGTCGCGCAGGGAGTTGTCGTTCATGGGAAGTCCAGCGGGTTACGTGTATGGCGTCATTTTACGCAACCCGCCGGAGAGAGACCACTCGAGGGCCTAGCCGAACCAGCCGCCGACCAGGTTGGAGAAGAAGCGCCGGACCTGGTCGAGCAGCTTCTTGACGAAGCCGCCCTCCTCCACCGACTCGAGTGCCACCAGGGGCTGCTCGCCGACCACCTCCTCACCCAGGCGCACCTCGAGGGTGCCGACGCGCTGGCCTGCCTCGATGGGAGCGGCCAGGTCGCCCTGGATATCCAGGCGCGCGCTCAGCTCCTGGTTGCGGGCCCGCGGCACCGTCATCATCACGTCGCGGTCGACACCCACCGGCAGCTGGTTGCTCTCGCCGCCCCACACCCGCGGAGTGTTGAGCACCGAGCCGGCGTCGTACAGCTTGAGGGTCTCGAAGTAGCGGAAGCCGTAGCTCAGAAGCTTCTGGGTCTCCTGGGCGCGCGACTCCTCGGAGCTGGTGCCCATCACCACGGAGATCAGACGCATGCCGTCACGCTTGGCGGAGGCCACCAGGCCATAGCCCGCTTCGGTGGTCCAGCCGGTCTTCAGGCCATCCACCGTGGGGTCGCGCCACAGCAGCCGGTTGCGGTTGGGCTGGCGGATATCGTTGTAGGTGAAGTACTTCTCGGCGTACATCGCGTAGTGCTGGGGGTAGTCGTTGATGATGTACTGGGAGAGCAGCGCCATGTCCCGGGCCGAGGAGTACTGCTCGGGGTGTGGCAGCCCGGTGGCGTTGGGGAAGCTGGTGTTGTGCAGCCCCAGGCGGGTGGCGTGCTGGTTCATCAGGTCGGCGAAGGGCGCCTCGCCTCCGGCCAGATGCTCGGCAACCGCCACGCTGGCATCGTTGCCGGAGGCGATGATGATCCCGTAGAGCAGGTCGCGGATCGACACCTGGGTGTCGACCTCGATGAACATCTTGGAACCCCCGGTGCGCCAGGCGTTCTCGCTGACCCGCACCATGTCATCCATGGCGATGTTGCCGCGGTCCAGCTCGCGCTCCACCAGGTAGGCGGTCATCAGCTTGGTCAGGCTCGCCGGCGGCAGGCGCTCGTCGGCGTTGTGCTCCACCAGCACCCGGCCGCTGTCGGCATCCATCAGGAACCATGACTTGGCGGCCAGCTGGGGCGGTGAGGGAATCATGGTCTGCGGCTGGGGCTGGGGAACCGGAACGCTCTGGGCCGAGGCCAGCGTCGATACCATCAGCAGGCAGGCCAGCAGCGCCGGGATCAGCCTCAGGCGGCGAAGGAAGAACAACTCTCTCATGGGGACAGCTCTCATGGAACGCTCAGGGGAATAGGACGCAGCGCCGATCACTCGGCGCCGTTGACGATAAAGCTCTGCTCGAACCCGGCGCGGCGCAGCTCGCCGCGCACGGGCTCCACCTGGTCGGCGCTGGCCAGCGGACCGACCTGCACCCGATGCACGCCGGTCGAGGTGTCCACCCGCACCGGGCGGGAGAGCTCGGCCTGGAGCCTGGCCTGCAGCGCCTGGGCGCTCTCGGCGGAGCCCAGGGCGGCGATCTGGAGGTAGATGGGGCGGCCATCCGCGGGGCTGCCGGACGCGGCAGCACCGTTGGCGGACGCGGCGGCCGGCGCCACGGGAGCGGCCTGCGGCGCAGGGGCAGAGGCCACCTGGCTCGCCGCCTGACGCGCCGGCGGAGCGACCGCGGCGGTCGCACTGCGGGAGCCGCCCCCGCCATTCTCGGCGAGCCACTGCTCCACGTCGATCGCCTCCACCTTCACGCGCCCGGTGCCGCGCTCCAGGATCTCCAGCCGCGCGGCGGCGGCATAGGAGAGGTCGATCTCGCGGTCGTTATGGAAGGGCCCGCGGTCGTTGACCCGCACGATCGCCGAGCGGCCGTTGTCCAGGCTGGTGACCCGCACGTAGCTCGGCAGCGGCAGTGAACGGTGGGCGGCGGTCATCTTGTACATGTCGTAGATTTCGCCGTTGGAGGTGGCGTAGCCGTGAAACTTCTCGCCGTACCAGGAGGCCGTGCCCTGGCGAGCGTAGCCGCGGGCATCGGGCAGCACCTGGTAGGTCTTGCCCCACACCTCGTAGGTCGGCCGGTTGCCACCCCGGGACAGCGGCTCGAGCCGCGGCACCGCATCGGGAATCTGGCTGACGTCGGGGGGATCCATCGGATAGGCGTCCCCGGACATGGCGTAGCGCCCCCCGCTGGCCGGCGCGGCGGACGGCGCCGCCGAGCGCACCTCCGAGGAGCTCGACGGGGCCTGGCCGCCGCTGCCGGCGCAGCCCGCCAGCAGCACGGACGCTGCGGCCGCCGCCAGCCACCCCAACCGCGCGCTCATGGCTGCCCCTCCCCGTTGGCCTGTACCGCCTGCAGCCAGTGGGCATCCAGCGCTCGCGCCGCCTCGATGGCCTCGGCCAGCTCGGTGACCGCCATGGCATAGAGATGGCTGTGGTTGTAGCGGGTGATCACGTAGAAGTTGTGGTCGCCGAGCACGTAGCGCCAGTTGTCCTCGCCGTCCTCCAGGGAGACCGGCAGCAGCGGACGGTCGGCGTCGAAGGCATCGGGCACCGTGATCCCGGCCTCGGCCACGGCACTCGCCGACACCCCCGGCGGGCGCGCCGCCCGGTTGAAGTCGATAGCCTCCGGGGGGATCTCCGGCCCCGTGGCGTCGTGATAGATGGGTTCGCCGCCCCGCCAGCCGTGCTCGGCAAAGTAGTTGCCCACGCTGCCGATGGCGTCCACCGGGTTGGTCCAGAGATCGCGGATGCCGTCGCCGTCGAAGTCCACGGCATAGGCCCGATAGCTGGTGGGAATGAACTGCGGATAGCCCATGGCGCCGGCATAGGAGCCCTTGAGGGCCCCGGGCTCGACGCCCTGCTCGTGGGTGATCTCGAGGAAGGCGGCCAGCTCGCCGCGGAAGAAGCCGCCCCGGGTCGGGTGGTGGAAGGCCAGGGTGGCCAGGGAGTCGATCACCCGATGGCGGCCGGTGAAGCGGCCGTAGCTGGTCTCGACGCCGATGATGGCGGCGATCACCTCGGCGGGCACGCCATACTCGGCCTCGGCGCGCTCGAAGGCGTCGCGATGCACCTCAAGGAAAGTGACGCCACGGTGGATGCGCTCGGGCTGCAGGAAGATCTCGCGGTACTCGTCCCAGCGCAGGCGCCGCTCGGCGGCACCGGCCATGGCGTCGAGCACGCCCTGCTGGAAGTCGGCGGAGGCCATGGCGGCCTCAAGCCAGTCGCGCTCTATGCCCTTGGCGGTGAGCTCCTCGACCAGCTGACGCGTCTCGGCGTGGCTGCGCGGATCGAAGTCCGCCGCCAGGGGGCTCATCGACACGCCCAGGGCAGCCATCGCGACCAGCGCCCTCACGCCATGGTTTCGAATCCGTAACATGCAGCTCTCTCCCTGATTCGGCAGCCGGATACCCGCAGCGGCACTAGCGCGGGAGCAAGCGGCGGTGCGCGTGAATGGCCATGAGAATACCGAAACCCGCCATCAAGGTCACGCTGGAGGTGCCGCCGTAGCTGACCAGCGGCAGCGGCACGCCGACCACCGGCAGGATGCCGCTGACCATGCCCACGTTGACGAAGACGTAGATGAAGAAGGTGAGGATGATGCTGCCCGCCATCAGGCGCCCGAAGGTGTCCTGGGCGCCGGCGGCGAGCCACAGGCCGCGGGTGATGATCAGC
The DNA here is from genome assembly GCF_030704205.1 of Halomonas alkalicola. Lineage (NCBI taxonomy): Bacteria > Pseudomonadati > Pseudomonadota > Gammaproteobacteria > Oceanospirillales > Halomonadaceae > Halomonas > Halomonas alkalicola. Next base: position 3,493,726 of record NZ_CP131913.1, on the reverse strand, counting down.
AGGTAGAGCAGCAGGATCGCCACGATGCCGACCAGGCCGAACTCCTCGCCGAGCACGGCGACGATGAAGTCGGTATGGCGCTCGGGCAGGAACTCCAGCTGGGACTGGGTGCCCTGCAGCCAGCCCTTGCCGAACACCCCCCCGCTGCCGATGGCGGTGGTGGACTGGATGATGTTCCAGCCCGAGCCCAGGGGATCGCTGTTGGGATCGAGGAAGGTCAGCACCCGCTGGCGCTGGTAGTTGTGCAGGTTCATCCACAGCAGTGGCAGCGCCGCCGCGGCGATCACCGCCAGGGCGGCGATGAAACGCCAGGAGAGCCCGGCCAGCAGCACCACGAAGACCGCCGCCGAGGTCACCAGCAGCGAGGTGCCGAGGTCGGGCTGCTTGGCGATCAGCACGACCGGCACGGCGATCAGCACGCCGCACACCGCGATGTCGCGCAGCCGCGGGGGAAGCTCCTGGCGGCTCAGGTAGGCGGCCACCATCAGCGGCACGGCCAGCTTCATCATCTCCGAAGGCTGGAAGCGAATCACCCCGGGAATCACCAGCCAGCGCTTGGCCCCCATGCCCACATCTCCCACCAGCTCCACCGCCACCAGCAGCAGCACCCCAAGGGCATAGACCGGCAGCGCCCAGCGCAGCAGGGTCGAGGGCGAGAGCTGGGCGAGCAGGAACATCACCACCAGGGCCACGCCGAAGCGGATAGCCTGGGCGATCACCGGCTCGATGCGTTGGCCGCTGGCGCTGTAAAGCACCATAAGCCCCGCCATCATCAGCGCCAGCAGCATGCCCAGCAGCCAGGGGTCCAGGTGCAGCCGCTCCCAGAGGCTGCGCCGCCGGGAGATGCCGCTGGCCGGAGGGCGCACCGGGTAGGGGCGCAGGATACGCGAGAGGTCGATCATGCCCATGGTCAGTTCCCCGCTACCTGGCTGCCATCATCCGCCATCGCCTCGCGCAGCTCCTCCACGTCGGGCTCCCTGTCCTTGAGCAGCCAGGCATCGCTCATGGCCCGAGCCAGATGCGCCGCGTGGGTGCTGCCGCCGCCGGCGTTCTCGACGATCACCGATACCGCGATCTGCGGGTCCTCGGTGGGGGCAAAGGCCATGAAGAGCGCATGGTCGCGCAGCCGCTCGGCCAGCTCCTCGGCGTTATAGCGCTGGTCCTGGCCCAGGGAGAAGACCTGGGCGGTGCCGGACTTGCCGGCCATGCGGTACTCGAGCCCGACCCCGGTGCGTCGCGCCGTGCCCTCGTGGCCAGTGAGCACCTTCTCCATGCCGGAGAAGATGCGATCCCACCAGGCATCATGGGGAATCTCGATGTCCGACGGGGTGTCGGCGAGCCGTGCCGGCAGCTCCTCGTCACCGATGCGGCTGGCCAGGCGCGGCTTGACCCACTCGCCGCGATTGGCCAGCACCGCGGTGGCGGTGGCCAGCTGCAGCGGGGTGACCTGCCAGTAGCCCTGGCCGATTCCCACCGAGAGGGTCTCTCCCGGGTACCAGGGCTGATTGAAGCGCCCCCGCTTCCACTCCCGGGAGGGCATCAGGGCGGTGCTTTCGCCGAAGATGTCGTGCCCCACGCGCTTCCCGAAGCCGAAGGCGCTCATCGTCTCATGAATGCGATCGATCCCCAGATCGTAGGCCAGGGCGTAGTAGTAGGTGTTATTGGAAACGGCAATGGAACGCTCCATGTCGACGCGACCGTGGCCCCAGCGCAGCCAGTTGCGGTAGCGGCGGGTATCGTTGGGCAGCTGATAGAAGCCGGGGTCGTTGATGGTCCGATCCGGCGTGATCACCCCCTCGGCGAGTCCCGCCAGGGCCAGGAAGGGCTTGATGGTGGAGCCGGGAGGATAGTGGCCGCGGATGGCACGGTTGTAGAGCGGCAGGTCCAGGTTCTCCTGCAGCGCCCGGTAGGAGGCCACATCGATGCCGGTCACGAACTGGTTGCTGTCGAAGCCGGGCGTGGAGACCATGGCCAGGATCTCGCCGGTGCGGGGCGCGATAGCCACAATGGAGCCGCGCCGCCCGTCGAGCAGCTCATAGGCCAGCTTCTGCAGACCGTGGTCGAGGGTCAGGGTGATGTTCTGGCCGGGCACCGGATCGGTACGCCCCAGCTCGCGCAGCACCCGGCCCCGGGCGTTGGTCTCCACCTTGCGTAGCCCCGCCTGACCGTGCAGCTGGTCCTCGTAGAAGCGCTCCACGCCGGTCTTGCCGATGAAGTGGGTGCCGGCGTAGCGGCCCGTGTCCAGGTTGGCCAGCTCCTCGGCGTTGATGCGGCCCACATAGCCCAGGGCGTGGGCCATCACCTCGGCATCAGGATAGTAGCGCAGCAGCTGGGCCTCCACCTCGACCCCCGGCAGCAGGTGGCGGTTGACCGACAGCCGGGCGATCTGCTCCTCATCGAGGTCGCTCATCAGCAGCGCCGGCTGGAAGGGGCGCTGGCGCTGGCGAGAGCGAACCCGAAAGGCCTCGGCCTCCTCCTCCGGCAGCTCGAGGAGCTCCACCAGCAGCCCCAGGGTGGCATCCAGGTCATCGACCCGCTCGCGCACCAGGGTGAGGTTGTAGGTGGGCCGGTTCTCGGCCAGCAGCACCCCGTTACGGTCGTAGATCAAGCCGCGGGTGGGGGGAAGCGGCTCCACCCGCACGCGGTTCTTCTCGGAGCGGGTGCTGTAGAGCTCGTGCTGGACCACCTGCAGGTAGGCCAGCCGCCCCATCAGCAGGCCGGTCATGGCGAACACCAGCACGGCGGCGAGCAGCGCACGCACCCGGAAGATGCGCAGCTCCTGCTCGGGGCTCTTGAGGTTGTCGCGATTCTTGCGCATCGCACTCTCGGCCAGGCGGTGGCTCGGTCAGCGGTGGTAGGGGTGACCCACCATCAGGGTCCAGGCACGGTAAAGCTGCTCGGCGAGCAGGATCCGTACCAGCGGGTGAGGCAGGGTCAGCGGCGACAGCGACCAGCGCTGATCGGCGGCGGCGGAGAGCCCCGGCTCGAGTCCGTCGGGGCCGCCCACCAGCAGCGCCACGTCGCGCCCGTCGAGGCGCCAGGCCTCGGCGTGGGTGGCGAGCTGCTCGGTGCTCCACGGCTTGCCCCCCACCTCCAGGGCCACGACGTGCTCGTCACCGCGCAGGCGAGCGCGAATGCGCTCGGCCTCCTGGCCCATGGCCCGGGGAATATCGGCATTCTTGCCGCGCTGGCCGGGGGCGATCTCCTCCACCTCCAGGGCAAAGTCCCGCGGCAGCCGCTTGCGGTACTCCTCGACGCCCTGGGTCACCCAGGCCGGCATGCGGGTGCCCACGGCGAGCAGGCGTACCCTCATGCGCCGTGGGCCTCACCCTCGCTGCGCTCGAGGTCGCTGGGCAGGTCGGCCCAGAGGCGCTCGAGGTCATAGAGCTGACGGGTCTCCGGCAGCATGACGTGAACCACCACGTCGCCGAGGTCCACCAGCACCCAGTCGGCACCATTCTCGCCCTCCACGCCCAGTGGCTGGATGCCGGCCTCCTTGGCCTTCTGCACCACGCTTGAGGCCAGGGCGGCCACGTGCCGGGAAGAGGTGCCGCTGGCGATGATCATCTGGTCGGTCACGCTGGTCAGCTTGGAGACATCCAGCTGGGCGATGTCCTTGGCCTTGAGGTCCTCCAGGGCGTCGATCACCAGAGTCTTGAGTGCGTCGATATGCATAGGGTCTTCTGTCAGGCTGTCGTTGAACGACCATTGTACCGGGTTGACCGCCCGCTGGCAGCGCTCGTTCCCGGGCTTTTCCAGCGGGCTTGCCAAGGGAGCGGCTCAGGCGCGATAGAGGGCGTGCTCCAGCAGGTAATGCTCCACCGCTTCAGGCAGCAGGTAGCGCACGCTCCTGCCCTCGGCCAGGCGGCGGCGCACCTCGGTGGCGGAGATCGCCATGCGCGACGGCAGCGAGAGGCGCAGCAGGCCGCCGGCGGGGCGCGCCATCAGCGCCTCGCCGTCGCCGACCTCCCGCCCGTCGATCAGCGCCCGGAGCTCGGCGGGCAGCGCCGCCTCGAAGTCGGGGCGGTCGATCACCACCAGATGGGCCAGGGCGAAGAGCCGCTCGGGCTCGTGCCAGTCGGCCAGGCGCAGGAAGGCGTCATGGCCCAGCGCCATCACCAGGCGCGCCTCGCCGCCATACTCCCGGCGCAGGGAGGCCAGGGTGTCGGCGCTGAAGGAGGGACCCGCCCGGTGCAGCTCCCGGGGGTCGGCGACCAGGCCGGGCGTGTCACCGATACCGAGGCGCAGCAGCGCCAGGCGCTGCTCCGGGGAGACCCGCGGCTCGCCGCGCAGCGGCGGCACGCTGGCCGGGATCATGTGGACCCGATCCAGCTCGAGCGCCTCGCGAAGCTCCACGGCGCTGCGCAGGTGGCCCAGGTGCACCGGGTCGAAGGTGCCGCCGAGCATGGCGATGCGCGGCGCGCGCGGCGGGTCGGCCTCCCCCGCCGGCAGCGGCAGGTGCACGCCCTGGCTCACTGGCGGATCTGGCCGTCGCCCAGCACCACGTACTTGCGGGTGGTCAGCCCCTCGAGGCCCACCGGCCCGCGGGCGTGGAGCTTGTCGGTGGAGATGCCGATCTCGGCGCCCAGGCCATACTCGAAGCCGTCGGCGAAGCGGGTGGAGGCGTTGACCATCACCGAGCTCGAGTCCACCTCGGCCAGGAAGCGCCGCGCCAGGCCGTAGTCGTCGGTGACGATGGCGTCGGTATGGTGGGAGCCGTGGCGCTCGATGTGCTCGATGGCGGCCTCGATGCCCTCCACCACGCGCACCGCCAGCACCGGCGCCAGGTACTCCGTGCCCCAGTCCGCTTCGCTGGCGACGGCGGCCTCGGGCAGGATCGCCCGGGTGCGCTCGCAGCCGCGCAGCTCCACGCCGTGCTCGGCGTAGGCCGCGGCCAGCCGGGGCAGCAGGTGCTCGGCCACCGGCGCGTCCACCAGCAGGGTCTCCATGGTGTTGCAGGTGCCGTAGCGGTGGGTCTTGGCGTTGACGGCGATGGCGAAGGCCTTGTCGAGATCCGCGGTGGCATCCACGTAGACGTGGCAGACGCCGTCCAGGTGCTTGATCACCGGCACCCGGGCCTCGCGGGAGATCCGCTCGATCAGCGACTTGCCGCCGCGGGGAATGATCACGTCGACATACTCGGGCATGGCGATCAGGCGACCCACGGCGGCGCGGTCGGTGGTGGCCACCACCTGCACGGCGCCCTCGGGGAGCCCGGCATCGGCCAGGCCATCGCGGATGCAGGCGGCGATGGCGGCATTGGAGGCGCGCGCCTCGCTGCCGCCGCGCAGGATCGCCGCATTGCCGGACTTGAGGCACAGGCTCGCCGCCTCGACGGTGACGTTGGGCCGCGACTCGTAGATGATGCCGATCACTCCCAGCGGCACGCGCATCTGCCCCACCTGGATGCCGCTCGGCCGGTAGCGCAGGCCGTCGATCTCGCCGACGGGGTCGGGCAGCGCCGCCACCTGGTGGAGCCCCTCGATCATGGCGTCGATGCGCGGCGCCGTGAGCTCCAGGCGGTCGAGCAGCGCGGCGTCGAGCCCGCCGTCCCGGCCGCGGGCCATGTCCTCGGCGTTGGCCGCGGCGATCGCCTTGCGCTGCGCCTCGAGGCGCGCCGCGATGGCCAGCAGGGCGGCGTTCTTGGCGCCGCTGGAGGCGCGACGCATGGCGGCCGCGGCCTGGCGGGCCGCCTGGCCGAGCCCGGCCATGTAGGTCTCGACGTCCCGGATCGCCTCGTCGGTGGAGATGACTTGTGCTGACATGCCGAAAGAGGTCTCCTGTGGGCGTGGCCAGAGGGAGCGGCCACGACGTTATACTGGCGCAGCCTGGCCGCGCGAATTCGGGAAAGGGAGTCATAGTAAGCCACCATGCAGAGCAAGTACAAAGTCGGCCTGCTGCGCCTCAACCTGCTGCTGGCGGCCCTGCTGCCGGCGCTGATGGCCCCGGCTTCGGCGAACCTCACCGAGGCCCTGCTGCTGTGGATGGCCGCCGGTTGGCTGGCCGTCTCGGCCGTGCTGGTGGAGTTCAGCCATCGTCGCCCCCCCCTGGTACCCTGGCAGCTGCTGCCCAGCCTGCTGCTCACCGCCCTGCTGCTCACCGCCCCCGAGCGCTTTCCGATCTGGCTGTGGGCCTGGGCGGCCCTGGTCATGCTGCCCCAGCCGGCCTGGATGTCCGTCCTCAACCTGCTGCTGGCCGCACTCTCCTGGGGCTGGCTGGCCCACGCCATGCCGCCGGAGCAGGCGGCCTTCTCCGGCGCGGTGCTGGCGGCGCTGCTGCTGCTCGGGCTCTCCCGCTCCCGCGATCTGGCGCCGCTGCGCGGCATCGCCCGCCGCCGCGCCCACCTGGCGCCCGGCCTGCGCCTCTGGCCGCGCGCCCAGCTGGGCCGCGACCTGCCCCGGGAACGCGCCCGGATCCGCCGCGACGGGGTGCATGGCGAGCTCGTGCTGCTGCGCACGGGGCGCAGACGCTTCTGGCACCAGGCTCAGCGGCTGTGCACCCTGACCCGCAGCTTCGAGCACTGCTATCGGCTCGATGGCCGCACCCTGGCCGCCCTGCTGCTCTCTCCGGATGCCGAGCAGGCCGAACACCGGCGCGCCGAACTGCTGGCCGCGCTGGGGCCGATCCAGCGGCTGCGCGCCACGCCGCTCTCGCGGATCGTCTCGCTGGCCGACGAGTGCCGGGCGCTGGAGCGCCGACGGAGGCAACGGGCCCGGCGCGCGAGGTGGATCATGGCTGAGCTGCAGCACACCCGGCTTCACGCCGGCCTCTATGCCCTCGCCGCCCTGCTGCTGGTCAGCCAGGCGGCCTGGTTCTACCTGGTCGGCGACTACGACCGCATCCTGCTCCCTGCGCTGCTCGCCCCGCTGCTGATCACCGCCGCCCTGATGCGCCTGGGCCAGCCGGAGACCGCCCGGCTCTCGGCCTATCTGGTGCTGGTGTGCGGCTACCTGCTGGTGGCCATGGAGCTGCCCGCGCAGTCCTCCCTCGCCCCCTTCTGGCTGGGCCTGCCCCCGGTGCTGACCCTGCTGCTGCTGCCGCTGGGCCCGGCCATGCTGCTCAACCTCACCCTGACCCCGCTCTGGCTGCTCTTGGGCGAGAACCTGCTCGATCTGGACCTGGCGCTGGGCTACCTGAGCCTGGTGATGGTGGCCGGCCTCGCCCCCTGGGAGATCCTCCACCAGCGCAGCCTGCTCCAGGCCACCGACCCCCTGGACGAGGAGTGCGACGCGATCCGGCGCAGTGCCCTGCATGACCGGCTTCACAGCGAGTGCGAACGCGCCGAGCTGCTCCACCAGCGCCTGGCGGTACTGGTCATCCACCTGCCCCAGCTGGAGATGGCCGGCGAGCAGTTCGGGCCCGGGGCGCGACGCGCCCTGCTCGGGTCCCTCTGCGATACCGTGGCACGCTGCAGCCGGGACCACGACCTGCTGGGCCGCGAGGGCGATGCCGACTTCTGGCTGGTGCTGCCCGACACCAGCGAGAGCGGCGCCCTGCTGGTTCGCCAGCGCCTCGAGGAGGCGCTGCATCGCGCGGTGCTGCTGGACACCGGCCCCGTGGAGACGCGCCTGACCGACTGCCATCTGCGCCATGGCGAATCACCCGAACGCTTCATGCAGCGGCTGCAGGCCACCGTCCAGCGGCAGGTCAATGGCTGACCTCGCGCCCCGTTTCGACACCCCCTGCGGCCACCCATGCCGGCCCCCGACCCACCCGACACGGAGCCTTCCTTGAACCTCGCCGACGCCCTCTACCAGCTGACGCCCTCTCCCACCCTGCTGCTGCTGATCATCGCCACCATTGCCCTGGTCGAATCCCTGGCCCTGGTCGGCTTGCTGGTGCCCGGGGTGGTGCTGATGACCGCCGCCGCTTCCCTGGCCGGCCATCAGGAGCTTTCGCTGCCGCTCATCGTGGCGGCCGCCTTCGTGGGCGCCGTGCTGGGCGACTGGATCAGCTTCTGGCTGGGCTACACCCAGCACGAGCGGGTCACCCGGCTCTGGCCGCTGTCGCGCCACCCGGAGTGGCTCGCCCGAGGGGCACGCTTCTTCCAGCGCTACGGCACCCTCTCGGTGTTCTTCGGCCGCTTCGTCGGCCCGGTGCGCCCGGTGGTACCGCTGATCGCCGGGATGCTCAGGATGTCGCCGCGGGCCTTCACCTGGGCCAATCTCGCCTCGGCGGCGCTGTGGGCCCCGGCCTACGTGCTGCCGGGCTATCTGCTGGGACGCACCTGGCAGCAGCTGCTTGACGTCCCCGAGGGCGCCCAGCCGCTGATCGTGGCCCTGGCCGCCATCCTGGTGGCGCTGATCGTGATCTTCTCCTGGCTGCGCCAGCAGGTGGGCCGCAGCGGGCGACTCTACCGCCTGCTCGCCCGGGTCGCGCGTCGCCACCCGGTGATGCGCCGGCTCTGGCTGTCACAGAGCGCCCGCGCCCGGGGCGAGGTACCCCTGGCCAGCTGGCTGCTGCTGATCCTGTCGCTGGGAGGCGTCTCGGGCTGGACGCTGATGGTGATGCAGCATGGCGCCGATGGCCCGCTGGTGATGGATGCGCGCCTGCACGCCCTCTTCGACTACCTGGCGACCCCGTGGCTTGAGACGGCAAGCCAGGCCCTGGCGCGGGTCGGCGACACCTATGGCGTGCTCGCCCTGGTGCTGCCCTGGGGGGGCTGGCTGCTGTGGCGGCGCCGCCTCGACGCCTTCGCCCATATCGGCGGCGGGCTCGGCCTGATCGCCCTGCTCAACACCTGGGGCAAGGCCTTCTTCGACCGACCGCGCCCGGGCACGCCCGACTACCTGACCGGCTCCATGGCCTACCCCAGCGCCCACAGCTCCACGGCGGTGGTGCTGGCCGGGCTCGCCGCGGCCTTCATCGCCCGGGAGCTGCCCCACCGCCAGCGCCACTGGGTCTACTGGGGCGCCATCCTGTTCGCCGCGGTCATGGCGCTGTCGCGGCTGGTGATCGGCGTGCACTGGTTCAGCGATCTGGTGGGCGGCGCCCTGCTGGGCCTGGTCGTCTGTGCACTGGTCCAGCTTGCCTGGCAGGTCAGGCCGCGGGCCCCGCTCGCTCCCTGCCCCTGGGCCTGGCTCGGCATCGGCTCGTTGGTGCTTGTAGCCGCGCGCATCGCCTGGCTGCCGCCGATCTAGGCCGGGGGCCGGCGCTCAGCCCAGCGCGAGCCACAGGCCGACGCCCATCATCAGCGCGCCGGCGATGCGGTTGAGCAGGCGCACGTTGCCGTCACGGCCGAGGAGACGCCGCAGCCGGCTTCCGCCGGCGGCGTAGAGGGTCAGGCAGAGGAACTCGATGGTCAGGATCATGGCGATCAGCACCGCCAGCTGGCCGCCCAGCGGGCGCGAGGCGTCGAGAAACGGCGGCAGCAGCGCCACGAAGAAGGCCCACCCATTGGGATTGGCCACCGCCGTCACGAAGCCCTGCAGGGCCAGCTGGCCGCGGCTCGCCGGGGCCAGTTCCAGCTCTTCCAGCGGAATCGCCATGCGCCCCCGGGAGCGCCACATCATCACCCCCAGGTAGATCAGGTAGGCACCGCCCAGCCACTTGAAGAGCGCGAAGAGCTCCGGCTGGCGCAGCATCAGGGCGGCCACCCCGGCGCCGGCGGCGAGCGCCACGAGCCCCACCCCAACAAGCTCCCCGGCCATCATCCACAGGGTGCGCCGCACCCCCTGGGTCATCCCCAGCACCATGGCCAGGGTCATGCACATGCCCGGAGTGATGGAGACGAACAGGAAGGTCGGCACGAAGACCGACAGCAGCTTGAGGCTGATCACGGCTCGCCCCAGCGCGGCATCAGGCGGTGCTCGATGCCGAGCTGGTTGAGGATCCGCGCCACGATGAAATCGACCAGGTCATCGATGGTGCTCGGCTGGTGGTAGAAGCCCGGCGCCGCGGGCAGCACCACCGCACCCAGCCGGGTGAGGTTCAGCATGTGCTCCAGGTGGATGGCCGAGAGCGGCGTCTCGCGCAGCACCAGCACCAGCTGGCGGCGCTCCTTGAGGGCCACGTCGGCGGCGCGCTCGATCAGGTTGTTGCTGGCCCCCGTGGCCACCGCCGAGAGGGTGCCGGTGGAGCAGGGGCAGATCACCATGGACGAGGGGGCCCCTGAGCCCGAGGCCACCGGCGCCATCCAGTCCTCGCGCCCGAAGCAGCGGATCTGGCCCGGCCGCGCCCCGCTGCGGGCGACCAGCGCCTCGGCCAGGCGCTCGGGGCGCGCCGGCAGCTCGACATCGGTCTCGGTGGCGATCACCAGGTGCGCCGCCTTGGAGATCATCACCCACACCTCGCGATCGGCGGCCACCAGCGCCTCGATCAGGCGCAGGCCATACTGGGCCCCTGAGGCGCCGGTGAGCGCCACCGTCACCGGCGGGCCGAAGGGGGACACCGGCCTCTCGCGACTCCGCTCAGCCATGGGCCGCCTCCAGGGCGACCAGCAGTCGCTCATGGATCCCGCCGAAGCCGCCGTTGGACATCACCACGATGCGGTCATAGGGGCGCGCCTCGGCCACCAGCGCCGCCACCAGGGCGTCGAGGTCCTGCTCGAGGTGCCCCGGCACCGGGCTCGCCGCGATCACCGGGGCGAGCGACCAGTCGAGCCCCGCCGGCTGGAACCAGTAGGCGATGTCCGCGGCGGCCACGCACTCGGCCAGGCGGTCGCGCAGGCTGCCCAGGCGCATGGTGTTGGAGCGCGGCTCGATCACCGCCAGCAGACGACCGCGGGCGGTGGCGGCGCGCAGGCCGGCGAGGGTCGCCGCAATGGCAGTGGGGTGGTGGGCGAAGTCGTCGATCACCTGGATGCCGGCCACCTCGCCGCGCAGCTCCTGGCGCCGCCGCGGGGTCTCGAAGCGCGACAGGGCCGCCGCGCCCCGGGCGAGGTCGACCCCGCAGGCGTGGGCGGCGGCCAGCGCCGCCAGGGCGTTCCTGGCGTTGTAGTCGCCGGTCAGCGGCCAGTCCACCACGGCATCCTCATCGACCCTGTCGTCGCCCTCCCCCTGCTGGTGGATCACCCGGAAGCGCGAGGCGTCCTCGCGTTCGAGCTCGTAGCGCCAGGCGCTCGCGGCGTCCCGGCCGAAGCGAGCGACCGGCGTCCAGGCACCCATGGCCAGCACGCGGTCGAGCGCCGGCTCGCCGTCGGCCACCAGCAGCCGCCCGCGGCCCGGGACGGTACGCACCAGGTGGTGGAACTGCCGCTCGATGGCGGCAAGGTCCTCGAAGATATCCGCATGATCGAACTCGAGGTTGCCCAGCACCGCGATCTCGGGGCGGTAGTGGACGAACTTGGAGCGCTTGTCGAAGAAGGCGGTGTCGTACTCGTCGGCCTCCACCACGAAGGGGGCGCCCGGGGCCCCGAGGCGCGCAGAGACGCCGAAGTTGCGCGGCACCCCGCCGATCAGGAAGCCGGGGGCCTGGCCCGCGGACTCCAGCAGCCAGGCGACGAGGCTCGCCGTGGTGGTCTTGCCGTGGGTGCCGGCCACCGCGATCACCCGCCGCCCGGGCAGCACCTGCTGGGCCAGCCACTGGGGGCCGGAGACATAGGGCAGGCCCATGTCGAGCACCGCTTCCACCTCGGGATTGCCCCGTGAGAGCGCGTTGCCGATCACCACCAGATCGGGGCGCGGCTCGAGGTTGGCCGGGGCATAGCCCTCGCACAGCGCGATGCCCGCCTCCTCGAGCTGGGTGCTCATCGGCGGATAGACCCCCGCATCCGAGCCGCTGACCGTATGGCCAAGCTCCCGGGCCAGCAGCGCCAGGCTGCCCATGAAGGTGCCGCAGATACCGAGGATATGGACGTGCATGCGCTCTCCTGACTACCGACGTGCGCCGCGGCATCCCACCGCGGCAGGGTGTGGCGAGACTAGCATGGCGCCGGGAGCCCCTCCAGCGCCCGGCCAGGGCTATCGCAGATGGCAGCACCGCTCAAGGCTGTTCCGGCGACAGGCCCTCGAGGGGGCGCTACGAGTACCTCCCTGTAGGCTACCTCGGCCATCCCTGGTCCTCGGACCCCCTCTCCGACCTGCCCCGGCGCCTTTCGCTGACGCATGACGCACATCGGAAGCTGCGGTAGCCCTGAGCTCCCGACCGGCCCCGGATGCAGCCTCGGCCGCTTTCGGCTAGAATCCTCCGACTTTCGTCACCCTATCCCCGACCAGCAGCGACCAGGAGCAGGAACAGCCCCATGGCCCACAATGCCTTCTACGCCCAGTCCGGCGGCGTCACCGCCGTGATCAATGCCAGCGCCTGCGGCGTGATCGAGGCCTGCCGCCGCCACCCGGACCAGATCGGCAAGGTCTATGCCGGCCACAACGGCATCATCGGCGCCCTCACCGAGGACCTGATCGACGTGAGCCGGGAGTCCGACGAGACGATCGCCGCGCTGCGCCACACCCCGGGCGGCGCCTTCGGCTCCTGCCGCTACAAGCTCAAGGACATCGAGAGCCACCGCGCCCAGTACGAGCGGCTGATCGAGGTGTTCCGCGCCCACGATATCCGCTACTTCTTCTACAACGGCGGCGGCGACAGCGCCGACACCTGCCTCAAGGTCTCCCAGCTCTCCGAGAAGCTCGGCTACCCGCTCACCGCTATCCACGTGCCCAAGACCGTGGACAACGATCTGCCGATCACCGACAACTCCCCGGGCTTCGGCAGCGTGGCCAAGTACATCGCCACCTCCACCCTGGAGGCCTCCCTGGATATCGCCTCCATGTGCGCCACCTCCACCAAGGTGTTCGTGCTCGAGGTGATGGGCCGCCACGCCGGCTGGATCGCCGCCGCCGGCGCGCTTGCCGGCAACGGCGAAGGCGAGCCGCCCCACCTGGTGATCTTCCCCGAGGTGGCCTTCGATCGCTCCGCGGTCATGGCCAGGGTCGACGAGGCGGTCAAGAAGTATGGCTACTGCGTGATCGTGGTCTCCGAGGGGGCCCGCTACGAGGACGGCACCTTCCTGGCCGACTCCGGCAACACCGACGCCTTCGGCCACCGCCAGCTCGGCGGCGTGGCCCCCACGCTTGCCGGCATGGTCAAGCAGGACCTGGGCTACAAGTACCACTGGGCGGTGGCCGACTACCTGCAGCGCGCCGCCCGCCACCTGGCCTCGAAGACCGACGTGGAGCAGGCCTACGCGGTGGGCGAGAAGGCGGTGGAGCTGGCGATCGCCGGCAAGAACTCCATGATGCCGGCCATCAAGCGCGTCTCCGACACCCCCTACCGCTGGACCATCGAGCCGGCCCCGCTGGCCGAGGTCGCCAACCGCGAGAAGTTCATGCCCAGGGAGTACATCCGCGAGGATGGCTTCGGCATCACCGAGGCGTGCCGCCAGTACCTCTCGCCGCTGATCCAGGGCGAGGACTTCCCGCCCTTCGAGAACGGCCTGCCCAAGGTGGCCAAGCTGGCGCTGCACCGGGTCGAGCGCAAGCTGCCGGAGTTCAAGCTCTAGCAAGAGCTCAAGCTCTAGCAAGAGCTCAAGCTCTAGCCTGAGCTCAAGCGCCAGAAGCGCCTATCGCAGCAGCCAGGAGAGAATCAGCAGCAGCAGCAGGATGCCGGCCACGCCCTGCCAGAAGTGGCCGGGGTCCCGAAACAGCCGCGGCCGGGCGCGCGGGCCGGCGCCATGCGACTCGGCGGAGAGGGGCTGGCGCAGCGCGCGGCGGAACTCCGACATGCGCCGAAAGCGCAGTGAGCGCTGGGGGTCCAGGGCGCGGCGCAGCGCCTCGTCCAGGGCCGGCGGCACCTCGGGATTGCGGGTGCGCGCGCTGCGGTAGGTCAGCTGCTCGAGGTCGGTATGGCTGCGCAGGCGGTTGGGCGTGAGCTCGTAGGGCAGCTCGCCGGTGACCAGCCAGTAGACGGTGGACGCATAGGAGTACTGGTCGCTGCGCCGGCCCACCGAATCGTCGAGGGCGTACTCGGGGGCACTGTGCTCGGTCAGGCCTACCTGGCGCAGCAGCTCCCGGGCATCGCGATGCCCCCCCCTCCTCCCGGGCCCGACAGGCGCTGAAGTCGGTGAGCACCACCTGACCGTGGGCGTCGATCAGCACGTTCCCCGGATAGATCTGCTGGTGCAGTATGTCGCGGTGATGCAGCGCCTGGATCGCCTTGCCGAGCTGATTGGCGATGTCCAGGCGCTGCACCAGGCTCGCCTGGGGGTGCCGCCTGGCCCACTCGGTGAGGGTCTCGCCCTCCACGTAGGCCATCAGGTAATAGAGGTAGTGGCGCGGCCGGGAGGACTCCATGATCCTCACCACGAAGGGCGACTTGACCCGCTCCACCACCCACTGCTGCAGCAGGAAGTGCTCCAGGTAGGCGTTGCGGTTGGAGAGCTCCGGGCTCGGCGCCTTCATCACCATCTCCCGCTCGGTGTGCATGTCCCGCACCCGGTAGACCCGCGACTGGGCGGTGCGCGAGAGCACCGCCTCGACCTGCAGGCCGTCCAGGCGATCACCCGGCGCGAGCTCCGGCGGAATCGGCAGCTCGCCATAGGCGCGACCGGGGTGGTCGGGCTGCTCGTCGGGCAGCTCGTCGATGCGTACCAGCTGGAAGCAGAACTGCTCGGCGCCATAGCCGCGAGCCTGGGCCCGCTGCACCGCCGCCTCGGCCAGCCGGTCGCAGGCGGCGTTGAGGTCGCTGACATCCTGGCGGATCAGCTGCACGTACTCGGAGGGCATCAGGGTGCCCAGCACCGCCTGGGTGGTGAACAGGAAGATATCGCCCTGCTTGATGGGAAACTGGGCATAGTCGATATCGATGCTGTTATCCATGCCCAGCGCCCGGGAGGGGTAGCGATAGCCGCCGAGGTCGGTGACATGGTCGCGGCTGAGCTGCTCGAACTCGGCGCCGCGCAGGCGAAACACCAGGGTATCGCCCAGGTGGAACAGGTGGGCGGTGCGGCCACGATAGACCATGGCCGACAGCGAGGAGACATAGCTGCCCTCGGCCACGCACTGGCTCTGGCTGTAGCACCAGCCGTTGAGGGCGCGCAGCACCCGGGTCGCCGAGGTCTTGACGTCCCAGTGGTCGGGGGTGGAGTAGTAGTCGGCCAGGAAGCCGCGCACGCTGAGGTCGCCGGCCTGCTTGGCCATGGAATTGCGCCGGATGGAGTCGCTGATCACCGCGCAGGCGCCCTTGGCATTCAGCTGCCCGGGCTGCGGAAAGCGCACCGACATGGAGCTGCGGTGATGGCGCCGATCCGGCGCCACGTAGGCCTGGCCGTAACTCAATGACAGCTGCGCAGATCCCAAGAGGCTTCTCCTTGAGCGCCGAGTCGATCTTCCCAAGGGACCCGCGCCGCCCGGATCGGCAGCCGGCGAACCCCGCCGGCGCCCATGATACACTCCCGGCGCCCCCGCGTGGTGTCAACCTAAGCAGCATCGACCCAGGCCGCTGCCTCCCCGGACGTGCTCGGCACCTATGTCGCATTGGTAATCCCGGTGCCCGCTCCGTATAATTTCGCGGATTTTTCGCTCAGCGTTTGACCAGGCTGATCTCCAACCCAAGGAAGCGACGATGAACTTCGACAACATCCCTGCCGGCAAGGACCTCCCCAACGACGTCTACGTGGCGATCGAGATTCCGGCCAACCATTCGCCGATCAAGTACGAGATCGACAAGGACATGGGAGCCCTGCTGGTCGACCGCTTCATGGCCACCCCGATGTTCTACCCGGCCAACTACGGCTTCATCCCGCACACCCTCGCCGACGACGGCGATGCGCTGGACGCCCTGGTGGTCACCCCCCCCTACGGTCCAGCCCGGCGCCATCATCCGCGCCCGTCCGGTGGGCGTGCTCAACATGACCGACGAGGCCGGCGAAGACGCCAAGCTGGTCTGCGTGCCCCACGCCAAGCTCTCCAGCCTCTACGATGAGGTCCAGGAAGTGACCGACCTGCCCGAACTGCTGCGCCAGCAGATCGCCCACTTCTTCGAGAACTACAAGGATCTCGAGAAGGGCAAGTGGGTCAAGGTGGAGTCCTGGGAAGGCGCCGAGGCCGCCCGCAAGGCCATCGAGAAGGCCGTGGCCGCCTACGAGAAGGCCTGATCCTTCCCGCTGGCACCCGGCCAGACCCAGCAGGGCCGCCCGATCGGGCGGCCCTGCTGCATTTCAGGGGCGCGAGCGCCTCACTCCTCCGGCGCGGCCAGCCCCTCGGGGGGCGGCTCGACGACCTCCTCCTCGAGGCGCTCCACCTCCACCACCGGCGGCTCGACGGGCTCCGCCTCCTCGCTCTCCTCGGGCAGCGTCTCGGTGGGCGGCGTCGTCGTCTCGGCGACCTCTGCCGTCGCCGCCAGGGACGCCGGCGGCTCGGCCAGGCGCTCCGCCAGCTGGGCGGCGAGATCCCGCGCCCGCGTCATGTGCAGCGCCATCACCAGGGAGTGATTGGCGAAGAGCCCGAAACCTGAGCCGTTGAGCACCACCGGGCTCCACAGCCGCCGCTGGGTCCTGGCAAGCTCCGCCAGCAGGCGCTCCCACTCGGCCTCGGCGCCGCTCTCGGCCAGCACGTCGGCCTGGTCGCGCTGCACGCCCTCGAGCAGCTGGGCCAGGGCCCAGCCGGTACCGCGGGCCTCGAAGAAGATGTCATCGACGCGGTACCAGGGGGTGCGCGGCGGCAGCGACTCGGCCTCCACGGCGAGCTCGGTGAGCGCCTCGTGGCTGCCGACGCTGGCCGCCAGGCGCAGGGCGAGGTCATCCAGGCGTGCCGCGCTGCGCTCCAGCCAGTCGGCCAGGCCCTGGCCGGGCACGAAGCCGTCGCGGTCGGCGCCGAGCTCACCCAGCTGGGCATCCAGCGCCGCGACCGCCTGCTCGAGGCGCTGCTCGGTGGAAGGGTAGAACCAGTCGCGGTCGTCGCCCTCGAGCCGCTCGCGGGCCTCCTCGAGGTGGTCGCTGGGCGCCGCCGTCATCCCGGGCAGGGCGCGGGCCAGGTCCCGGGAGACCTCCAGCACACCGAGCTCCCAGTTGGGCATGTTGTCCAGCCAGACGCCCGGCGGGGCGATGTCGTTGCGCAGGTAGCCGCCGGGCTTGTCGAGCAGCGTCTCCACCGTCTCGGCCAGGGTCGCCACCGTCACCGTGCCCCGCGCCGCCGGCGCATAGGCGGCCTCGCCGCGGCGCTCGAGGGTTGCCTGCTCCACGTCGAAGGGGGCCGGCGGCTGGCTCCACCAGATCCCCAGTGCGATGGTGACCAGCAGGTAGAGCCCCGCCAGTGCCAGCAGCGGCTTCCAGATCCAGCCATAGCGGGGGCGCTCCAGCGCCTCCTCCTTCCTGCGGCGCCGGGCGGCGCGCCAGCTTTTCCAGGCCATGTCGTGATAATCCCTGTCTAATGAAGGTAGGCCCGCGCGATGCGACAATGGGGCGCAGACGACGCAGGACTCGGCACGCTGACTGCCGCGTGCTTCTGCGCTATCCTAGCACCACTGCGAACTCCAGCGCCCCGGCCGCGCTCGCGGGGAACCGCGCCGCCGGCCATGGGTCTCTAGTCCGAGCTCGCCCCGACACCCGCAGGATAAGGATGCCCCACTTGATCGCCAGACGCCTCGCCCCGCTGCTCCTGATGATGCTGCTGCCGCTGGCCGCCCAGGCGCAGTGGTTCTCCTCCTCCAGCTCCCAGCAGTTCCTGCCGGTGCTGGAGGCGTTCCAGCCCCAGGCCTGGCACGACGGCGAGACCCTCTACGTGGGGGTCGAGGTCACACCCGAGCACTACCTCTATCGCCACCAGCTGGCGGTGACCTCCGACGCCGTGAGCCTGGGCGAACCCGAGATCCCCGGTGGCGAGTTCACCAGCGACGAGTTCATGGGCGACGTCTACGTCTTCCGCGAGACCATGCTGCTCGAGGTACCCCTCGAGGAGGGGGTCAGCGGCCCCTTCCCGCTCACCTTCACCTTCCAGGGCTGCGCCGATGCCGGCCTCTGCTACCCGCCGGAGCGGGTCTCCCTCGAGGCGCCGGAGCGCGCCGCGCCGGCGGTCTTCGCCGCCCTGGCGAGTGGCAACGGCGGCGGCGCGGCGGACGCGGGAGCAGGCGCCGCCGGACCGGCCGCCCCCCAGAGCGATGACGGTCGCTTCCAGCGCCTGATGGCCGAGGCCAGCCTGCCGCTGGTCCTGGGCCTCTTCTTCCTGGCCGGCCTGGGGCTGACCTTCACCCCCTGCGTGCTGCCCATGGTGCCGATCCTCTCCTCGATCATCGTCGGCCAGAACCCCGGGCGCCCCCGCGCCTTCGTGCTCTCCTCGAGCTACGTGGCCGGCATGGCGCTCACCTACGCCGCCGCGTGTGTGCTGATGGGCCTGTTCGGTGCCGGCCTCAACCTCCAGGCGCGGCTGCAATCGGCGCCGGTGCTGATCACCTTCGCGGTGCTCTTCGCCCTCTTCGCCCTGGCCATGTTCGGCGCCTTCGAGCTGCGCACCTCGTCGCGGCTCTCCGGGCGCATCGACGCCTGGCAGGCCCGCGCCCAGCAGAGCGGGCCGGGCGGCCTGGCACTGGCCGGGGCGCTGTCGGTGCTGGTGGTCTCCCCCTGCGTCTCCGCGCCGCTGGCCGGCGCCCTGGTGTTCATCTCCACCACCGGCGACGCCATGCTGGGCGGCGCCGCCCTGCTCGCCCTGGGGCTGGGCATGGGCGTGCCGCTGCTGCTGGTGGGCACCTTCGGCACCACCCTGCTGCCCCGCAGCGGCGCCTGGATGAACGGCGTGAAGATCGCCTTCGGCATCCTGTTGCTGGGGGTGGCCATCTGGCTGGTGGAGCGCCTGCTGCCCTCGGCGGTGGCGCTGCTGCTGTGGGCGGGCCTGGCCATCGGCGGCGCCCTGGCACTCGGCGCCATGTCGGTCAACCTGCCCCAGGGCTGGCCGCGGGTGCGCCAGGCGGCCGGCCTGCTGCTGCTCGCCTGGGGCCTGGCCCTGGTGCTGGGGGCCGCCAGCGGCGCCCATGACCCGCTGCGCCCCCTGGCCAACCTGGGCAGCAGCGGCGGCGCGGCGGCGGTGGAGCCCGCCGAGATCACCACCGTCGAAGGGCTCGATGAGCTGCAGCGGGCCCTGGCCTCGGTGGGCGATGGCCGCCCCACCTTCGTCCACTTCACCGCCGACTGGTGCATCTCCTGCAAGCAGATGGAGCGCCAGGTCTATCCCGACCCCCGGGTCGCCGAGCCGCTGTCGGCCTTCGCCCGCATCAACGTGGACGTGACCGACTCGGGCAGCGCCACCCGCGAGCTGCTCGACCACTTCGGCCTGTTCGGGCCGCCCAGCCTGCTCTTCTTCCACGGCGAGGAGGAGCTGCGCGACGCACGCATCCAGGGCGAGATGCGCGCCCCGGGGCTGGCCACCCATCTCGAGGGGGTGCTCGACTGGCTGAACGGCCAGACGAGCTGACCCGACAGGCCGCGGCGCGGTCGCGAACGTCGTCAAACAGTCGTTTAAATTCACGCTTCGAACGGCGTTCTCCGCGCGACTGGACATCCCCGTGGATTTTCGGCAAACTCCGGCGTCATCCCTTTTTCACGGCCATTAGAGCGGTAAGAGACGCCATCTTGCCGCGATCTATGGCAAGTTGGCCCGGGTTGACAGCGCCACCGGGCCAGCCCTCATTCACTGCACCCAAGCGATCGGAACAACGTCATGGATATCCGCAAGGTCAAGAAGCTGATCGAGCTGCTCGAAGAGTCCAACATCAGCGAAATCGAGATCCAGGAGGGTGAGGAGTCGGTGCGCATCAGCCGCCATCCCAATGGCGCGAGCTGGCAGCCCGTCATGCCCCAGGGCTATGCCGCGCCGGCGCAGCCCGCTCCCCAGGCCCCGGTGGCGGCCCCCGCCCCGGCCGACGCCGACGAAGGCCCCGGCTACCAGGGCCAGGCCATCGCCTCGCCCATGGTGGGCACCTTCTATCGCAGCCCGGCCCCGGGCAGCAAGCCCTTCATCGAGGTGGGCTCGAGCGTCAAGAAGGGCGACACCGTGTGCATCGTCGAGGCCATGAAGATGATGAACCAGATCGAGGCAGACCGCGACGGCGTGGTCGAGGCGATCCTGGTCGATGACGGCGAGCCGGTGGAATTCGACCAGCCGCTGATCGTGCTCGGCTGACGTCGCCGCGCCTCTTCATTCACCTGACACTGGCGGATTCATCATGCTGGACAAGGTACTCATCGCCAATCGCGGCGAGATCGCCCTGCGTATCCTGCGCGCCTGCAAGGAGCTGGGCATCAAGACGGTGGCGGTCCACTCCAAGGCCGACCGCGAGCTGATGCACGTGCGCCTGGCCGACGAGGCCGTCTGCATCGGCCCGGCCGCCTCGGCCCAGTCCTATCTCAACCTCCCGGCGCTGATCAGCGCCGCGGAGGTCACCGATTCCAGCGCCATCCACCCCGGCTACGGCTTCCTCTCCGAGAACGCCAACTTCGCCGAGCAGGTCGAGCGCTCCGGCTTCGCCTTCATCGGCCCGCGGGCGGAGACCATTCGCCTGATGGGCGACAAGGTCAGCGCCATCGAATCGATGAAGAAGGCCGGCGTGCCCACGGTGCCGGGCTCCGACGGTCCGCTGCCGGAGGATGACGAGGGCGAGATCGTCGCCGTTGCCCGGCGCATCGGCTACCCGGTGATCATCAAGGCGGCCGCCGGCGGCGGTGGTCGCGGCATGCGCGTGGTGCACACCGAGGCCCACCTGCTCTCCGCGGTGACCGTGACCCGCACCGAGGCCCACGCGGCCTTCGGCGACGGCACCGTCTACATGGAGAAGTTCCTCGAGAATCCCCGCCACGTGGAGGTGCAGGTGCTGGCCGACGGCCAGGGCAACGCCATTCACCTCTATGACCGCGACTGCTCCCTGCAGCGCCGCCACCAGAAGGTGATCGAGGAGGCCCCGGCCCCCATGCTCGACCCGAAGGCCCGCGCCGACGTGCTCGAGGCGTGCCGCCAGGCGTGCATCACCATCGGCTACCGCGGCGCCGGCACCTTCGAGTTCCTCTACGAGGACGGCCAGTTCTTCTTCATCGAGATGAACACCCGGGTGCAGGTCGAACACCCCGTCACCGAGATGGTGACCGGTGTGGATATCGTCCGCGAGCAGCTGCGCATCGCCTCCGGCCTGCCGCTGTCGATCACCCAGGAGGAGGTCAAGCTCTCGGGCCACGCCTTCGAGTGCCGGATCAACGCCGAGGATGCCCGCACCTTCATGCCCTCCCCCGGCAAGGTGACCCTCTACCACCCGCCGGGTGGCCTCGGGGTGCGCATGGACTCCCACATCTATACCGGCTACACGGTGCCGCCCCACTACGACTCCCTGATCGGCAAGCTGATCACCTGGGGGGCCGACCGCGAGACCGCGCTGACCCGCATGCGGGTCGCCCTGGACGAGCTGCTGGTGGAAGGCATCAAGACCAACACCGACCTGCACAAGGACCTGGTGCGCGACGGCTACTTCCAGCAGGGTGGGGTCAATATCCACTACCTGGAGAAGAAGCTGGGGATGTGACGCTCCCCGGCGACTTCCGCGGGGCGGCCTCGGCCGCCCCGCTTGCGTTGTCCTCTCTCCTTCCCACATCACGGAACACCGCCATGCCCTGGCTGCAACTCAAGGCCCATATTCCCCCCGAGCAGGCCGACACCCTCGAGGAGCTGCTGCTCAACGAGGGCGCCACCGCCATCACCCTGCAGGATGCCCACGACGACCCCGTCTTCGAGCCCGAGCGCGGCAGCACCCCGCTGTGGAACGAGACGGTGCTCACCGGCCTCTACGACGACCTGGAGGGCGTCGATGCCATGCTCGACCGGGTGCGCCAGGCCTGGGCCGCCGAGCTCCCCGAGGAGCCCTGCCCCGAGATCGAGGTGGAACTGCTGGCCGACCGCGATTGGGAGCGGGAGTGGATGGACGACTTCCAGCCCATGCAGATGGGCGAGCGCCTGTGGATCGTGCCGAGCTGGCACGAGCCGCCGGAGCCCGGCGCCGTCAACCTGCACCTGGACCCGGGGCTAGCCTTCGGCACCGGCACCCACCCCACCACGGCGCTCTGCCTGGCCTGGCTCGACGGCCTGGCGGTGACCGAGGCCCTCGACGGCCAGCGGGTGCTCGACGTGGGCACCGGCTCCGGGATACTGGCCATCGCCGCGCTCAGGCTCGGCGCGGCCAGCGCCATCGGCACCGACATCGACCCCCAGGCGCTGCAGGCCAGCCGCGACAACGCCGAGCGCAACGCCATCGACGAGGGCCGCTTCCGGCTCTGCTACCCCGAACAGCTCGACGACGCCGAGACCTTCCCCATCGTGGTGGCCAATATCCTCGCCGGCCCGCTGGTGGCGCTGGCGCCGATGATCGCCGGCCACGTCGCCCCCGGGGGGCGCCTGGCACTCTCCGGCATCCTCGCGGGCCAGGCCGAGGAGGTGCTCGAGGCCTATCGCGACCAGGGGCTGACCATGGATGAGCCGGTCACCAGCGACGGCTGGGTGCGGCTTACCGGGCGGCGGCCGCGCTAGACGCGACCCTTCGCCACTTCACCCCACCCGACCGGGGGCGTATGATATGGCCCCCTCATGCCATCACCGTCCGACACCATGCCCGACACCCGCCCGTCCCTGCCCCGCATCGGTGACCACGCCCTGCCCAACCGGCTGATCCTGGCGCCGATGGCCGGCGTCACCGATCGCCCCTTCCGCCAGCTCTGCCGGCGGCTGGGCGCGGGGGTGGTGGTGGGCGAGATGGTCACCTCGGATCCGAGCCTGTGGCACACCCGCAAGTCGCGCCTGCGCATGGACCACCGCGGTGAGCCCGGCCCCCGCGCCGTGCAGATCGCCGGCGGCGATGCCGAGATGCTCGCCGAGGCGGCGCGGCTGAATGCCGAGATGGGCGCCGAGATCATCGACATCAACATGGGCTGCCCGGCCAAGAAGGTCTGCAACAAGGCCGCCGGCTCCGCGCTGCTGCGCGACGAGGCGCTGGTGGCCGAGATCCTCGAGACGGTGGTGGCGGCGGTACGGGTGCCGGTGACCCTCAAGATCCGCACCGGCTGGTGCGCCGAGAGCAACAACGGGGTGCGCATCGCGCGGCTGGCCGAGGCCGCCGGCATCCAGGCGCTCTCCGTGCACGGCCGCCACCGCCAGCAGCGCTTCACCGGCCAGGCCGAGTACGACACCATCGCCGAGATCAAGGCGGCGGTGGGCATTCCCGTCTTTGCCAACGGCGATATCGACTCCCCGGAGAAGGCCGCCGCCGTCCTCGACTATACTGGGGCGGATGCGGTGATGGTGGGTCGCGGCGCCCAGGGCAACCCCTGGATCTTCCGCGAGATCGACCACTACCTCCGCCATGGGGAGCGCCTGGCGCCCCCGGCCGACGAGGAGCGCGCCGCGGTGCTGCGCGATCATCTCACGGCCCTTCACGACTTTTACGGCGAGCACATGGGCGTGCGCATCGCGCGCAAGCACGTCGGCTGGTACCTGGCCGGCGACACCCGCCTGACGACGGAGAGACAGCGCGACTACAAGGCCACCTTCAACGGCCTTCAGAGCGCCGCCGCCCAGCATCGCTTCATCGACGACTGCTTTCGTCACGCCCCCCTCGAGGCCGCCGCGCCAAAGCGGGAGGGCATGACCTCGAAAGGAACACGAGCCGCATGACCAGCCAAGCCTTTCCCCCGAACCCCGAGCTGTCTGGACATGGCCAGGAACTCAACGGGCTGGAGGGCCAACGCCCCCAGGCGCTCGACGAGTCCGTCGGCCAGCGCCCGCTGCGCGAGGCGGTGGACCTCGCCATGCGCCGCTACTTCGCCCACCTGGACGGTGGCGAGGTCACCGGGCTCTACGCTATGGTGATGGCCGAGGTGGAAGCCCCGCTGATGGCCGCCGTGCTCGACCACACCCAGGGTAACCAGACCCGCGCCGCCGAGATGCTCGGCCTCAACCGCGGCACCCTGCGCAAGAAGCTCAAGCAGTACGACCTGATCTGACCCATTCACGAAGGGAGCCGCCGGCTCCCTTCGGCATGTCATGCCCATGCCGCCCCGATTGTTCGTCCCACCCGTCAGCAGAGAGTGACCCCCATGGCCCAAGCCTCCCCCACCCCGGTTCGCCGCGCCCTGATCAGCGTCTCGGACAAGACCGGCATCGTCGACTTCGCCCGCGGCCTGTCCGAGCGCGGCGTCGAGCTGCTCTCCACCGGCGGCACCTTCCGCCTGCTCCAGGAGAGCGGCATCGCCGTCACCGAGGTGTCCGAGCACACCGGCTTCCCCGAGATCATGGACGGTCGCGTCAAGACCCTGCACCCGAAGATCCACGGCGGCATCCTCGGCCGCCGCGGCCAGGACGATGCGGTGATGGCCGAGCACGACATCGCCCCCATCGACATGGTGGTGGTCAACCTCTACCCCTTCGCCCAGACCGTGGCGAAGCCGGACTGCACCCTCACGGACGCCATCGAGAACATCGATATCGGCGGCCCCACCATGGTGCGTGCCTGCGCCAAGAACCACGCCCATACCACCATCGTGGTGGACGCCGGCGACTATGCCCGGGTGCTGGCGGAGATCGCCGCCCAGGACGGCGCGGTGAGTGACGCCACCCGCTTCGATCTCGCCGTGAAGGCCTTCGAGCACACCGCCGGCTACGACGCCGCCATCGCCGACTACCTCGGCCAGCGGGTGCCCGGCGGCGAGGATGGCTTCCCGCGCACCTACAACCTGCAGTTCGAGAAGAAGCAGACCATGCGCTACGGCGAGAACCCGCACCAGAGCGCGGCCTTCTACGTCGAGGCCGGGGCCAGCGAGGCCAGCGTGGCCACCGCCCCCCAGCTGCAGGGCAAGGCGCTCTCCTTCAACAACGTCGCCGATACCGATGCCGCCTTCGAGTGCGTCAAGGCCTTCACCGACACCGCCTGCGTCATCGTCAAGCACGCCAACCCCTGCGGCGTGGCGGTGGGCGCCACGGCGCTCGAGGCCTACGACAAGGCCTTCGCCACCGACCCCACCAGCGCCTTCGGCGGCATCATCGCCTTCAACGTGCCACTGGACGCCGCGACCGCCCGCGCCATCATCGACCGCCAGTTCGTCGAGGTGATCATCGCCCCCGGGGTCGCCGAGGACGCCCTGCCCATCGTCGCCGAGAAACAGAACGTGCGCCTGCTCGACGTCGGTGCCCACTGGCCGGGCGAGCGCGAGCACGCCCACGACTTCAAGCGCGTCACCGGCGGCCTGCTGGTCCAGGACCGCGACCTCGGCATGGTCGGCCGCGACGAGCTCACCGTGGTCAGCGAGCGGGTGCCCACCGAGCAGGAGCTGCGCGACCTGGCCTTCGCCTGGAAGGTGGCCAAGTACGTCAAGTCCAACGCCATCGTCTACGCCAAGGATGGCCAGACCATCGGCGTGGGCGCCGGCCAGATGAGCCGCGTCTACTCGGCCCGCATCGCCGGCATCAAGGCCGCCGACGAGGGCCTCTCGGTGCCCGGTTCGGTGATGGCCTCTGACGCCTTCTTCCCCTTCCGCGACGGCATCGATGCCGCGGCGGCGGCCGGCATCACCGCGGTGATCCAGCCCGGCGGCTCCATGCGCGACCAGGAGGTGATCGACGCCGCCAACGAGGCGGGCATTGCCATGGTGTTCACCGGCATGCGCCACTTCCGCCACTAAGGCCTCCCCCTCACGAAAAAGCCCGCGACATGGTCGCGGGCTTTTTGCTTCAAGGGCGGCTGATCAGCCGAGATCGATGCAGAGGTACTTGGTCTCCAGAAACTCCTCCAGCCCCTGATGGCCGCCCTCGCGGCCGAGGCCGGACGCCTTGACCCCGCCGAAGGGGGCGGCGGCGTTCGAGATCAGCCCGGTGTTGATGCCCACCATGCCGTACTCCAGGGCGTCGGCGACACGCCACACGCGGCCCAGGTCGCGGGAGTAGAAGTAGGCGGCGAGGCCGTACTCGGTGTCGTTGGGCATCTCGACGGCGCTCTCCTCGTCGTCGAAGGGGAACACCGCGGCCAGCGGGCCGAAGGTCTCCTCGTGGGCCACCTTCATGCTGGAGGTGGCGAAGCTGATCAGGGTCGGGGTGAAGAAGTTGCCGCCCAGCGGGTGGGGGTGGCCCCCCATCAGCAGCTCGGCGCCCTTGTCCACCGCGTCCTGGACGTGCTCGCTGACCTTGGCCACCGCCTTGTCGTCGATCATCGGGCCGATGTTGATGCCCGCCTGGGTGCCGTCGCCCACCTTGAGCTCGCTGTGCATGGCCACGGCGAGCTTCTCGCAGAAGGCGTTGACCACGCTGGACTGCACCAGGAAGCGGTTGGTGCAGACGCAGGTCTGGCCGGCGTTGCGGAACTTGGCGGCCATGGCCCCCTCCACCGCGGCGTCCAGGTCGGCATCCTCGAAGACGATAAAGGGCGCATTGCCGCCCAGCTCCAGGGAGATCTTCTGGATGTGCTGCGCGGCGTTGGCCATCAACTCGCGACCCACCTCGGTGGAACCGGTGAAGGTGATCTTGCGCACCAGCGGGGATTCGGTCATGGCGGCGGCGATCTCGCCGGCGCGGCCCGGCACCACGTTGAAGACGCCGCGGGGCACGCCGGCGCGCTCGGCCAGCAGCGCGAGGGCCGTGGCCGAGAAGGGGGTCTGGCTGGCCGGCTTGACCACGATGGTGCAGCCCGCGGCCAGCGCCGCCCCCGCCTTGCGGGTGATCATCGCCGCGGGGAAGTTCCAGGGGGTGATGGCCCCCACCACGCCCACCGGCTGCTTGGTGACCAGGATGCGCTGGTTGCCCTTGGCGGCGGGGATGGTCTCGCCGTAGATGCGCCGCGCCTCCTCGGCGAACCAGCGCAGGAAGCTGGCCGCGTAGGCGATCTCGCCGGCGGCCTCCTTGAGCGGCTTGCCCTGCTCGAAGGTCATGATCATGGCCAGGTCGTCCTGGTGCTCGAGCATCAGGTCGTGCCACTTCATCAGGATATCGGCGCGCTCCAGGGCGGTCAGCGCCTTCCAGGCCGGCAGGGCGGCATGGGCCGCCTCGATGGCGCGCTCGGTCTCGACGCGCCCCAGGCGCGGCACGTCGCCCATGGGCTCGCCGGTGGCCGGATTGAGCACCTGGATCTGCTCGCCGCTGTCGGCGGCGACCCAGCTGCCGTCGATATAGGCGAAGGGACAGTAGAGCTGCGTTTCCTTGAGGGCTTCCATGGGCATCTCCTGAGGGCAAGGCGGTGTTGTTGTAACAAAGTTGTTGTAGAGAACGGCGGGGCGCGGCCGGATGACAGGCTAGCGCCTAGGATACGGGACCGCGGCGGGGGGGCGCCACGTCTGTGGCCGAGTTTGTCAACGCTCGTCGGCGACCGGCTCGGACGGGGCGCGCCCCTCATCGGGCATCTGCTGCGCCTCGTCCGGCACCATGTACTCGGCCGGCGGCACTGACGGGGTCGGCTCCAGCATGGCGGTGAGCACGGCGAGGATCAGCACCAGGCCGATGGCGAGCCAGCAGAAGGCACGGCCGATGTAGCGCTCGGGCTCGCGACGGATCTGGCGCAGGCCGAGCAGCGCCATCACCGCGGCGGCCAGGTTGAGGGGCAGCAGCGCCCCCTGCAGCAGTAGGGCCAGCAGGGCCGAGACGATGGCGGCCATGGCCCAGGGGGCGTAGCGGCGCCGGGGGGAAACGGGGGTCGGGGTGTCGCCTTCCAAGGTCACTCCATTGCGCGGACGGGAACGGGCCTCACATGCTAAGCGCAAAGGCCCCGGGGCTCAAAGCGCACCGGGGCCTTGCGGGGGAGCGGCGCGACCGGCCGCTCAGACGGGGCGGCGAGGGTCGCGGCTGGCCGAGAGGGTGATGGAGACCGAGTCGGCGAAGCGCAGCGCGTGAGGCTTGTCGATCTCGACCTGGGCGGTCAGCACCTGCTCGTGGGCCATCACCAGGTCCAGCACCTCGCGGGTCATGCGCTCCAGCAGCAGGAAGCGGTTGCCTTCCACATGGGCGATCACCTGCTTGGTGATGGTGCGGTAGTTCAGCGCCTGCTCGATATGGTTGAAGGCCACCGCCTTGTCGGCGCGATAGCGGATCACCGCATTGATCACGACGTCCTGGCGATTCTGGATCTCCTCCTCCTTGATCCCGATATGGGTGCGCAGGCGAAGGTTCTTGATGCGGATCGTGGCCAGATCATGATCGAAGTGCTGGTCATCGATGGCGTGCAGCGGCATGGCCGATCTCCTTGGCGGGTGGGCCTCAGCGTCCGTTGACCAGGGTCAGGAACTCCTGGCGGGTGGAGGGGTTGTCGCGGAAGGCACCCAGCATCACCGAGGAGGTCATGCTGGAGTTCTGCTTCTCCACGCCGCGCATCATCATGCACAGGTGCTTGGCCTCCACCACCACCGCCACGCCGCGGGCATCGGTGACCTGCTGCACCGCCTCGGCGATCTGGCGGGTCAGGTTCTCCTGAATCTGCATGCGGCGGGCGAACATGTCGACGATGCGCGCGAACTTGGAGAGCCCAAGCACCCTGCCGCTGGGCAGGTAGGCGATGTGACACTTGCCGATGAAGGGTAGCAGGTGGTGTTCGCACATGGAGTAGAGCTCGATGTCCTTGACCAGCACCATCTCATCGGTCTCCGACTCGAACACGGCGCCGTTGACGATCTCCTCGAGCGACTGGACATAGCCCCGGTTGAGGAACTGCATCGCCTTGGCGGCGCGCTTGGGAGTATCGCGCAGGCCCTCGCGCTCCGGATCCTCACCCAGTGCGAGGAGGATCTGCCGGTAGTGGTTGGCGATTTCTTCGGTCATCGTCGAGCCCGTCCTGATCGGTTTTCATGTACAGAAGATATACAAGAAACATAGCCTGTACAATATAAATTGACGTGGATCCCGCATTCTAGCGCAAGCCCCCTCGCGGCGCAGGCCCGCCACGTGACAACCTGCCGCACCTAAGCCCCGCAGCGAATGGGAGGGGCAGGCCCCCCTGTGCTAGAATCCCGGCTCTCATGCAGTGCACGACTTCTTCCGAGAGCTCGACATGACCAAGACCCCCACCCTTCTGCTGCTGGCCGCCCTCCTGAGCCCGTCTCTGGTGCTGGCCGCGACCCTGGAACTGCCCGCCGACGCGCGCCTCGAGGTGCAGGTGATCGATTCCGTCACCCTGGACCAGGACGTGCAGCGCCTCGATGACATCCTGCTGCGCCCGGTCGCCAACGGTCAGGGTACCTATGAGCTGCCGAGCCACTGCATCATGGTGGGCGATGCCCGGCTCGAGGGCGAGCGGGTGCGCATCACCACCAAGTCCGTGACCTGCATCGCCACCGACGGCGGCGACAGCGAGATCTACTCGGGCGAGATGTCGGCCGCCGCCTACGACGCGGACGGCAGCTTCGGCATCGCCGCCTGCGACAGCGGCCGCTGCGAGCTCACCCCGGAGCACGCCTTCGAGCTGCGGCTGGCCAGCGAGCTCTCCATCGAGGAGCAGGAGAACCCGTCCGAGAAGATCAACATCCAGCGCCGCCAGGCCGAAGGCGCCGGGGTCGCCAACCCGATTCCCGCCGAGCGTCCCGACCCGGACCAGTAGCCCGGCAACGCCCCTCGCGACAAGGCGCCCCTCTTCAGGGGCGTCTTGCGTTGGGTCAGGGGCGTCTTGCGTTGGGTCAGGGGCGCCTTGCGTTGGGCCTGGCGCCCTGCGTCAGGCCACGACCCGACCTCAGGCGAGCCAGCGGGGCTCGCGCTCGAGCACCTGGCGCTGCTGCTCCAGCGAGCGAATCTGGCCGTCCCAGTAGCCCTCATCGGCCAGCCACGGGAAGGCCGCCGGGAAGGCCGGATCCTCCCAGCGCGCCACCAGCCAGGCGCTGTGGCGCAGCAGGCGCAGGGTGCGCAGCGGCTCCATCAGGGCCAGCTCGCGGCGGTCGAACTCGCGGTGCTCCTCGTACCCCTCCATCACCTCCGAGAGCTGCATGTGCCGCTCCTCGGCGTGCTCGGCGGTGATCAGCATCCACAGGTCCTGCACCGCCGGCGCCATCAGGCAGTCGTCGAAATCCACCAGCGCGAAGTGCGCATCGCGGCCCAGGATATTGCCGATATGGCAGTCGCCGTGGACACGGATCGCCCGCTCGGCGGGCCAGGCGTGGTCGGCCAGCCGCTCGTGTAGGGCCGCGGTGACCCGGGCATAGGCCTCGCGCTGGCGGCTGCCGAGCCAGGCGCTGGCCAGCACCCGCTCCCGGGCCTCCAGCACCATCTCGTCCAGATCCATGACACCGCGATGGACGAAGCGACCGCGCTCGCCCACCGCATGCACGGCACCGATCAGCTCCCCCAGGGCGAACAGATGCGCCGGATTCTCCAGCTCCGGGGCCTGGCCCGGCAGGCCGGGAAAGAGCGCGAAGCGAAACCCCTCGGCGCGGTGAAGGCTCACGCCCTCGTCGTTGCGCCAGGGCGCGGCCACGGCCACCCCGGCCTCGTCGAGCTCGGCCAGGAAATCGTGCTCCTCCTGGATGCGCGCATCGCTCCAGCGCTCCGGACGGTAGAACTTCACCACCCAGCGCCGCCGCTCGTCGTCATGCACCAGGTAGACGCGGTTCTCGTAGCTGTTGAGGGTGAAGGGCTCACCGGGCAGCCAGACGCCCAGCGACTCCACCGCCGCAACCACCCGCGCGGGCGAGAGGCTGGCAAAGGGATGGGGGGAAGTTTCCATAGCGGCAGTTCCGGCAGTAAAACCCGCATGCTAGCAGAGCCGTCAGCGTTACTGGAGAAAGCCTTCAGCTTTACTGGAGCGGCGTTCTCGCCACCGCCCACGCCTCGACCTCGCGGGCACCCGCCGCGCGGCAGGCCGACGCCAGGGCCTCCAGGGTCGCCCCGGTGGTCATCACATCGTCCAGCAGCGCCACCCGCGGGGGCAGCGCCGCCTCGATCACGAAGGCGCGGTTCAGGTTGCGGCGGCGCTCGTCGCGGTCCAGGCCGCGCTGGCTGGGGGTGTCGCGACACCGGCGTGCCCGCACCAGGGGACGCTCGAGCCGACGCGCCAGGCGTCTGGCCAGCCAGTCGCCCTGATCGAAGCCCCGCTCCCGGGCGCGGCAGGGGTGCAGCGGCACCGGCACCAGGGCCTGGGGCCAGGCCAGGACCGTCTCGGGCAGGCCGGCCTCGAACAGCGCCAGCAGCACCGCCCCGGCCCGGGGAGAGGCCTCGAACTTGAAGCGCTGCACCAGCCCGGCCACCTCCTGTTCATAGCGCAGCGGCACCCGGCTGCGCGTGAAGGCGGGCGGGGAGCGCAGGCAGCGCCCGCATGGCCGCGCCTCGGGGCGCCCGGGCAGGGGCTCGGCGCAGCGCGGACAGGCCGGCAGGTTCCAGGGCAGCTCGACGAAGCAGGCCGCACACCAGGGGCGCTCCCGCTCGGCCTCGCCCAGGCAGAAGGCGCAGCGGCCCGGCAGGTGACGACGCAGCCGCCTGTCAACCTCGGCACCCACCCGGGTTGACAACAGGCGCCACTGGGATAGGCTTTCCGTCAACTTACTCACCACGCCCAAGTTGACCATAAGCGAGCCCCCTCATGTTCGATACCCGCGATGCGATCTCGACCGCCGACTCCTTGACCCTAGCCGCCACGGCCCGGCCGCGCCACGACTGGACCCTCGACGAGATCGAGGCGCTCTTCGCCCTGCCCTTCAACGACCTGCTGTTCCACGCCCAGCGGGTGCATCGCGCCCACTTCGACCCCAACGCCGTGCAGGTCTCCACCCTGCTCTCCATCAAGACCGGTGCCTGCCCGGAGGACTGCAAGTACTGCCCGCAGTCGGGCCACTACAACACCGGGCTTTCCAGGGAGAAGCTGCTGGAGATCGAGAAGGTGGTCGAGCAGGCCGAGGCGGCAAAGGCGGCCGGCGCCAGCCGCTTCTGCATGGGCGCGGCCTGGAAGAGCCCGCGGGAGAAGGACCTCGAGGCGGTGCTGGAGATGGTGCGCCGGGTCAAGGCGCTGGGGCTCGAGACCTGCATGACCCTGGGCATGGTGGACGGCGACCAGGCCGGGCGCCTGGCCGAGGCGGGGCTCGACTACTACAACCACAACCTCGACACCTCGCCGGACTACTACGGCGAGATCATCACCACCCGCACCTACGCCGACCGCCTGGAGACCCTCGGCCACGTGCGCGACGCCGGCATGAAGGTGTGCTCCGGCGGGATCCTGGGCATGGGCGAGGCCCCCCGCGACCGCGCCGCCCTGCTCCAGCAGCTGGTGCGGCTCGAGCCGCACCCCGAGTCGGTGCCCATCAACATGCTGGTCAAGGTGCCGGGCACCCCGCTCGAGCACGTGGAGGACCTGGACCCCATCGAGTTCATCCGCGCCATCGCCGTGGCCCGCATCCTGATGCCGAAGAGCCACGTGCGCCTCTCCGCCGGCCGCGAGCAGATGGACGATGCCACCCAGGCGCTGGCCTTCCTGGCCGGCGCCAACTCCATCTTCTACGGCGAGCGGCTGCTGACCACCGCCAACCCCCAGGCCCAGCGCGACCGGGCGCTGTTCGCCCGGCTCGGCCTGCATCCCGAAAGCCGTCAGACCTGTGCCGACGACGCCCGGATGCAGGCAGGCGTCGAAGCCGCACTGGCCCGTCAGACGGCAGCAGGGGCCGCCGCCCGGGCCAGCGAACTCGCCTACGACGCCGGCGCCTGAGCCATGGCCACCCGCGACTGGCCAAGCCGCCTCGCCGAGCGCGGCGAGGCGCACCGGGCACGCGGCCTGTGGCGCCAGCGCCGCACCGCCTCCCCCGATACCGCCCCCCTGGACTTTGCCGGCAATGACTACCTGGGGCTGGCCGGCGACCCGCGCCTGGCCGAGGCGATGGCCCGGGCCGCCCGCCGTGACGGTGCCGGCGGGCGCGCCTCGCACCTAGTCAGCGGCCACCTGGCGGTCCACGAGGCACTCGAGTGCCGGCTGGCCGAGCTCACCGGCCGGCCCCGGGCCCTGCTCTTCTCCACCGGCTACATGGCCAACCTGGGCACTCTCCAGGCGCTCTGCGATGGCGAGACCCGGGTGTTCCAGGATCGCCTCAACCACGCCTCCCTGCTCGATGGCGCCGCCCTATCGGGAGCCCCCTCGCGGCGCTTCCACCATGGCGACCTGGCCGATCTCGCGCGGCTGCTCGAGCGCGCCCCCGTCGAGGCGCCGAAGCTGGTGGTCAGCGACGGGGTCTTCAGCATGGACGGCGACGTGGCCGATATCGCCGGCCTCGCCGCGCTGGCGCGTCACCACGGGGCCTGGCTGATGATCGATGACGCCCACGGCCTCGGCGTGCTCGGCGCACACGGCGACGGCTGCGCTGGGGGCGCGCCACGGCGTGTGGAGGACGTGCCCGTCTTGGTCGGCACCCTGGGCAAAGCGCTGGGCAGCGGCGGCGCCTTCGTGGCCGGCAGCCAGGCGCTGATCGACCACCTGATCCAGTTCGCCCGTCCCTATGTCTACACCACCGCCCAGCCGCCCGGCGTCGCCGCGGCGACCCTCGCAGCCCTGGAGATCCTGGCCGAGGAGCCCGAGCGGCGCGCCCGCCTGGCCCGCCTGATCGCCCGCTTTCGCGCCGAGGCCGCAGGCCTAGGGCTGCCGCTGGCGCAGAGCCACACGCCCATCCAGCCGCTGGTGCTCGGCGAGAGCCGCCGCGTGATGGCCTGGGCCGAGCGGCTGGCCGGGCGGGGGCTTCTGGTCGGCGCCATCCGCGCGCCCACCGTGCCCCGGGGCCAGGCCCGGCTGCGCATCACGCTCTCGGCCGCTCACGCCGACAGTGACCTGGAGGCGCTGCTCGAGGGGCTCGCCGCCTGCCGGGCCGCCGAGCGTTCCAGCGCGGCGGAGGTGACCCCATGACGCAACTGGTGCTGCTCTCCGGCTGGGGCTGCGACGCGCGGATCTGGCAGCCGCTGGCCGAGCACTGGCCCGACGGCGTCAGCGTCAGCGCGCCGGACTGGCCCGGCTACGGGGGCCGCGCCCCGCTGGCGCCCCCGGACTGCCTGGACGCCCTGGCCGAGGCCATGGCGCGCGAGCTCCCCACCGACGCCGTCTGGGTCGGCTGGTCGCTGGGCGGCCTGCTGGCGGGCCCCCTGCTCGCCCGGCTGCCGGCGCCTCGTGCACTGATCCTGCTCGGCATGGGCGCACGCTTCTGCGACCCCGAAGGCGTCAGCCGCGCGGAGCTCACCGCCTTCCGCCGCGCCTTCGCCCGGGACCCGGAGGCCACCCTGGCCCACTTCCAGCGCTGGCAGCTCGGCGGCGAACCCAGCCCCCGAGACGCCCATCGACGGCTGCGCACCCTGCTGAACGGCGGCCCGCCTGCCGATACCGCCACCCTGGCCGCGGGCCTGGAGTGGCTGGAGACCCTGGACCTCGCCTCCGCCCTGGCCGGTGCCGGCTGCCCGGTGATTCGGATAAGCGGCGCCAACGACCCGCTGCAGGCGCCGGCAGCCATCGCCCGCGCCGATCATCGGCTCGAGCAGGCCGGCCACTGCCCGATGCTCTCCCGGCCCGCCGCCCCGGCCGAGGCCCTGGCGACGCTTGCCGCCGCGCCTCATCGCGCGCCCGCGGCCCCCACCGCGGAGGCCTGCCCATGAGCGCATCCCACGCCGCACGCCACGCGCTCGATTCGCCCCCCTCGCCCCCCTCGCCCCAGTGGCGGCGCCGGGTCGCCCACGCCTTTTCCCGAGCCGCCCGCGACTATGCGCGCCTGGCCTCTGCCCAGCTCGCCATGGGCGAGGTGCTCTGGGAGCGCCTGCCCGCACCCGCGCCCATCACGCCCCTGGGCACGCCCTGGCGGGTGCTGGACCTCGGCTGCGGCCCGGGGCACTGGAGCGAGCGCCTGGCCGAACGCTTCGGCGACGACGCCACGGTCATCGGCCTCGACCTGGCCCCGGGGATGCTGGCCGCGGCCCGACACGACCACGGCAGCGACCCGCGCCTGCGCTGGGTATGCGCCGACGCCGCCGCCCTGCCGCTCGCGGACGTCAGCCTGGATCTCGTGTTCTCCAACCTGGCCATCCAGTGGTGCCCGGACCTCTCCCGGGTACTGAGCGAGCTGCACCGGGTGCTGCGCCCGGGCGGGCGCGCGCTGATCAACACCCTCGCCCCCGGCACCCTGGCGGAGGTCGGCCACGCCTGGTCACGGCCCGGCTCCCCCGCTGCCCTGCTGCCGCTGCTCGGCCGCGAGCAGCACCTGGCCGCAGCGCGCCTGGCCGGCTTTCGCCGCGTCAACGTCGAGCGGCAGACCCGGCGCTTCCACTACCCCGACCTGGCCGCGGTGATGGCCTCCATAAAGGGCGTGGGCGCCCAGACCGCGCGCCCCGGCGCCCGGCTGACCCGCGCCGACCTGGCCCGGGCCCGGCGCCGCTTCGACGCCCTGCGCGAGCCCGAGGGGCTGCCGGTCAGCTACCGGCTGCTCACCCTCGACCTGACCCGAGACTGAGGAGACACGATGCCCGCCTACTTCGTCACCGGCACCGACACCGACGCCGGCAAGACCCTAGCCAGCGCCGGCCTGCTGGCCCGCGCACGCCGCGAGGGCCTCACCACCCTGGGCCTCAAGCCCATCGCCTCGGGCAGCGAGACCACCCCGGACGGCCTGCGCAACGCCGATGCCCTGGCCCTGCAGGCCGAGAGCGTACCGGCAGTGGACTACACGACGATCAACCCCTACGCCTTCGCCCCCGCCATCGCGCCCCACCTGGCGGCCCGGCGCGCCGGGGTCGAGGTGCGCCTGGCCGACCTCACCGGCTGGCTGCGACCGCTGCTGGCCCTCGAGCGCGACCTGACCCTGGTGGAGGGCGCCGGCGGCTGGCGGGTGCCGCTCAACGACGACGAGGACCTCGCCGAGCTGGCACTTGCGATGGAGCTCCCGGTGATCCTGGTGGTGGGCCTGCGCCTGGGCTGCCTCAGCCACGCCCGCCTGACCGCCGAGGCCATCACGGCCTCCGGCCTGCGCCTGGCCGGCTGGATCGGCAGCCTGGTGGACCCCGGACTCTCCTTCGATGCGGCCGCAGACGACGCTCTCTACCAGGACAACCTGGCCACCCTGGCGCGCACCCTCCCCGCTCCCTGCCTCGGCGTGATCCCACGGCTGGCGGCCGACGCGCCTGCCGCCATGGCCGCGGCCGCCGCCGACCACCTGGAACTTCCCGATGCTCATTGACTTGGGAGGCACCGTCCGTAAAATGTGCTCGCCTGCCTACTCGTGCGGATGTGGTGGAATTGGTAGACACGCCAGGTTTAGGTCCTGGTGCCTTCGGGCGTGGAGGTTCAAGTCCTCTCATCCGCACCATCGTGGTTTCTCGCTGTCCCCCCCGCTATCGACGAACCTTCTCCGTCATCTCTTCCAGGATGCGCGGCGCCTTCGCGTGTCCGTCCGTTACCCCCATGTCCTGCTGGAGCCCTGAATGACCTCGAGCAACCGCTCTCCCGTCTGGCACCCCTATGCCCACCTCAAGACCCAGCGGCAGGCGCCGAAGGTCATCGGCGGCGAGGGCCCCTACTTCACCCTGGAAGGGGGCGAGACACTCCTGGACGCCACCTGCTCCTGGTGGTGCATGATCCACGGCTACCGCCACCCGCGCCTGGTGAGCGCCATCCAGCGGCAGGCCGACGCGCTCTGCCACGTGATGCTCGGCGGCCTGACCCACGAGCCCGCCGATCGCCTGGCAAGGGAGCTCGTACGCATCACCCCCGCCGGCCTCGACCACGTCTTCTTCTCCGACAGCGGCTCCGTCGGCATGGAAGTCGCCATGAAGATGGCGGTGCAGTACCACAGGCTGCGGGGCCGGCCGGAGAAGCACCGCATGCTCTCGCTGATGAAGGCCTACCACGGCGACACCGCCGGCTGCATGGCGGTGTGCGACCCCGAGGAGGGGATGCACTCGCTCTTCGCCGGCTACCTGCCCCGCCACCACTTCGCCCCGGCCCCCACCGCCCCCTTTCACGCCGACGACGAGGCGGTGGCGCAGGACCTGGCCGCCCTGCGCGCGGTGCTGGAGCGCCACCATCACGAGATCGCCGCCCTGCTGATGGAGCCGCTGCTGCAGGCCGCCGGGGGGCTCAACATGACCTCGCCCCGCTACCTTCAGGGCGCGCGCGAGCTGTGCGACGAGTTCGACGTGCTGCTGGTGTTCGACGAGGTGGCCACCGGCTTCGGCCGCACCGGGCGGCTGTTCGCCGCCGACCACGCCGGGGTGACGCCGGACATCATGGTGCTCTCCAAGGGACTCACCGGGGGGTATCTCGGCCATGCGGCAACGCTTGCCACGGACCGGGTGCATGAAGCCTTCATCGGTGACTCGCCGATGCATGCCTTCATGCACGGGCCGACCTTCATGGGCAATCCGCTGGCCTGCGCCGTGGCGCTGGAAAGCCTGGCCGTGTTCGAGGAGGAGGCGTACCTGGGCCGGATCGCCGGGCTGAACCGGGTGCTGGAAGAGGAGCTGGTAAGGGACGAGGCGCTGGCCGCCCACCCCGCGGTGGTCGAGGTGCGCACCCTGGGCGCCACCGCGGTGATCGAGACCCGCGCCGCCGCGGACCTCGCCGGCGTGGCCGACTGGGCCCGCGAGCAGGGGGTCTGGCTGCGCCCCATCGGCCGCTGGCTCTACACCATGCCCGCCTACGTCACCTCCCCGGACGACATGCGCCGCATCACCGCGGTGATGAAGGGGTGGTTCCGGCGCTGAGGCCAGGTGTGGAGGTCGCCCTCAGCCGCGCAGCAGGGCGGCGAGCAGCGCCGCGATGACCAGCAGCACGGCGATCAGGGTGGCGGCATGGCGGGCGTAGCGATGCAGCATGGTCTCTCTCCTTACACCATGTCGAAGCGGTCGGAGTGCAGGCGGGTCGGGGCGACCCCCAGTTCGATCAGCGCCCTCTCGGCGGCATCCATCAGCGGGTCCGGGCCGCAGATGAAGTAGTCGCGGCGGCCGTCGTCGGCGGGCAGGCAGCGCGAGAGCAGCTCGCGGTCGACCTTGCCACGCTCGCCCTGCCAGCCTTCCGGCGGCTCGTCGAGCACGTGGATCACCTTGAGGTCGAGGCGCTCGGCCAGGGCATCGAGCTCCTCGCGGAAGGTGGCCTCCTCTCAGGTCGGATTGGCATAGATCAGCCACAGCGGCAGGCGCTCGCCGCGGTCGGCGAAGGTGCGCAGGATGCTCATCACAGGCGTGACGCCGATGCCCCCGGCGATCAGCACGGCGCCGGACGGGTTGCCGGCGTCCGGCAGGAAGGCGCCGTAGGGCCCCTCGACGAAGGCCCGGGTGCCGGCGGGTACCTCGGGCAGGGTCGTGGTGAAGTCCCCCAGCCGCTTGATGGTAAAGGCCAGCCGCTCGGGCCGCGCCGCCGAGGAGGCGATGGAGAATGGATGCTGCTGGAGCCGGAAGGGCGTATCGCCCAGGGTGATCCAGGCAAACTGCCC
This sequence comes from Halomonas alkalicola, assembly GCF_030704205.1. Taxonomy (NCBI): domain Bacteria; kingdom Pseudomonadati; phylum Pseudomonadota; class Gammaproteobacteria; order Oceanospirillales; family Halomonadaceae; genus Halomonas; species Halomonas alkalicola. The sequence continues at coordinate 3,455,433 of NZ_CP131913.1, read as the reverse complement.
GGGGGCGAAGGCGAGCCGATGCTCACCCACCGGCGCCAGCACCAGGGTGGTGGCGTCGCCGCGCGCCGGCGACGCCTCGACCACCTGCCAGGGGCGGCGGCGCAGCCGCCAGGGCCTCAGCAGGCGGCTCTGGGCCACCAGCAGCAGTGACGCGCCCACCAGCCCGACCAGCAGCCATCCGGGCAGCCCCCGGGTGACATGCCCCACCATGAGCGCATGGCCGAAGCCGCCGCCCACCACCGCCACCGCGAGCAGGCCATGCAGGGCCCGCCAGCGCTCGTAGGAGAGCCCGCAGGCCTGGCGCCACAGCGAGGTGACCACCAGCAGCAGGGTGGCGAGCAGCAGCCCGATCAGGGCCAGGGCGCGCAGGGTGTCGTCGCGAGGGTCCAGGTAGTCGAGCCAGGCCGGCCGCGCGGCAAGCATGACCAGCGGATGGGCCACCACCAGAAGCAGCGCGAAGAGCCCCATTCGGCGGTGGAACTGCAGCAGGTTGTCGAAGCCCAGCGCCTCGCCGAACCAGCGGTGGCGGCCCGAGACCAGCGCCTGCAGCGCCATCACCGCAAGGGCCAGCAGCCCGAGCAGGGTGCCGAGCTCCACCCCGAAGCCGCGCCCCTCTGCCGGGGAAAGAGCCACCACCGCGGCCACCGGCAGCAGCGCCAGCACGAGATAGATGCCCCCCCACCCCAGGGCACGCCGCATCACGTTGCTCATCGTCTCCTCCCTGACCAGCTCATTCCTTCGCCCCCTAGCAGTCTGTCGGACTTGAGGTTAATGGATGAGCTGAGGCGTGGGTTCTTCACCCCCCCCTGTGTTGGTGTTGGTGTTGGTGCTGTTGTGTGGTGGCTCTTAACCTGCCCCTCAGCTTCTGCAAGGCGGTTCTGACGCCTTGCCTGCTGGCCGGTTGGGCGCGGCGAGCCCTCAGCCCGCCGTCAACCGGTGCATCCGCTTGATATTCCACGCCATGGTGGCCAATCGCCACTCGCCGCTGACCTTATCCAGTCCGCGTAGCGAGAACTGCCGGAACCCCATCACGTGTTTGATGATCCCGAAGACCGGCTCCACGGTATGTTTGCGCAATGCGTAGAGCGCTCGGCCCGCCTGCGTCTTCAAGCGGTGTGCCATCTGTTCGACGGGGTCCTCGCTCTCCGGGGCAGGCGGATCCGCGGCGAAACGTTCAAAGACCGGAAGGTGATGGACGTCTCGCTTCATCGCCAACAGCGGTTCGATACCATGGTCATGGCAGGCCTGGATATTGCTGGCACTGAAGTAGCCGGTATCACCCAGCAGGTGGTCAGGTTTTCCCCAGCGTTTCCGGGTAACCTTGCCAGGCCGTCAGTAGCGGCATGACTTGCTGCTTGTCATTGGTCGCCTGCGTGACGTGGACATGGGTCACCAGCAGACTCTCGGTATCAACCGCGGCTTGGGCGTTGTAGCACTGATCAAACCCCTTGCCGGTGACCGGCATGATGCGCGACTGCGGGTCGGTGAAATTGATCTGATCCTTGTCACGCGGGCCACCAGTGGGCGGTTCGGGGTCACGCCCACGGGGCTTCTTGCCGGCCTTGCGCTGCGCCTCCCGCCGCGCCACCTTTTCCTGATAGGCGGCTTGCTCGGTGGCGTCCCGCTCCTCGGCGCGCGCCTCGATCTTGGCCTTCGCCTCAGCGATGGCCGCCAGGCGGGCTTCACGGCGGGCAATCTCGGCGGGGATATCCATGCCGTCGGCCGCGTCCTCCTTGTCCGCCGACTCGGCCCGATCGGTCAGCGCTTTCACCTCTGCCCTGAACTGTGCCTCCAGCTTCTTGGCATGGCCATACGACAACGCGCCTTGTGCTTGCTGGCGTTGGCCTTGAGCTTGGTGCCGTCCAGGGCGATGGTGCCAAGCTTGAGCAGCTTCATCTCGCGGGCCAGCAGCAGCACCTGTACCTGTACGAACAACTGTTCCAGTTCCGGCAGAAAGCGGCGGCGAAAGGTGGCCAGCGTGTCATGGTCGGGATGGGTATTGGCGGCCAGGTAGCGGAACGCCACCGAGTCATAGGTGGCACGCTCGATCTTGCGGCTGGAGACCACCCCGGTGGCGTAGCCGTAGATCAGCAGGCTCAGTAGCACCGCCGGGTGATGTGCCTTGGAACCCCGCCCCATGTAACGCCGGGTCAACGTCGAGAGGTCCAGTTGTTCGACAACATCGACAACGAACCGCGCCAGGTGACCATCGGGCAACCACTCGTCTACCGAAGGCGGCAGCAGGTAATCGGTCTGGCGATCCACAGGGATGAAGCGGCTCATGGCGATCTTCTCAGCTCGGCGATGACGGTGGTCAGTATCTCACGGTGCAACGGAAAGACCGACAGGCTGCTAGGGTAGGCGAGTGACCGAAGGGGTGAAACCCGGCGCCGCCCCGGGGGTATGATCAAGGGACTCGGACCGGAGAGCCCCATGCCCGCACGCCCGCGCCCCGCGCTGTGTCTTTCTCTACCCCCTTCTCTGCACCCGGCCCTGCGGCGAGCCCTGCTCGTGCTCGGCGCCCTGCTGCTGAGCGGCTGCGGCCAGGCGATGCTCCAGCAGCCCGGGCCCGGCCCGGATACCGTGCGCCTGGAGCCCGACTGGGCGATCGCCGAGGACGGCTACCGCCTGCCGCTGCGGCACTGGCCCGCCGAGGGCGAGCCTGCCCAGGCGCCCCGCGCCCTGGTGCTGGCGGTCCACGGCTTCAACGACCACGGCGGCAGCTTCGACGTCATGGCCGAGGCGCTCGCTCCCCACGGCATCGCCACCTACGCCTTCGATCAGCGCGGCTTCGGCCTCACCGCTCAGCGGCGGATCTGGCCCGGTCACCGGCGGCTGGTGGCCGATGTTCACCACCTGGTCGCGCTGCTGCAGGCGCGCCACCCCGACACGCCCCTCACCCTGGTGGGCAAGAGCATGGGCGCCGCAGTGGTGCTGCTGACCCTCGCGGACGACCCGCCGCCGGTGGCCGGCAGCGTGCTGATCGCCCCGGCGGTGTGGGGGTTCGAGGCCATGCCCTGGTACCAGCGCGCCAGCCTGTGGCTCGGCGTGCGGCTCATCCCCTCGGTCAGCTTCTCGGCCAGCAGCGTGCGCCGGCTCGGCATCGAGCCCACCGACGACCCCGAGATCATGGCGCGCCTGGCCCGCGACCCGCTGATCCTGCGCAGCGCCCGGGTCGACACTCTGCATGGCGTCAGCGAGACCATGAGCCTGGCCCTGAACGCCGCCGAGCGGCTGCCGGGGCCCGCCCTGATCCTCTACGGCGACGCGGATGAGGTGATTCCCGCCGAGGCCGCCTGCGCCCTGCTCGAACGCCTGCCCGCGCAGGACACCGACGCCCCCGCGTGGCGCCTGGCACTCTATCCGGGGGGCTACCACATGCTGACCCGCTACACCCGGCGCGAGCGCACCGAGGCCGACCTGGCCGCCTGGCTGCTCGACCCCGCGGCGGCACTGCCCTCCGGCCACGAGGTGACCCAGGCCGAAGCCCGCGACGCCCTCTGCCGCTAGCGCCCGCAGTTCGCGACTTCAACGGGGTTCATGGATAGACTGCTATCAGGAACTGAGGGGGAGCCCACGGATGAGAAAGGTCCTGATCGCGCAGGCGGCCTGCGCCGCCCTGGGCGCCCACGCCGACACCGCCCCGGCCCCCATGGGCGGTTGGCTCGACGATGAGCTCGGCGCCGTCGAGATGCCGGAAGGCGGCGACGGCGAGCCCGATGCCGAGGGCCTCCCGGAGGATGACAGCGACCTGCCCCCCTGGGCCAACGAACGGATCGAGCCGCTGCACGAGAACGTCTCCCGCTGGGTCGAGACCACCTCGCGGCGCATCGACGGCTTCTTCGGCACCACCGACGCCCTGAGCATCGAGAACGACTCCTACCTCAGGATCAGCCAGGGCTGGCGCTGGAAGGAGGGCGATGCCTTCCAGCAGGACATCGGCGCCCGCTTCCGCCTCGACCTGCCCACCACCGAGGAGCGCTTGCGGCTGGTCATCGAGAGCGAGCCGGAGGAGACCCAGGGCACCCTGGCCGAGCAGGACAACCAGCTGGTGGATGACCGCATCAGCGGCGTGGAGAGCCTGCGCATCGGCCTGAACCGCCTGGGGCGCCGCGACAAGAGCGAGCAGTGGAACACCCAGGTCGGCGCCGGCATTCGCGTGCGGCTGCCGCTGGACCCCTACGCCCGGGTGATCACCCAGCGCCTCTGGACCCTCAACGACGGGCCCTGGCAGCTGGAGAGCGACAACCGCCTCTCCTGGTTCAACAAGGACGGCTACTCCGCCCGCACCCGCTGGGACATCGGCCGCCCCGTGGACGAGAACCGCCACCTGCGCTTCATCACCAACGTGCAGTGGCGCGAGGTGGTCGATACCCTGGAGTTCAGCGAGGCGGTGGAGCTCAACCGGCGCATCGACCGCCGCCGGGCGATCCGCTACAGCGCCGTGGCGCTGGGCGAGAGCGGTTCGAACCCGCGCATCGAGGACACCTACCTGCAGACCCGCTACCGCCGCGACCTGCACCGCGGCATCCTCTTCCTGGACGTGGCCCCCGCCCTGCACTTCCCCCGCGAGGCGGACCGCGAACCGCGCTGGGCGCTGGACCTGCGCCTGGAGATGTACTTCCGCCGCGAGTTCGACCGCGTACGAATGTGACCCGAGATACCCCCCCAAGACGCGAGGCCCCATGACACTCAGCAAGACCCGATCCAGCCTCTACCGCCGCCTCTACGTGGCCTACCTGGTGTCCCGGGGGATCGCCAGCATCCCGGCGGTGACGGCCGCCACCGGCATGCCGCGGCGCACCGCCCAGGACACCCTCTCCGCCCTGGGCGAGCTGGATATCGCCTGCGAGTTCGAGCACGAGGAAGGGGCACGCCACAACATCGGCGCCTACGTCATCCGCGACTGGGGCCCGATCGACCCGGACTGGGTCGCCGCCCATGCCGAGGCGCTGCGTCAGGCGCTGGGCTACCCGCCGCTAGACCCGGCATTGACCCAATGATGAAAATGCATCACAGTTGATATGCATTCTCACTTGAACGACAGCACGGGCACCCCATGAGTACAGAGCGCCCCAAGGCGTACTACACCGCCGTCTTCCTGCGGGGCTCCTTCCGCGCCATCAAGGAGTCCATGGCCGGCAAGGCCGAAGACGGCCTGCCCTGCTGGCTCGACACCCGGATGCTCGGCATGCTCTGCCGCGAACTCACGGCCTGCAGCGAGGAGCCGACGCTGCCCGCCGACGCCCATGAGGCCCTCGAGAGCGCCCGAGAGGCCTGCGACCAGCTCCTTTCCCGCTGCCCCGGCGGCCTCGACAGCACCCTCTGCCACCGCCACCTGGACGCCATCCTCGAGGCCCTTCAGCGGGCCATCGACGCCCTGGCCAAGGCGCCGGTGCCCGCCGCCCCCTCTCGCTGGCAGAGCGCCACCCGCTACCTGCTCCACGGCTGGAAACGCCTCTCGTAACGCCTTTCGTAACGCCTCTTTTGAGAGCCACCGTGGCCGCGGCACCGTGATGCGGACCTAGGCCGATCAGCCCGCACAGCCCGCCCGGCTGATGCCGGGTACCCTAGCGTAACCACCCGCTGCCTCCCTCCCCCGCCGGCTATGATCAAGGTGACCCACCCCATATCTCTCGGCCCCTCGCCGCCCGGCGCAGGGGCCGAGGTCGTGACTTCCCGCGCCACGACATGACCCGGAGGAGACCCCGATGCGTAATATCCTGTGGAGTGGCATCGTCGTGCTGGGCTTCGCCGCCGCAGGCCTGCCTGCCGCCAGCGGCCAGGCCGATGACGTTGCCGAAACGATAGAGGCGATCCGTGCGGCGGTGGAACGCTTCACGGACGTGAACGTGGCGCTGGCCGAGGGCTACATCCCCGATCCCTCCGGCGAGTGCGTAAAGGCCGGCGGGCACGGCCTGCCGCCGGAACTCGGACACATGGGCATCCACTACATGCGCCCCGACCTGCTCGGCATCACCGCCACCGAACCGCGGGTGGACGGCACCGGCACCCATACCGACTTCATGGAGCCCGCCATCCTGCTCTACGAACCCCAGGCGGACGGATCCATGGTGCTGGTGGGCGTCGAGAACCTGGTGTTCGCCCGGGCCTGGCAGGAGGCCGGCCACAGCGAGCCGCCGAGCTTCCTGGGCCGCACCTGGGACTACATGGCCGATGACCCGGCCATCCCCGGCGACCAGGCTCACGGCTTCGAGCCCCACTACGACCAGCACGTCTGGTTCCGCACCAACCCCAGCGGCAACCTCGAGCCCTTCAACCCGGCGGTCAGCTGCGACCTGCGCAGCGCCTGACCCCACAGGGGAGGCGCCGCCTCCCCTGTTACCTTCCCGCCAGAACTCGATAGCCCAGCGCCTCGAGGCGGCGCCGCTGCGCTGCCGTCAACGCCACGCCGGGCCCGTCGCTATCCTCCGGAATCCCCGCCAGCACCGCCACGCCGGCCTCGTCATCGCCGTGCAGCAGGCGCTCGTCGCAGCGCCCGCAGCGCCAGGCCTCGCCACCGCGCGCTTCCATCAACAGCTCGAGCTCATCGGCCCCCTGGCCGATCTGGATGGCCGAGAGCGGCCAGAAGGCCACCGCCTCGCCCTCGGCGTCTTCGCCGAGAGCCAGGGGGGCGCCGCATACCAGCAGCGATAGCGCACCGCAGCCGCAGGCGATCTGCCCGTAGGGTCCGTTGCTCATGGGCACTCTCCGTCGAAGGATGGTCGGTGTCAGTGTGGCACTGATGGCCGACGGCGCCGACCTTAAGCCAGGGAGCGCCTCGATGAGCCAGGGCGTTCTACGCCAGCGCGAGCGGGCGGCACGACAGCCGCCGCCCACCTCCTCCCAGGCCGGACCCGACGCAGACTTCCCGCTCAGGGAAAAGTCGAAAGGGAGAAGTCGACAGGCAGCAGGCCGGCATTGGCACAATGTCGTCCTCGACGGCCATCATGTGAGATGGCCATCGTGAGACGACACAGGCGGAAGGAAGACATACTGCCATGGGGCGAAACCCGCCATACAGTATCGGCGTTGACTAGAAGAGGACCAGGGAGGCCAGCACACCAAGCAGCGCACAGCTTCCCAGCACCTTGAGCATGCCGACCTTGAAGTGAAAGATGGCGACCATGGCGCCGGCGGCCAGCAGCAGGGCCAGGGGGTCGAGGGTGCCGAGCTGCGGGATCAGCAGGCGGGCCCCCAGGGCATGCCGCTCCTCGACCTCGGCGAAGATCACGTGAAGACCGAACCAGATCGCCAGGTTCAAGATCACGCCCACCACCGCCGCCGTGATGGCCGACAGCGCCGCAGTCAGGGCCCGGTTGTCGCGCAGGCGCTCCACGTAGGGCGCGCCGAGGAAGATCCACAGGAAGCAGGGCACGAAGGTCACCCAGGTGGTGAGCACTGCCGCGAGCGTCGCCGCCAGCATCGGGTCGAGCCCGGTGGCTTCGCGGAAGGCACCCATGAAACCGACGAACTGCACCACCTGAATCAGCGGCCCCGGCGTGGTCTCGGCCATCCCCAGGCCATCCAGCATCTCCCCGGGGGCCAGCCAACCGTAGTTCTGGACCGCCTCCTGGGTCACGTAGCCGAGCACCGCATAGGCGCCGCCGAAGGTCACCACGGCCATCTTGCTGAAGAAGGTGGCGATCTGGCTGAAGACGTTCTCACCCCCCAGGGTAATCAGCAGCAGCGCCACCGGCGTCAGCCACAGCAGCAGGAAGGTCGCCGAGATGCGCAGTGACCAGCGGCGGTTGGGCCGGGCATGGGCCGGAAGCCCCTCACCGAGCAGCGAGTCGCGGTCGCTCAGGCCCGGGGCATTGCCATCGCCGTGGCCCCCCCCTACCTGGAACGCTGCCATGCCGCGCTTGCCGCCCCAGTAGCCCAGCAGGGCAGCACTCAGGATGATCAACGGAAAGGCGATATCGAAGAAGAAGATCGCCACGAAGGCCGCCGCCGCGAGGCCCAGCATGATCCGGTTCCTGAGTGCCCGCTTGCCGATCCGCACCACCGCATTGAGCACCACCGCCAGCACGGCGGCCTTCAGGCCGAAGAACAGCCCTTCCACCAGGCCCACGTTGCCCAGCGTGGCATAGAGGTAGCTCAACGCCAGGATGGCGATGAAACCGGGCAGCACGAAGAGACAGCCGGCGACCAGGCCGCCCCTGGTACGGTGCATCAGCCAGCCGATGTAGATCGCCAGCTGCTGGGCCTCCGGCCCCGGCAGCATCATGCAGTAGTTGAGGGCGTGCAGGAAACGCCGCTCGCCGATCCATTTCTTCTCCTCGACCAGGATGCGATGCATCACGGCGATCTGGCCGGCGGGGCCGCCGAAGCTGAGCATGGCCACGCGCAGCCAGACCATCACGGCCTCGCGAAAGGGAACCTGGTGGGGCGTTTCATTGACGGGGGGCATGTACACTCTCACGAAGACGATGGCGGCATGATATTGTAGAGCGTATAACACAGATGTTACATGTACAACGATGATAGATGACATGGTAGACGACGAAAGACGCTGGCTGATACTGGTCATGAGCCTGAGCGGGCGGGCGGGCAGCACGCGCATGCGGCTCTGGCGGGCCTTGCGCGGCATGGGTGCGGCCGTGCTGCGTGACGGTGTCTACCTGTTGCCGGCAGGCCCATCGCGATACCGGGCGCTGCACCACCAGGCCGATGCCATCCAGGCCCTAGGCGGCAAGTCCCTGCTGATCGAGGTGGACGAAACGCGCCTGGAGACAACGGAGGTGTTGCCCGCCCTCTTCGACCGGGATTCGGAGTATCAGGAGTTGCTCGAGGCCGTCGCCAGTTGGCAGCAGGAGTGTCCCAGCCTGGAGGAACGTGAGGCGCAGCGCCGGCTTCTTCAGCTGCAGCGGCGCTTGCAGGCGACCGTCGAGATCGATTTCTTTCCGGGGACCATCAGAGAGCGAGCCGTCATGGCCCTGGCAGACGCCGAGGCCACCTACAACCGCTGCTTCGTGCCCGACGAGCCCAAGGCCACCCGTGCCGGGATTACCGCTCTGGATCGAAGCGCCTTTCGCGGCCGACTGTGGGCTACCCGTCGTCACCTGTGGGTGGATCGTGTGGCGTCGGCCTGGTTGATCCAGCGCTTCATCGACCCCGAGGCGCGCTTCCTGTGGCTGGAGAGCCCGGCGCAATGTCCGCCGGAGGCGCTGGGGTTCGATTTCGACGGGGCCGCCTTCACCCATGCCGACGACAAGGTGACCTTCGAAGTGTTGCTGGCGAGGTTCGGGCTGGTGGCGGATGGTGCGCTGGTCAGGCTCGGGGAACTGGTGCACTACCTGGACGTCGGAGGCGCTCCCGTGCCCGAGGCGGCCGGGCTGAAGCTGATGTTGAGCGGCGCCCGGGAGCGCTGCCCGGATGATGACGCCCTGCTTGCTCATGTGGGCATGCTGTTGGACGACGCCTACCAGGCCTATACAGGTGTACATGGCAGTGCTTGAGAACAAGCGGATGCTGGGTATTCGCAAATCGTGGGCGGATCCTCATTGTTCCCACGACTTGATAATCCGGCTTCACCAAATCGGCGAAGCCATTGCAGGGTGGCGATGTCAGGTTTCGGCCAAGAGCGGACGTTCGGCTAAACCTCATATATCGTCGCCAACACACGCAGCTTAGTAGTTTAGCCGAATCCAAAATCAGGAAAGTTACGCTGAACTTGACGTGAATAAGCCTTTACGCCAAGAGCTTATGAACGGAATATCGTAAAACTCAGACCCACATACGCTACGTAACCGAGCATGAGTAACCCGCCTTCGATCCTGCTAAGGCGACTCCCAGTGTATAGAAAAAGCAACAGAATAAGCGACGTTCCCAGCATGACCCACTGATCAAACTGCAAGATTCGCTCATGGACTGGAAGAGGCTGCAGGAACGCGGAAATTCCGAGTATTCCCAGGAGATTGAAAGTATTGCTTCCCAGAATATTTCCAATAGCAACATCGGCATGCCGCCGTAATGCCGCAATTACTGAGATGGAAAGCTCAGGCAGAGACGTACCAACCGCCACAAGGGTCAGACCTATTACAGCCTCTGAGACACGAAATGACTCGGCTATTCCCACAGCTCCCTTTAGCAAGACTTGCGAGCCCGTGATCAAAAGCCCCAGACCCAACACAATCGCCATGACTATCCATAGCGTAGTTTTTGGTAACGAAGTCATCTCCTTCCCTTCAGCTCTATGTAACTCTGCGGAAGGAACTTTACCGGACCGTTCAGTCACATAAGCCCATATCAGATAAGCGGCTAGCGCCAAAAGGAATATGCCAGCGTCAGACCTTTCCAAGGCATCCCCACCGACAAGAACAAGAAACAAAATGCTAGCCACTACAACAGTGACGCCATCACGCCGCAACACCAGCGGCTTAACAGCAAGCGGCGTTATCAGCGCGCACAAACCTAGAATTAGCAATATATTGCCAATATTGCTCCCTACAACGTTACCGATTGCGATGTCTGGCCGCTCACTCAAAGCCGCATCGATTGAAACAACCAACTCTGGAGCAGACGTACCGAAACCTACAATCAGCAACCCGCTGAGCAAAGGTGAAATCCCCAGCCGATTTGCTGCAGCCAGAGAACCTCTGATAAGTGCCTCACCTCCACCTGTCAGAAGAAAAACCCCGATCGCGACAAGCAGCAGGTTCAACAAAACTGTGAGCTTCCAGTTGCCAACTTCATAAGAGTTTTCTGCCTCAGGATGAAATAAATAATAGCAATGAGCGCGCCTGCTGCCTTTGCCTGAATGTCGTTTTTGCTTTGTAAGCAGCAATCTGCCTTACATCAAGCATAGGCGAACCTTCCTCTTTCGGCCAGAAGCGGACTATGATGTGACGCCTCAAGCAGAGGTGCAGGTTTGCTACGCTCTTGCCTTAGTTTGTCTATATTACCATTATACAGGGGTGCCCCTTAAATAGTCATGGTGTGATGTAAAGGGTGTCACCGGGCTGTGAATTTTATTCGATCTTCATTCACCATGAACTAACCAGCAAACCCACTTTAAAGCCTGAAGCAATATTACTAAAAAACAAGACATTAAAAAATGCCAAACCACATGTGTTACTGGCCACGCAACCACCCACCATAGCCATCTGTCTGACATGTATACCATGCTTAAAATAAATGCAATAATGATAGCTAGATGCCCAAGGAAAATACTAAAAACTGTCAGACTGAATATAAAAAAAGAAGCACGTCCTAGGAATCCATATAGCCCTAGCTGGTCGAGTTCTGATCGTGAAATCATCCCGCCTTATTCACGAGGGCGCTGATTGAGCGGTCTGAAGGTACTGGCTGTTGGCATTGCTTATCAGGATTCGCCTCTTCAGCGCGAGTGGCTGTTGAGTAATGCCAGAACGCAGCCCTTTTCCTACTTACTTATTATAGCTCTTTGGAATCAATGGCGGCCGTCCAAGCAGCCGTGATCGCCGACCGCCGCTCCGGTCGCTCGCTTTCTGATGCTGTGGTGGTCTCGCAGGAGCGTCAGCTCAGTGCGGTCAGCTTCGGTAGCCCCTTCAGCAGCGTCGGCCACCACTTGTCGGCGGCGGCACCCAGATGAACGGTGATTCGCCGAGCGTGCAGCCTCAGCGTGGCGGCGACCTTGAGCACCTGCTCGCGCATCCGGCTCAGGCTCCAGCCTTGTCGGGTTTGCCGCTCCAGGAGGCAGCGCAGGCCATGCAGGACCTGGTAGGCGTAGAGACTGAGCAGCAAGCTCACCTCGTTGCGCGCCATCACGTCCTGAACGGTGGAGGCGCCGCGATCGGTCGACGAGAGGTGCACGTCGAGCGCCGACTTCACTTCGCCCATGTGCGCCTCGGCGCTGCCGCGCTTGCGATAGAGTGCTAGGACCTTCTCTGGCGGCCAGTCGAACTTGCTGAGGAGGTGGGTGACCAGGAAGAAGGCATGCAGCAGCAGGTCATCGGGGCGCTCCTGCACGACCAGCACGACGCGCCGTGGTGCCGGCCAGGAACCGGCTTGGTACTCAAGGTCATGGCACCATTCTCGAGGCTGTTCAGGCGGTCGGCCGCGGGGCCGCTTCAGGTAGGGCGCCGCCAATTTTTGCAGGCCCTTGTGGCTGCGTAACCGGCCCAGATACTCGATGTCGCGCTCTTCCAGCGCCTCCAGCGTGTCGTTGTCGGTGAATCCGGCATCGATGCGCACCCGAACCTGGGCGCCAGTGCTCTCGTTGAGCCGCGTCACCAGATGGGGGATCCATGTATCGGCATTCTCAGCCGGGCCGGCGTTGCCCTCGCGTAGCAGGCCACCGACCATGTCGCCTGTTTCGGCCAGCGAGGCGACCAGCGGCGAGTAGATGCGGGTACCGTAAAGGCCATGGTAGGCCGAGCCACCTTGGTGACCGTGGACCTCGATCGGCAGGCCGTCGATGTCCAGCGTCAGCTGCTTGGGGCGCTCGCCGTTCTTCAGCGAGGTCAGGCGCCAGAGCACCAGCCGCAGCAGGCCTTCGTGCACGGCATCGATGTTGTCGTTGCGGCCGAGGCAGGTCAGCAGCCGCGACAGCGTGGCTTGAGACGGCCGGTCCTGCGCCAATGGCGTCGTCCCGCGCGCGTCGCTACAGGCCAACTGCCAGAGCGGGTCACGGCGCAGCGTGTCGGTATCGCTGAGATCGATCCAGCCCATCGCGCGCTGCAGCACCAGGGTGCGTAGCTGACTGGCCAGGGAGTGGCGGATACGCAGCGGGTGACGCGGATCGACCAGGTTGTCTTCGAGCGCCTCAATCACGCCGCTGTTGTCGAGGGCTTCACGCAGCAACAAAGCGCCGCTGTCGCTGGTGGTGCGGTGGCCGCTCAGCTCGACACGGACAGAGCCGTTGCACGAGGGCGTCCAGGTGGATAGGCTTTCACCCATAGCGGATGGCTCCCTTGGATCAGGTTCTTGGCGGAACACACTGAATTTTCAAGAGGATACCATCCGCTATCTTCGTTTTCAGGCCGGTCTCATGAATAAGGCGGGATCATGGCTTTCACCTTGCTGTTTCGATCCTGAATTCAATCATCGTGCCGGCTGCATAACATGGCCTAACGAGCATCTCGCGTTTTCAGGCTTGTCCGCTTTGGGTCGAAACCGGCCATAGAAAAACCGGCATGATGGCAGGAAATAGCACTGTGCCATTTCCCAAAGCCATGCCGGCTGGCCGACGAAGAATCGGTGGGTGTCGCTGCCATATCGCCTTCCCTGCTCCCTGGGTCAGCCCTGTCACCAGGCTGTTTCCATTTGTAATGCACCCCAGCCTAGCTCAGTGGGCTTCGGTTGGCCAACGGCGCGTTGGGAGTATGCTGGTGGTTTACTCGGAAACCCAAGGAGCCCGGACGATGATCGACGAGAAGGATATGGACTACCTGGAACGCTGCGTGGCGCTGGCGGAGCAGGCGCTGGAGGCGGGTGACGAGCCGTTTGGCTCGGTGCTGGTGAGCGGGGATGGCGAGGTGCTGGCGGAAGACCATAACCACGTGGCCGGCGGCGACGCTACCCAGCACCCGGAGTTCTTCCTGGCACGCTGGGCCGCGGAGCACCTGACGCCCGAGCAGCGGGCGCGGGCCACCGTCTATACCTCCGGCGAGCACTGCCCCATGTGCGCGGCGGCCCACGGCTGGGTGGGTCTGGGGCGGATCGTCTATGCCAGCTCGTCGGAGCAGCTCATCGGTTGGCTTGGGGAGATCGGCGCTTCGCCGGCGCCGGTGGCGCCGCTGCCGATCCGGCAGGTGGTGCCCGATGCCGTGGTCGAGGGGCCGGTGCCGGAATTCGCCGAGCGAATCCGCGGCCTGCATAGGCGCCTGCACGGCGCTTGACTGGCCTGGCCGCTCGTCACCGAGCGGCCGAGCGGTGCCTCTTGATCCGGTACATGTCGCCATCCGCATGGCTCAGCAGGGTGTCGGCATCCTCCCCGTCGGCGGGATAACAGGCCACGCCGATACTGCAGGAGGGCGCAAGCCCGTCCAGTTCGCCGCCCAGAGGCTCGGAAAGGACCGCGAGAATCTGCTCCACCTTCCTGGAGACGGCATCCGTCGAGTGGATGTCCGTCAACAGGACGGTGAATTCATCGCCGCCCATCCGCGCCACCGTGTCCGTCTCTCGCACGCAGCCTTCCAGCCGTCGTGCCACCGAGCAGATCACACGATCTCCCACCGCATGCCCGTGGGCATCATTGATGCGCTTGAAGTCGTTGAGATCCAGAAACAGCAGCGCCAGGCCACTTCGATGGCGGTGGGCCGCATGCAGCGCCGATTCCAGCCGATCATAGAACAGCGACCGGTTGGTCAGCCCCGTGAGCGCATCATGATGGGCGAGGTAGCGCAATTCGTCCTCGGCCTGCCTGAGGGCCGTCACATCCCGGGCGACACCGATCCGCCCCCCCCTCCTCCGCGTACCAGCAGGCAGACCACAGGATATGAACGATACCGCCATCCTTGCGGATGTAGCGGTTACCGAAATCGATGTGGGACTGTCCCTTCATGACCCGGGTGATGGAGGCCAGAGAGGCCGCCAGGTCGTCCGGATGCATGTAATTCGTGATCATCGTGCCCATCAGCTCGTCGGCACGGTAACCGAGCAGTACCTCACAGGCATCGCTCACGAACACGATCTGGTTGTCCCTGTCGACCACGAAGACCGTGTCCAGCATCAGGTGGACAAGCTTGGGATAGAGGGCTTGAAGATCAACGGGCATGTGTCAGGGCGTCCGGTTCGCGAACGCCGAGTGTATCCCGAACTTGACGGGAGCCGGTAGAAATCCTGGGGCCGTTACGCCCCACCTGCCAAGGATACGGTAGGCCTCGGGCGTCGCCTCGTTGCCCACCTCTTCCGTCGCACCATCCGGCGAAACTACGCGGTTCACCCGCGCCTCCATGTCGCGGGCCATGGCAACGGTGGCGGCCTCGAGGCTCAGGGCCAGAGCCGCACGGGCCTCGTCGAGGGCCTCCTGCAGCTGCGCCTCCATGGCCGGGCGATAGCGTGCCTCCTGCCCCTTGAGCAAGGCGTATTCGCTGCCGGCGATGCCGGCCAGGGTCGCGGCCGTGGTCAGCGTGCCCACCACCACGGCCCCCGGGCCGGTCGGCGAGGTGGCCACCGCCGCCGCCCCGCCGCTGGCCAGGGAGCGCGCCGCACCGGTGCCAAGGCGCAGCGCGAGGCTGCGCAGTGCCATGCGGCTGCCCTGCACGGCCGCGCCAGCCCCCAGCCGCCCGGCCAGGGCGCGGCCCGCCACCAGCCCCACGCCGCTTCCCCCCACCGCCGCCGCACTCCAGCGTGAACGATCCAGGCCCTCATCGAGGGCGTGCCGCAACACGGCGTCCAGGTCGAGGGCGGGGCTGTCGCCCTCTCCCGGCTCCGCGGCCACCTGGCGCGGGGCATAGCGCTCGTGAAGCGTGAAGCGTGACGGTCAGGCCCTCGGCCATCGCCTGCTGCTCGCGGGCCAGGCGTTCCGGGTAGTCCGCCTGGAGCTGGGCCAGCGCCGCCTCCAGGCCGCTGGGAACCACCAGCCGCTCGTGGAGCTGTTCGTCCAGCCACGCATCCAGATCGCCGACCAGGGCCACGGCGAGCCGCTGGTAGCTGCCCGGCGCGGAGAAGTACCAGTCCAGATAGCCCGGCACCGCCGCAGCCAACGGGTCGAAGGCCGCCTCGAGACGCGCCTCCCACCAGGGCGCCATGCGCGCCGCGAGCCGCGCCTGGGCCTCGCCGGTGAGCGTGGCGAGGTCCCGGGTGAAGTCGGCATGGGTCTGCGCATCCAGGGTCAGCGACTCCCCCGCCACGATCACCCGGAACAGCGGCGCCTGGCTGCGCGACTCCAGCCAGCGGTGGCCGCCCTCGAGCAGCACCAGCAGCAGCAGGACCACCAGCAGCGAGAGCCCCCAGCGGCGCCAACCGCGTGTGGGGGCATGCCCTTCCCGACGGGGCAGGGTCGCGCCGCTCATGGGGCCTTCTCCTGGCGCCGATGCGCTGCCCCCTCGCCGCGCAGCGCTTCGGCACCGACCAGCAGGCGCACGAAGGCCCAGGCAAGGGCGCCCTGGGTCAGCAGCATCAGCAGCCACCCCAGCAGCGCCAGCGGCGCCCCGAGCGACAGCTGCGCCTCGGCGTTCTGCATCGCCCAGGCCCGGGTGATCTCGGCGGCGGCCGCCAAGCGTTCGAAGAAGGCGAGCAGCGATCCGCCCTCGCCGGCCGGCAGGTGGCGCAGTAGCGCCGCCTCCCAGCCCAGGTCGACGAGCCATGGCTGGGGCAGCCACAGGGCCAGCCCGACCAGCGCCAGGGCCAGCAGGCCGGAAACGGGCCCCACCAGCAGGCGCCGGGTGACCGCCGGCAGACGCGCCTCGATCACGTGCGGGGCCAGGCGCCGGCGCAGCCAGCCTCGGGCCAGTGCGATGCCAAGCGCCCCCGCCAGCAGCAGCGGCCAGGCGGCGAGAGGAAGCCCCCGCAGCTTCACCAGCAGCACCAGCGCCAGCAGGGCGCCGAGGAGCTGGTGGCGGGCCAGCATCAGGGCGCCGCCACGCAGCCGACGATGCCAGGGGGAGCCATCACGCAAGTACTGCCCCAGCCAGGCACGGCGGCGCAGGCGGGCCGCCTCCAGGCTGCCGGCGGCGATCAGCTGGGTGGCCAGCACCCAGGCCGGCAGGAAGAGCCAGCGGGCCCAGGCACTGCCAGAAAGCGACCAGAGCAGCAGCGCCAGCACCGGCAGGACGAGGTGCCACGAGAGGCTCGCAAGATGACCGGCTGGGCGTCCCATCGCCATGATCCCTACCGGGCCAGCACCTGCTCGATATGGGCCTCGCAGCGCCGGTGGGCCGGCCGCTCGCGCAGCCCGGCCCAGTAGGCCTCGAACTCCGGGCGGCGCGGCAGGGTGCCGAACTGCATGCCCCAACCGATATGGGAGCCGACGTAGACATCCGCGGCGCTGAAGGCGTCGCCGGCGATATAGGGCCTGCCCGCCACGGCGGCGGCCAGGGTCTCGACCAGGGTCCAGTAGTCGCCAGAGCCCAAGCGCATCGCCTGCTCCGCCGTGGGCGCGACGCCAAGGTCGTTCAGCGCGATGGCACTCTCCAGGGGGCCGGCGGCGAGGAACAGCCAGCGGTAGTAGTCGCCCCGGGCGGCGGAGGGCGGGGCCAGGCCGGCCTCGGGGAAGGCATCGGCCAGGTAGGCGCAGATGGCCGCGGCCTCGGTCACCACCGTCTCGCCGTGGCGGATCGCCGGCACCTTGCCCAGCGGGTTGATGGCGAGGTACTCCGGCGTCTTCATGGCGGCGCCGTACTCGAGGGTCACCATGCGATAGGTGGCGCCGAGCTCCTCGAGCATCCAGTGAACGATGCCGCCCCGGGAGAGCGGGTTGGTGTAGAAGATGAGCGGAGCGGGCTCATCCTGAGCGCCAGCGACCGGGGCCGGCTCGGCCAGGGCCGCCGGCGGCAGCTTGACCTCCGGCGGCAGCACATAGCCGCGGCCCGGCTCGTTGACCACCTCGACCCCCACCGCGCGCAGCACGGCGATGTCCTGGTAGAGGTGGCGCAGGGTCACGCCAAGCGCCCTGGCGAGTTCGGGCCCGCCGATCGGGCCCTGGTGGTGGCGCAGCACCCGGAGCAGCTCCTGCAGGTGAGTCGTTCGAGTCATGGGCGTTTCCTCGGGCAGGTAGCGGGTGAACGCGTTCCCGCCGGCGAGGCGGAGACGAGAGCATCATCATGGCCCTGCCCGGGCCCGCTGGCCAGTCACCCCCGACCTGCCTACAGGTGCCACACCCGAGGGGCTCGCCTCCACCAGGGTCTGCGCGATGGCGAGCAGCCGCTCGTCGCCGAAGCGGTCACCCACCAGCTGCACGCCGAGCGGCATGCCCGCCTCGCCCCGGCAGAGCGGCAGGTTGAGGCAGGGCACGCCGAGCAGCGTCCAGGCGCGGCAGTAGAGCGGGTCGCCGGTGGCGTCGAGCCCCTTGGGGGCCACCCCCTGGGCGCTGGCGGCGAGGATCACGTCCACCTCCTCGGCGAAGACCCGGGAGAGCACCGGCTGCAACGCCGAGGCCTGGGCGCGCGCCTCACGGTAGCGCACGAAGGGCAGCGCGCGGCCCGCCTCCAGCAGCTCGACCAGCTTCGGCCCCATGCGGTCGGCGAAGTGGCGATATTCGCCGGCCAGGGTCCGGGCCGCCTCATAGGCCATCACTATTTTGGGTAAGCGGATTAAATGGTTGATCTTACCTTTGCATGAGAGTGAGACAGACCGGCATCTCATCGGATTATCTGGTTGATGCTTCACCTACTGCTGGTGCATGTTTCCTTCGCTAATTCCAGCAAGAACCCCACACGCCTCAACTTCCCGGTCATCGTTGCAACTCGCTCTCAGTGAAACGAGTTGTTTCTCAAGCGCTTGCAGAGCGGTTATCTGCGACCGCACATGAGAGATGTGATCATCGAGCAAGGCGTTGACGGCGGTACAAGGCTGATGAGGGTCGTCCTGATAGCTCTGTAGTTCGTGAATCTCAGCCAGTGACAGGCCCAGGATTCTGCAGCGACGGATGAAGGCCAGCCCCTCACCATGCTTCTCGGTATAGACACGGTAACCGTTGTCCTGCCGATCAGGCGGCGGCAACAAGCCCTGCTGTTCATAGAAGCGGATCGTCTGTGTTTCGACCGAGTTATTGTCAAATCCTGTGTACGGCAGGTCAGGCGGCAGTCCTGTCTGACTGATCGGTCAAGGGTTCGCCGTCCTTGAACTGGACGTTGTTCACGACCAGCTCCAGCTTGTTGAACCCCTTGATCCGCTTCCAGCGCTTCTGGGCGCTCTGAAGCAGCTTGAAGACCATCGCCAGGGTCGTCGCTCTGGAGCCGCAGTTCCGGCTGCGCTTGCTCCGCAGGCGGACCGTGGCGAAGGTCGATTCGATCGGGTTGGTGGTGGTGCGGATATGCACCCAGTGTTCTGCCGGGTAGTCATAGAACGCCAGCAGCTCCTCCCGATCCTTGGCCAGGCACTCCATGGCTCTGGGGTACTTGGCCTCGAAGCGTTTCACCGTGCGATCGAAAGCCTTGTGCGCCTCATCGCGGGTCTCGGCCATCCAGATCTCATGGAGGTCGGCCTTGACCTTGGGCTGCACGGATTTAGGCAGTTTATTCAATACGTTGGCAGTCTTGTGGACCCAGCAGCGCTGGTGCTCGGTCTCTGGATAGACCTTGCTCAACGCCGCCCAGAAGCCCATGGCGCCGTCGCCAACCGCTAGCTTGGGGGCCGTCGTCAGCCCGCGCTCGCGTAGCCCCGTGAGCAGCTCTTTCCAGCTGGCCTCTGACTCACGCTGCCCATCCTCGACGACGACCAACTCCTTGCGGCCCTGCTCGGTGACGCCGATGATCACCAGCAGACACAGACGGTCATCCAAGCGCACGTTGCTGTACACGCCGTCTGCCACCAGTAGACGTAACGCTGGTCTGCCAGGTCACGCTTTTGCCAGTCGGCATGCTCGTCCTCCCACTGCTTCTTGAGGCGAGACACGGTGTTGGCCGACAGTCCCTTGGCCTGGTCGCCCAGCAACGCCGCCAGCGCCTCCTGATAGTCGCCGGTGGAGACCCCCTTCAGGTAGAGCCAGGGGATCAGCTCCTCAATGCTGCGGGCCCGCTTCAGATAGGGCGGCAGCAGCGCGCTGCTGAAGGTGATCCCGTCACCGCTGCGGTCACGGACCCGGGGGACCTTGACCGCAACGTCGCCGATGCCAGTCTGTACCGTTCGTTCGGGAAGATAGCCGTTGCGCACCACGGCTCGACGGCCGTCTTCCAGCGTCTTGTCGGCATATAGCTCCAAGAACGTACTCAACTCCGCCTCCACGGCCTTGGCGATCAGGTCTCGGGCCCCTTTGCGCAGCAACTCATGCAACGGATCAGTAGCGCCGGCGTCTGGCTGCGTCACGGCTTGGAGAGTAGAATTGCTCATGGCGTATCCATCCTATGCTGGTTGTGATCTGGCGTGATCAATCAGCAGGATACGCCACCCTCTCTACTTCCCTCCATACACAAGACTTGAGCTTAACTCGCTACCGGAGATGGTGGACGGATTCCGTATGACACTGCGGCTGCATGAGTACGTGGAGAAGGAATCCTTCAACCTCCCCTACACCTTTGTGGCGGCACAGACCGGCCTGGACGAGAAGACGGTGCGCGACATCTTCAACGCCCGCGCCGAGTTCCTGGGGCGCTGGCACCGCTTCGAGACGCCCCGCATCCTGGGCATTGACGAGCTATACCTGAACAAGCGCTACCGCTGCATTCTGACCAACATTGAGGAGCGAACCCTGCTCGACCTGCTGGCCACCCGCCGCCAGGACGTGGTGACCAACTACCTGATGAAGCTGAAAGACCGGCAGAAGGTCGAGATCGTCAGCATGGACATGTGGACCCCCTACCGGGCAGCAGTCAAGGCTGTGCTGCCCCAGGCCCGTATCGTGGTCGATAAGTTCCATGTGGTGCGCATGGCCAACGATGCCCTAGCAGCCTGTCGGTCTTTCCGTTGCACCGTGAGATACTGACCACCGTCATCGCCGAGCTGAGAAGATCGCCATGAGCCGCTTCATCCCTGTGGATCGCCAGACCGATTACCTGCTGCCGCCTTCGGTAGACGAGTGGTTGCCCGATGGTCACCTGGCGCGGTTCGTTGTCGATGTTGTCGAACAACTGGACCTCTCGACGTTGACCCGGCGTTACATGGGGCGGGGTTCCAAGGCACATCACCCGGCGGTGCTACTGAGCCTGCTGATCTACGGCTACGCCACCGGGGTGGTCTCCAGCCGCAAGATCGAGCGTGCCACCTATGACTCGGTGGCGTTCCGCTACCTGGCCGCCAATACCCATCCCGACCATGACACGCTGGCCACCTTTCGCCGCCGCTTTCTGCCGGAACTGGAACAGTTGTTCGTACAGGTGCTGCTGCTGGCCCGCGAGATGAAGCTGCTCAAGCTTGGCACCATCGCCCTGGACGGCACCAAGCTCAAGGCCAACGCCAGCAAGCACAAGGCGTTGTCGTATGGCCATGCCAAGAAGCTGGAGGCACAGTTCAGGGCAGAGGTGAAAGCGCTGACCGATCGGGCCGAGTCGGCGGACAAGGAGGACGCGGCCGACGGCATGGATATCCCCGCCGAGATTGCCCGCCGTGAAGCCCGCCTGGCGGCCATCGCTGAGGCGAAGGCCAAGATCGAGGCGCGCGCCGAGGAGCGGGACGCCACCGAGCAAGCCGCCTATCAGGAAAAGGTGGCGCGGCGGGAGGCGCAGCGCAAGGCCGGCAAGAAGCCCCGTGGGCGTGACCCCGAACCGCCCACTGGTGGCCCGCGTGACAAGGATCAGATCAATTTCACCGACCCGCAGTCGCGCATCATGCCGGTCACCGGCAAGGGGTTTGATCAGTGCTACAACGCCAAGCCGCGGTTGATACCGAGAGTCTGCTGGTGACCCATGTCCACGTCACGCAGGCGACCAATGACAAGCAGCAAGTCATGCCGCTACTGACGGCCTGGCAAGGTTACCCGGAAACGCTGGGAAAACCTGACCACCTGCTGGGTGATACCGGCTACTTCAGTGCCAGCAATATCCAGGCCTGCCATGACCATGGTATCGAACCGCTGTTGGCGATGAAGCGAGACGTCCATCACCTTCCGGTCTTTGAACGTTTCGCCGCGGATCCGCCTGCCCCGGAGAGCGAGGACCCCGTCGAACAGATGGCACACCGCTTGAAGACGCAGGCGGGCCGAGCGCTCTACGCATTGCGCAAACATACCGTGGAGCCGGTCTTCGGGATCATCAAACACGTGATGGGGTTCCGGCAGTTCTCGCTACGCGGACTGGATAAGGTCAGCGGCGAGTGGCGATTGGCCACCATGGCGTGGAATATCAAGCGGATGCACCGGTTGACGGCGGGGCTGAGGGCTCGCCGCGCCCAACCGGCCAGCAGGCAAGGCGTCAGAACCGCCTTGCAGAAGCTGAGGGGCAGGTTAAGAGCCACACAACAGCACCAACACCAACACCAACACAGGGGGGGGTGAAGAACCCACGCCTCAGCTCATCCATTAACCTCAAGTCCGACAGACTGCTAGAGAGAGTGCGCAAGGGCCTCAGAAAGGAGCTGAAACCGTCCCAGAGCCGGACTCTCAAGGGAGACCGGAAAATCCTGCTGAAACGCGCTCACGAAGTCTCAGACCGGGAGCGCCTCATCATGGAGACCTGGACAGGCGCGTTCCCGCAACTGCTGGCCGCCTACGAGCACAAGGAGCGCTTCTACGGCATCTGGGACGCCACCACACGGCTCCAGGCAGAAGCCGCCCTGGACGAGTGGATAGCCACCATCCCGAAGGGCCAAAAGGAAGTCTGGAGCGATCTGGTCAGGGCAGTGGGAAACTGGCGCGAAGAGACCATGACCTACTTCGAGACGGACATGCCCGTCACCAACGCTTACACGGAGTCCATCAACCGACTGGCCAAGGACAAGAACCGTGAAGGGCGCGGTTACTCCTTCGAGGTGATGCGGGCACGAATGCTCTACACCACGAAGCACAAGAAGAAGGCACCGACTGCGAAGGTCTCTCCTTTCTACAAGAAAACCATCGGTTACGGACTGCCGGACTTCGCAGAGGAACTCAACTACGGAGTCGATCTATCAACCATCTGAGGGTGGTATCAGATTGATGGGGTGAAGGTGCCCCATCAACCATTAAATCCGTATACCCACTATTTTCTGCTCCTCGACCAGGGCATCGAAACGGCCATCCGGCGGCAGCGGCACCACCTCGGCGCCGGCGCGCTCCAGCCGCCCCGCCACCTCGTCCAGGGCCTGGCGCACCTCGGGGGAGAGCGTCTCGTCGCCGGGCAGGCTGCGCAGCCCCACCCGCACCCCGGCCAGGCTCGCCAGCGCTGGAATCGCCGGGGCCCGGGTCAGCGCCGAGAAGGTGGTGCAGATGTCGTCGATGCGGCGGGCGAACCAGCCCAGGGTGTCCAGCGAGGGCGAGAAGGCCTTGATGCCGGCGGGGCTGATCAGGTCGAAGGTGGGCTTGAAGCCGAAGACGCCGCAGAAGCTGGCCGGGCGGATGATGCTGCCAGCGGTCTGGGTGCCGAAGGCGAGCGGCACCATGCCGTCCGCCACCGCCGCGGCGGAGCCGCTCGAGGAGCCACCGGGGGTGAGTTCGGGGTCGAGGGGATTGCGGGTGCGCCCCGGGGTGAAGTAGGCAAGCTCGGTGGAGACGGTCTTGCCCATGATCAGCGCGCCCTGTTCGCGCAAGAGGCTCACCAGGGCCGCATCCATCAGGGCGCCGGGGCTGTGCAGGTAGTCGGTGCCCCAGCCGATCGGCATGTCGCGGGTGTCGATGATGTCCTTGATGCCCACCGGCACCCCGGCGAGGGGCCCGCCGGCCACGGGCGGCGGCGGGGGCGCATCGGCCAGGTGCTGCCAGGCCAGCACCTGGGGTTCGCGGGCGGCGATGCGCTCGCGGCTGGCGTGCCACCAGTCGAGCGGCTGGCTCTCGCCGCTCGCCAGGCGGGTGCGAAAGGTATCGATGGTGACGTCGTCATATGCCGGCACTTGGCTCTCCTCTCCTGCTGGATGGCGGGCGGCGGGTGCTACACCCGCCGCCATCGGTCAGCCTTCAGGGTAGTGGAGCCCCGCCGTTGACGGGGAGCCGGCCGTTCGATGGCCTTCCAGCGCTACTGGCGCGCCTCTCCCTGGCCGCTCTTCCTGCCGGAAAGCACCGCCGGCAGGAAGAGGCGCAGCGGCTCGCGGCGGATCTCCTCCCAGACGCCGGCCAGCAGCACGCCCGGCTCGATCCGGCAGGCGCGCGAGCGTAGCGCCACCATCAGCGCCAGGGAAAAGCTGACCCAGAGATTGACGAAGCCGATCATCATCACGAACAGCAAGCCGATCAGGAAGAGTCCCACGCCCTGGAAGTCGCTGAAGCTGGCGTAGCCGAGGTTGGCGGAGGAGAAGGCCACGTGGCGGATATCCAGCGGCAGGCCCAGCAGATGGCCCAGGTAGCCGGTCATGCCCAGCAGCACGCCGAACAGGAAGTTGCCGGCAAGCGCCCCGTAGTTCTCGTGCAGATAGTGGGCGAGGCGCTGGCGTCGCGCCGGAGAGAGGCGCTGGAGGGCGGGATGGCCCATGAGCCGTCGCCCCAGCTGGATATGGTCGGCGCGGTTGTCGAAGAAGCCGGCGATGATCCCGGAGCAGAACAGCCAGACGCCGGCGATCGCCGCGTAGAGCAGGGCCAGGCTCTGGACCGGCGAGATGGCCCTGAGCTGGTAGGCGATCTGGTCGCTGGCCAACAGGGCGCTACCGCTGACCGCCATGGCCGCCGAGGTGATCACCAGGGCGGTGGCCAGCGCCGCGCAGACGTTGCCCCACACGGCCGCCCACTGGGAGCGATTCACGTCAAGCAGCAGCCTGCCCAGCTTGCGGCTGACGGATCGGCCGCGGCGATTGCGCTCCACCTCGGCGGCGAAGCTCGCCGCCGTCATGGCGGGCTGCTTGGTGGCGATGGTGAAGTGCAGCAGGTGGACCAGCACGAAGCCCAGGCCGTAGTTGAGGCTCACCAGCAGGGCCTGGGGCAGCGGCGAGAGCCCCCAGGATTCGATGGTGATCTTGATCAGCGCCATCACGGCGATGATCACCCCGGCCCCGGCGGCGGTGGCCAGCAGGCCCAGGTAGCTGCGCATGTCCCGGGAGATATAGCGCTCGCCGTGGTCGCTCTTGTTCTGGGTGATGCTGCGCGACATCATCCGGGTGCTTTTCTTCCATACCGCGCGCAGGCTGCCCTTCTCCGCGGTCGCCAGCAACAGCTCCCGCCACAGCGCGAGGCCGCTGCGGGTGCAGGCGATCCGCGGCTGCGGGCTGGTCAGCAGGATCAGTCGCTCGATGCGCTTCAGGGTGTCTTTGAGCCGTTCGATCAGGTAGGAGGCATTGACCGAGGAGCCCAGGCTGCCGGCCCCGCGCCGACGAAAGCGGGCCACCTGGTCGTTGCACTGCTCGAGCATCACCCAGAGGTGGTCGATGGCCGGATAGTCGTCCCTTCGCGTCTCCCCCGCCGCCGTGTCCCGGAACTCCACGAAGGCGTGGACCTCCCGCTGCAGGGCGATGAAGGGGGAGTCGATGCGGGTCAGCCGCTCGTCGATGCGCATCAGCTCGGGATCTAGCTCCTCCGCCGCCACCCAGATGGCCAGCATCTCCAGGGCATAGAGGCACTCCTCCTGCAGGTGCACGCGGACCCGGCGGCGGGTGTCGTCATCCAGGGCGGCCAGCAGCACGCGGCCGAGGCGCAGCCAGCCATGGGCCGGCAGGGCCTCGAGCCAGGGCTTGTCATGGCGGGTGATCAGGCTTGCCAGCAGGTCGCTGGAGTCGTCCAGGTCCACCGGCGGCGGGTTCAGCCGATCATAGAGCCGGGTGGACATCTCGCTGAACAGCCCTTCCCGCGAGAGGATCCCCAGCCGTACCAGCGACGGGTAGATCTCGAGCTCGGAGAACCGCCCGAGGATGCCCTCGGCCAGGATGCGGGCCAGCTCCGGGTCGTCGTCCAGCGCCTGCATCAGCGCCTCGAGGCGCTCGCCGACCCGCTCGGGTTCGCCGGCACGCAGCCAGCCGAACAGGGCGTCCAGGCAGGCCTCCAGGGGGTTCTCCCCTGTCAGGGAGGCCAGGGCGTTATCCAGGTGGGAAGTCGCGGTCATGCTGGCGGGAATCCTTGTGGGTCAGGATCGGGGCGACACATGATGCCTCGCCCACGCCCCCTGAACCAGCGCGACGACAGGAAAGTCGACAATAAAAAAAGCGGCGGGGAGCCCCCGCCGCCAAGCCACCGATCGTCCTGGAAGTCGAACTTCCTTGCGACCGAGAGAGTGCTAGATCTCGAAGCCCAGGCCGAAATCCTCGGCGCTGATCGCCATCAGCGACTCGGCGCCGGCCTCGATAGCGGCCTTGTGGGTGCGGGTACGGGGCACCAGGCGCTGGAAGAAGAAGCGTGCGGTATCGAGCTTGGCACGGTAGAAGGCGGCCTCATCGCTGCCCTCGGCGAGTGCCAGGCGGGCCTGCTTCGCGGCGCGGGCAAACAGGTAGGCCAGGGTCACGTAGCCCGAGTACATCAGGTAGTCGACGCTGGCCGCGCCCACCTCCTCGCGGTCGGACATGGCCTTCATGCCGATGCTCATGGTCAGCTCGCCCCACTCGGCGTTGAGCTTGGCCAGCGGGCGCACGAATTCGGCCAGCTCGCTCGAGCCCTCCTCGGCCTGGCAGAACTTGTGGATCTCCTTGGTGAAGACCTTGAGGCTCTCGCCCTGGCTCATCAGCACCTTGCGGCCGAGCAGGTCGAGGGCCTGGATGCCGGTGGTGCCCTCGTAGAGACGGGTGATGCGAGCATCGCGCACCAGCTGCTCCATGCCCCACTCCTGGATAAAGCCGTGGCCGCCGAAGACCTGCACGCCCTCGTTGGTGGCCTCGAAACCCACCTCGGTGAGGAACGCCTTGACGATGGGGGTCAGAAGGCCCAGCAGGGTCTCGGCGCGCTCGCGCTCGAGGGCATCGCTGCCGTGTTCGACGATATCGATCATCTGGGCGGTGTAGAGGGTCAGCATCCGGCCGCCCTCGGCGAAGGCCTTCTGGGTCAGCAGCATGCGACGCACGTCCGGGTGGACGATGATCGGGTCGGCGGCCTTCTCCGGCGCCTTGGGCCCGGAGAGCGCGCGCATCTGCAGGCGGTCGCGGGCGTAGGCCAGGGCGTTCTGGAAGCTCGCCTCGGTGAGGCCGAGGCCCTGGATGCCGACACCGATGCGGGCCGCGTTCATCATGGTGAACATGCAGGCCAGGCCCTTGTTGGGCGCGCCCACCAGGAAGCCCTTGGCCCCATCGAAGTTCATCACGCAGGTGGCGTTGCCGTGGATGCCCATCTTGTGCTCCAGCGAGCCACACACCACCCCATTGCGCTCGCCCGGCTCCCCCGCCTCATTGGGAAGATATTTCGGCACCACAAAGAGCGAGATGCCCTTGGAGCCCTCCGGGGCGTCGGGCAGCTTGGCCAGCACCAGGTGAACGATGTTCTCGGGCAGGTCGTGCTCGCCGGCAGAGATAAAGATCTTGGTGCCGGTGATCGCGTAGGCGCCGTCATCGGTGGGCAGGGCGCGGGTCTTGATCAGGCCCAGGTCGGTGCCACAATGGGGCTCGGTGAGGCACATGGTGCCGGTCCAGGTGCCTTCCACCAGCTTGGTCAGGTAGGTGGCCCGCTGCTCATCGGTGCCGTGGTGACGCAGGGCGTCGGCGGCGCCGTGGGAGAGCCCCGGGTACATGCCCCAGGCCAGGTTGGTGGCGCAGATCATCTCCGAGAGGACCATGGCCAGGGAGTGCGGCAACCCCTGGCCACCGTGCTCGGGATCGGCGGCGAGGCTCGGCCACCCCCCCTCCACGTACTGGGCATAGGCTTCCTTGAAGCCCTTGGGCGCCTTGACCTCACCGCCCTCCAGCCGACAGCCCTCCTGGTCGCCGCTCTGATTCAGCGGCAGCAGCACCTCGCGGGCGAAGCGAGCGCCCTCCTCGAGAATCGCCGCCACCACGTCGGGGCTGGCCTCCTCGCCGCCGGGCAGGCGGGCGTAATGGGCCGGGTAGTCCAGCATCTCGTCCATCACGAAGCGGATATCGCGCAGGGGGGCCTGATAGTCGGGCATCTCGATCTCTCCAGTTCCACGGCCGGGCCACGTGGGGCACCGAGTCATAGGGACGCGAAGGCGGCGGCGGCCGCTTTCAAACATGCGTTTGAAATTAGCCGCCACCGCCTCGAGAGTCAAGCGTTCGTTTGATTTCTCTTCTACTGCATGCGGATACCGCCGTCGAGGCGGATCACCTCACCGTTGAGCATCACGTTGGTGATGATCTGCTCGGCCAGGCGGGCGAACTCCTCGGGCCGGCCGAGCCGCTTGGGGAAGGGCACGGCGGCGGCCAGGGCCTGAGCCGCCTCGTCGGGGATCTCGCTCATCATCGGGGTCTCGAACACCCCGGGGGCGATGGCCATCACCCGCACGCCGTGGCGCGAGAGCTCCCGGGCCGCGGGCAGGCTCATGCCCACCACGCCGGCCTTGGAGGCGCTGTAGGCGCACTGCCCCACCTGGCCGTCCATGGCGGCGATGGAGGCGACGTTGATGATCACCCCGCGCTCGCCCTCCTCGCCCGGCGCATTCTTCGCCATGGCGGCGGCGGCCAGGCGCATCACGTTGAAGGTGCCCACCAGGTTGATGTTGATGGTGCGGGCGTAGGCGTCCAGATCGGCGGGGTTGCCCTCGCGGTCGACCAGCTTGGCCACGCTGACTACGCCGGCGCAGTGCACCACACCGGCGAGGCCGCGGCCGCCGCTGAGTTCGACGGCGGCGTCCACGGCGGCCTGGATGTCGTCACCGGAGGTGACATCGCCGCGCACCGCCCGGGCGGCGTCGCCCAGGCGCTCGGCGTGGGCCTTTACGGCGTCGGAGAGGTCGCAGAGCACCACCCGGCCGCCCGCGACGACCAGACGCTCGGCGGTGGCCGCCCCCAGCCCGGAGGCGGCACCGGTGATCAGAAAGGTATTGTCCTTGACGTGCATATCGGGGTCCTTGGGTTACTTGGCCGGCGCCGCGTCGGCCTTTTCGACGGCATCGGCACGCAGCTTGAAGCGCTGGATCTTGCCGCTCGGGGTCTTGGGCAGCTCATCGACGAACTCGATCACCCGCGGGAAGGCGTGGGTGGAGAGCCGCTCGCGGACCTGCTGGCGGATCTCGTCGGCCAGCTGCTCGCTTGCCTCGAAGCCCTCGCGCAGCACCACGTAGGACTTGATGATCTCGCCGCGGATCTCGTCGGGCTGGCCCACGGCGGCGGACTCGGCCACCGCCGGATGGGTCATCACGCTGTTCTCCACGTCGGTGGGCCCGACCCGGTAGCCGGCGGTGGTGATGATGTCGTCGTCACGGCCGGCGAACTGGAAGGTGCCGTCCTCGTTTCTGATCACCACGTCACCGGTCAGGTAGTAGCCCTCGGCGAAGGGGTGCTTCTCCTGCCAGGTGTAGCCGGCGAAGAAGTGCGCCGGGGAGTTCTTGATGTCCACCGCCAGCACGCCCGGCTCGCCCGGGGGCAGCTCGTTGTACTCAGCGTCGAGGATCGCCAGGCGGTAGCCCGGCATCGGCACGCCCATGGCGCCGACGTGCTTGGGATGGTCGAGGGCGTGGTGGTTGTTGCAGGTCATGCCGGTCTCGGTCTGGCCGTAGTGGTCCATGACCGGGCAGCCCAGGGAGCGCTCCACCCAGGTCACCACCTCGGTGTTGAGCGGCTCGCCGGCGGAGCTCGCGGCGCGCAGCGACAGCGTCTCGTGGGCGTTGTCGAACAGCCCCGAGGCCTTCATCAGGCGATAGGCGGTGGGCGCGGCGGCGAAGTTGGTGATGCGGTGGCGCTTCATGAAGGCGAGTGCCCCTTCGGCGCTGAAGCCCGCCTCGCAGAAGTGGGTGGTCACCCCCAGCAGCAGGGGCCCGGCGATGGCGTAGTAGAGGCCGTAGGCCCAGCCCGGGTCGGCCATGTTCCAGAAGCGGTCGCTCTCGCGCAGGTCCACGGCCAGCTCCATGTAGAGGGCGAAGGCGGTCATGGCGGCCAGCGGCACCGCCACCCCCTTGGGCTTGCCCACGGTGCCGGAGGTGAACATCTGCAGGAAGGGCGCGTCGCGACCCAGGCGCGGCGGATTGGCCGCGATCGGCGAGTGGGCCAGCGCATCGGCCCAGTCCAGGTCGCCTGGGTGGTCGGCGTCCGGGCCACCCACCGCCAGCACCGGCGGGCACTGGGTCAGGCCGTCGAACTTGAAGCGGTTGGCGTGATCGGTGATCACCAGCTTGGTGTCGGCGCGGCCCAGGCGGTAGTCCACGGCATCCGGGCCGAAGGCGGTGAACAGCGGCTGGTAGACGGCGCCGATGCGCCAGGTGGCCAGCACCGCCACCAGCAGCTGCGGGGAGCGCGGCAGCATGCAGGCGATGCGATCGCCCACCCCCAGGCCCTGCTCGGCGAACCAGCCGGCGAGCCGAGCGCTCTCGGCCTCCAGCTCGGCGTAGGTCAGGGTGTTGACGTTGCCCTGGGTGTCCTCCTGGACCAGCGCCAGCACATCGCCGCGGCCGGCGCGCAGGTGGCGCCCGCAGCAGGATTCGAAGGCGTTGGCCTTGCCGTCACGGTGATCGTCCAGGCGGGCGATCATCTCATCGACGGAGAAGGTCTCGAGGTAGGCGCGATAGTCGGGCAGGCTCGCTTGCGGGCTCATGACGGTCCTCATCTGGCGGTTTATGGTTGTTGTAGGCTCTCTGGATAGATTCAGTTAACGTAAGCGTCAACCTATCAAGCGCTAGGTCCAAGCTAGCGACTCCTCGCGAACAGGGCAAGAGCGGGCGTTCGTGAAGCGACTAGACCATGGTCGAGCGAGCCGCCGGAGGGCGGCTCGGGGACGGACGGCGGCGGGCAGGAAAGGGGCGGCGAGGAAAGGGGCGGCGAGGAAAGGGGCGGCGAGGAAAGGGGCGGCGAGGAAGCGCGGTGAGCGGCTCAGGCGGGACGACGGGTGATCATCGCCACCAGCTCGTCGGCCAGGTCGTCGGGGGTGCGAGGCCCTGCGGGGTCGTACCAGCGCACCGTCCAGTTGAGCGCGCCCATCACGAAGCGCGACACCAGGAAGCGGTCGCCGTGGATCAGCCCCTCGGCCAGGGCCTCGTCGATCACCTGCTCCCAGAGCTCCTCGTAGGCGTCACGCAGGTGGCTCAGGTGGGCGCGGGCATCGGGGTCGAGGCGGCGCCACTCGTAGAGCGCTACCACGTGGGCGTTACGGTCTGTGAGCAGGGTCTCCAGGTGGGCGCGCGCCATGGCGTGCAGCCGGGCGTCGGCGCTGCTGTCGCAGCGGGCCAGGGCCTCGCGGGCGATGACCAGGGCATTCTGGGTCCCCTCCTCGATCACCGCCGCGAGGATCTCCTGCTTGTCGCGGAAATGATGGAAGAGGCTGCCGGACTTGATGCCCATCTCCTGGGCCAGCATGCGCACCGTGGTGCGGTCGAAGCCCTCCTGGACGAACAGCTGGGCGGCCTGGCGGGTCAGTTCCTTGCGGCGCGGTGACTCATTCATTACATTCATCGACGTTTACACTAGCGCTTGCTTGGTTGACCCTGAGAAAAGCACAGCCCCGCCAGTGGGTCAACGCAGCGCGGGCCAACGCGCGATCTCGACTTACAATCACAAGGCGGCTCCATCGGGAACCGCACGCCACATCGGGAGAATCACCATGAGCCACTCCAGCGATATCGTCTTCCTCTCCGCCGCCCGCACCCCCATGGGGGGCATGCTCGGCAGCCTGTCGACCATGACCGCGCCTGAGCTCGCCGCCGTTGCCATCCGCGCCGCCATCGAGCGCGCCGGCATCGACGCCGCCAGCATCGACGAGGGCATCCTGGGCTGCGTGCTGCCCGGCGGCGTCAAGCAGGGCCCGGCCCGCCAGGCCATGCGCCAGGCCGGCATTCCCGATGCCATCGGCGCCACCACCATCAACAAGCTGTGCGGCTCCGGCATGAAGGCCACCATGCTGGCCCACGACCTGATCCGCGCCGGCAGCGCCGAGGTGATGCTGGCCGGCGGCATGGAGTCCATGTCCAACGCCCCCCATGTGCTGACCAAGGCGCGCACCGGCTACCGCCTGGGCCATGGGGAGTTGAAGGACCATATGTTCCTCGACGGCCTGGAGGACGCCGAAACCGGCAAGCTGATGGGGGTCTTCGCCCAGGACGTCGCCAGCGCCCGCGACTACAGCCGCGAGCGCCTGGACGACTTCGCCATCGCCTCGCTGGAGCGCGCCATGGCGGCCACCAATGCCGGTCACCTGGACGCCGAGATGGCCCCGGTCACCGTCACCACCCGCCAAGGCGAGAGCGTGGTGAGCCACGACGAGCAGCCCTTCCAGGCCAAGCTGGACAAGATTCGCTCGCTGCGCCCCGCCTTCGCCAAGGAGGGCACCATCACCGCAGCGAACTCAAGCTCCATCTCCGACGGTGCCTCGGCGCTGATCCTGGCCAGCCAGGCAGCGGCGGATCGCCTCGGCGCCAAGCCCCTGGCGCGCATGCTGGGCCACAGCACCCACTCCCAGCACCCCAGCGAGTTCACCATCGCTCCGGTGGGTGCCATCGACAAGCTGATGAAGACGCTCGGCTGGGGCGTGGATGACGTCGACCTGTTCGAGATCAACGAGGCCTTCGCGGTGGTCACCCTGCTGGCCATGGACGGGCTCGACATCCCCCACGACAAGGTCAACGTCTTCGGCGGCGCCTGCGCCCAGGGCCACCCCATCGGGTCCACCGGCTCGCGCATCATCGCCACCCTGATCCACGCCCTGCGCACCCGCGGCGGCAAGCGCGGCATCGCGAGCCTGTGCATCGGCGGCGGCGAGGCCACCGCGGTGGCGGTCGAGCTGATCGACTGATGGAGGTCCTCACCCTAGAGACCCCGGGGGGCGGCATCCACGCCGTCCGCCGGCGGCCGGAGACGACGTCGGCGGCGCAGAGCCCCATCGTGCTGCTGCACGACTCGCTGGGCTGCGTGGCGCTGTGGCGCGGCTTTCCCGACCGGCTGGCCGAGGCCAGCGGCCGCGAGGTGATCGCCTACGACCGGCTCGGCTACGGCGAGTCGTCGCCCTGTCTCGGCCCCCAGCCGGCCACCTTCGTCGCCGACGAGGCCAATGGGACCTTCGCCACCCTGCGCGAGAGCCTCGCGCTCGAGCGCTTCGTGGCGCTGGGCCACAGCGTGGGCGGCAGCATGGCCATCGAGGCGGCGGGACGGCACGCCGACGGCTGCGAGGAGCTGATCACCGTGGCCGCTCAGGCCTTCCTCGAGCCGCGCACCCTGGCCGGCATCCGCGAGGCGGAGGCGGCCTTCGCCGAGCCGGACGCGATGCGACGGCTCGCGCGCTACCACGGCGACAAGGCCGAGTGGGTGCTGAGAAGCTGGGTCGACAACTGGCACTCCGAGGCCTTCGACGACTGGCACCTGGACGACGCCCTGGCGCGGGTACGCTGCTCGACCCTGGCGATCCATGGCCAGCACGACGAGTTCGGCTCCCTGGCCCAGCCCCGGCGCATCGCGTCCCGGACCCCCGGGCCCGCCGCGCCGAGCCTGCTGCCCTGCGGCCACGTGCCCCACCGGGAGTGCCCCGAAGCACTCGTGGCCATCGTGGCGGCGTTCCTCTCCCACCCCTGATCAGCGCCGCGGCGCCACCAGGCGGTCGAGACGCAGCCGCTCGCGGTCGTCGAAGAGCCGCCGGCTGCCCGCGGCCACCGCCGCCAGGGTGCCGAAACCGGTGCCCAGGGTGATCGCGAACATGATCAGGATCTGATACTTCACCGCCAGTCCCGGTGCGGTGCCGGCCAGGATCTGGCCGGTCATCATGCCGGGCAGGCTGATCACCCCGGCGGCGGCCATGGCGTTGATCATCGGCATCAGGCCGCTGCGCATCGCCTCGCGGCGGATGTCGCCGATCGCCACCTGCCAGGGCTCGCCGAGCATCAGGCGGTTCTCGATCACCGCCCGCTGGCGCCAGGCGCTGTCGGTGAGGCGATCCAGCGCCAGGGCCACGCCGGTCATGGTGTTGCCGAGCAGCATCCCCAGCAGCGGGATGGCGTACTGGGGCCGGTACCAGGGGTCGGGGCCGATGATCACGGTGAGGGCTAGCACGGTCACCGTGAACGAGGAGAGAAACATCGCCAGGGTGCCGATCCCGAAGGCCCAGCCGCCGCTCAGGCGCCGCTTCTGACGCGCCATCACCTCCCGGCCGGCGATCAGCAGCATGGCCAGCGCCATCAGCACCACCCACAGCAGCCGTTCGGCGGCGAACAGCGCCTCCAGCACCAGGCCGATCAGCCCCAGCTGGATCACGGTGCGAGCCGCGGCGATCAGCAGGCTGCGACTCATCCCCAGGCGCAGGGCCGCGGTACAGCCGGCCAGCCCCACCACCATCAGCGCGGCCAGCGCCAGCTGCCACCAGGCCAGCGGTATCACCTCCATGGCGCCACCTCCTCTGCCCTGAGCTCGGTGCCGTCGATCCGCCAGTGGCGGCTCGCCACCCGGGCGATCTGGCCGGGGTCGTGGGCCACCCAGAGCACCGGCCAGCCGCGCTGACGGGCATGGCCCATCAGCCACGCCTCGACCCGGCGGGTGGTGGCGTCATCGAGGTTGGCCGTGGGCTCATCGAGCAGCAGCGCCGAAGGTCCCTGAGCGATGGCGCGCAGCAGCGCCAGGCGTTGCTTCTCCCCCGAGGAGAGCCGTGACACCTGCCAGCCCAGCACAGACGCCTCGAAACCCAGCGCCGCCAGGTCCTCGGCGGCGGGAAACGCCGGAAGGTGCTCGCCGACGCTGTCCGCCCACCACTGGCTCTCCGCCGGCACCAGCATCACCCGGGCGCGCCAGGCATGGGCAGGCAACGACGACTGGGCGACCTCCCCCAGCCACACCTGGCCGGCATGGGGCTCGAGGTCGGCCACGGCGCGCAGCAGCCGGCTCTTGCCGGAGCCGCTGGGGCCGGAGAGGCAATGGATGTCGCCGGCGGCGACGCTCAGCGACACGGCCGATAGCGTGCCGATGCCGATGCCGTCGAGTCGCAGGGTCGGGCTGGTGGTCACGGGGCATCCTCAGCGTCAGGAGGCTGCATGATAGCAGGCCCGGGGAGGTTATCGGTGGGAAGGGCAAAGCCTGCTAGGTGTAGGGTCCCCGATGATCATCCAGACGGTGCTGATCTTCTTTATCGCCTACGGTAGAGGCGCCTCACGGAAGGCCTGATCAGCACAGCGTGGCACACCGCTCCGGCCGATTGCCCATCCCCGCCAGGCGCTGCTGCAGCAGGGCGAGCCGCGCGGCCTCGCCCTGCTGCGCGGCGACGAGCACCGCCTCGACCCACGCCGGTAGCCCCTCGGCCAGGCGATAGTAGACCCACTGCCCCTCGCGGCGATCGCTGAGCAGCTCGCAGGCACGCAGCTGGGCCAGGTGCCGCGACACCTTGGGCTGCGACGCGCCCAGCGCATGGGTCATCTCGCAGACGCACAGCTCGCCCTCCCGATGGATCAGCAGGGTGACCAGCAGGCGAGTGTCGTCGCCCAGGCACTTGAGCAGGCGAGCGGGTTCGAGAGCAATCAAAGCGTTCCTCGTAGGGGGGTTCCAAAAGATCAATCCTACGCCAAAGCCCACCGGGTCGACAGCAACCGGGGAGGTCGCGATGGCTCAGGCGGGCCGACGCAGCGCGGGCGGATCCTCGCCGTCGCTGGCCAGCCCCGCTACCGGAATGCCTAACGCCTGCAGCGCCGCCAGGGTGCCACCCTCCTCAGCCGAAGCGCCCGGTGATGTAGTCGTGGGTGCGCTGGTTACTGGGGTTGGTGAAGATCCTGTCGGTCTTGTCGACCTCCACCAGGTCGCCCATGTGAAAGAAGGCGGTGCGGTCGGCGACGCGCGCGGCCTGCTGCATGTTGTGGGTCACCATGACGATGGTGTAGCTGTCGGAGAGCTCGTCGATGAGCTGCTCGATCTTCGCCGTGGCGATAGGGTCCAGGGCCGAGCAGGGCTCGTCCATCAGGATCACCTCGGGGCTGATCGCGATGGTCCTCGCGATGCACAGGCGCTGCTGCTGGCCGCCGGAGAGCCCGGTGCCAGGCTGGTCGAGGCGGTCCTTGACCTCCTCCCAGAGCCCCGCCTTGCGCAGGCTGCTCTCGACGATGTCATCGAGCTCCGCCTTGCGCCGGGCGAGGCCGTGCAGGCGCGGCCCGTAGGCGATGTTCTCGTAGATCGACTTGGGGAAGGGGTTGGGCTTCTGGAAGACGATCCCCACCTGGGCCCGCAGCAGCAGCACGTCGAGGTTGGGGGCGTAGATGTCCTGGCCCTCCAGGGTCACCTCGCCCTCCACCCGGCAGCCCGGGATGGTGTCGTTCATGCGGTTGAGGCAGCGCAGGAAGGTCGACTTGCCGCAGCCCGAGGGGCCGATGAAGGCCACCACCTCGTTCTCGAAGATGTCCACGTCGATGCCGTGGAGCGCCTCGGTCTCGCCGTAGTGCACCTTGACGCCGCGGGCGCGCATCTTGATGCGATCGGAGGCCTTGCTGGTCCGGCTCTCGCCGAGGCCGGTGGGTACCGGGGTGCTGGTTACCATGTTCATTTACCACCTCGTCTCGAATCGCTTGCGCAGCCAGATGGCCAGCGCATTGAGGCTCAGCATCAGGCCCAGCAGCACGATGATGGCTGCCGAGGTGCGCGCCTCGAAGAAGTTGCGCAGTTCGTTGCCCTGCCACAGGTAGATCTGCACCGGCAGGGCCGTGGACTGCTCCAGGGGGGTGCCCGGCACGTTGGCGACGAAGGCGTTCATGCCGATCAGCAGCAGCGGCGCCGTCTCGCCCAGAGCCTGGGCGACACCGAGGATGGAGCCGGTGAGGATCCCCGGCAGCGCCAGCGGCAGCACATGATGAAAGACCGTCTGGACCTTCGATGCGCCGATGCCCAGTGCCGCCTGGCGGATCGAACCGGGAATGGAGCGCAGCGAGGCCCGGGTGGCGATGATGATGGTGGGCAGGGTCATCAGGGTCAGCACCAGGCCCCCCACCAGAGGCGCGGAGAGCGGCAGCCCCAGGTAGCCGATGAAGATCGCCGCCCCCAGCAGGCCGAAGACGATGGAGGGCACCGCCGCCAGGTTGTTGATGTTGATCTCGATCAGGTCGGTCAGGCGGTTCTTCGGCGCGAACTCCTCCAGGTAGATGGCGCTGGCCACGCCGATCGGCACCGAGAGCACGATCACCACCAGCATCATGAACAGCGAGCCCATGAAGGCGCCGGCCAGGCCCGCCGAGGCCAGCGAGCTGCGCGAGTCAGTGTTTAGGAAGAGCGCGGTGCTGAAGGCGTTGGTGATCACCCCGCGGTCGTATAGCTCGTCGGCCCACTCCCGGGTCTGGGGGCTGAGCTGCTGCTGATGATCCGGCAGGCTGCGGTCGATGTTGCCCTTCAGCCAGACGTCGACGTTGGCCGAGGCCAGCATCTTGACGGTCACCGTCTGCCCCAGCAGCGAGGGGTCCTCGATGAAACGGTCGCGCAGGGCATGGCGCTCACCGGAGGTGATCAGGGCGCGCAGGTCACGGGTCTGGCGCGACTCGATCTCGCCGAGCTCGGTCTTGAGCGCCTCGTCGATGATCTGCTGCCAGTTGACCAGGCCCACCTGGCTCATCCAGGCCAGCTCGCGCTCGCGGAAGGCACTGGCGCTCTCGCCGGAGGCGCGCACCGGCTTCTCCTCGACCCGAATCAGTTCGGGGTCGAAGTGGACGTCCAGATGGAAGGTGGCCTGCCAGAAGGCCGGCACCCCGCGGGAGAGGATGCTGGCGAACAGGATCAGCACCAGGCCCATGCCGGTGACCACCGCCGCCAGGCCCAGGCGACGGAAGCGTCGCTCGCGGGCGTGGCGCCCCGCCAGGGAGGCCTCGATGGTTTCCAGCCGCTGGCGGCTGCGTTCTTCGATGGTGAGGGTGTCAGTGGTCACGGGCGGTTACTCGTATTGCTGGCGGTAGCGGCGCACCACCACCAGGGCGATGACGTTCAGTCCAAGGGTGATGACGAACAGCGTCAGGCCCAGGGCGAAGGCCACCAGCGACTGGGGGCTGGCGAAGTCCATGTCGCCGGTCAGCTGATTGACGATGGTCACCGTGATGGTGGAGACCGCCTCGAAGGGGTTGGCGTGCAGCACCGGGTTGTTGCCCGCCGCCAGCACCACGATCATGGTCTCGCCGATGGCGCGGCTGGCGGCCAGCAGGAAGGCGCCGACAATGCCCGGGAGCGCCGCCGGCAGTACTACCTGCCGAATGGTCTCCGACTTGGTGGCGCCGAGGCCCAACGCCCCGTCGCGCAGGGCCTTGGGCACCTGGGTGATGATGTCGTCGGAGAGCGAGGAGACGAAGGGGATGATCATGATCCCCATCACCAGGCCCGCGGTGAGCGCGCTGGTGGTGCGGATGCTGATGCCCACCATGTCGCCGAGCCCGGAGAGGAAGGGGCCGATCACGATCAGGGCGAAGAAGCCGTAGACGATGGTGGGGATGCCGGCGAGCACCTCGATCACCGGCTTGGCCACGTTGCGCAGCCAGGCCGGAGCGTACTCGGCCATGTAGATGGCGGTCATCAGGCCCAGGGGCACGGCGACCAGCATGGCGATGGTGCTGACCATCAGGGTGCCCCACAGCAGCGGCAGCAGGCCGAACTCCCCCTGCCCCGCGTCGCCGGCGGTGCTGAAGCGCGGGTTCCAGGTGGTACCGAAGAAGAAGTCCATCGGGCTGATGAAGCGGAAGAAGTTCATCGCCTCGCCCACCATGGAGAGCACGATGCCCACGGTGGTCAGGATGGCGACGCCGGAGCAGAGCGCCAGCGTCACGGTGATCACCCGCTCGACCTGGTTGCGGGCACGCAGCTGCGGTGAGATCCGGCCCCGCGCCAGCACCAGGCCGGCGGTGGCGACCACCGCCATGGCGGCAATGGCGATCAGCCGCCCGAGCTGCTGCAGGCTGGCCATATGGGCCGCAGCCGCCAGTTCGATATCGCTGGGCGTGCCGGAAACGGCACGCTCGGCGGCCAGCGCCGAGACGCGGCGCAGGAAGGTGGAGAGCTCCCGCTCGCTGAGGGTCGCCACCTCGGGGGGCAGCTGGCGAACCACCAGCAGCTCCACCAGCGAGGCGCCCGCCAGGCTCCAGAGCAGGAACAGGGCAAAGGCCGGCAGGCCACACCAGAGGGCCACCAGCATGCCGTAGTAGCCGGGACGCGAGTGCAGTCGCACGCCGTCGGTTGCCACCGCACGACTGCGCGTCAGGCCGACCTGGTGGGGCAGGGCCATGACGATCAGCAGGATGGCGATCAAGGCAAGGTTATTCATGGGTTCCCCGCATAGGCGAACCGGGGCAGGCGCCTGCCTGCCCCGGGAATCACGGCCTTACTCGACGCTGACCAGGGTGCGGGCCTGGAACTGCTCCAGGGCCTCGGCACGCTCCTCGTCGTCCAGCGGGATCAGGCCGGCGTCCTCCAGCGGGCTGCCGAAGCCGGAGACCATCTCGTTGAGGAAGAACTCGGTGTACTCGGCCAGGCCCGGGATCACGTCGAGGTGCTCGCCCTTGACGTAGAAGAACAGCGGGCGGGAGACCGGGTACTCGCCGGAGCCGATGGTCTCGAGGCTCGGGGTCACGCCGTCCACGGTGGCGACCTGCAGGCGGTCGCGGTTCTGGTCGTAGAAGCTCAGGCCGAACACGCCCACCGCATCGGACTGGGCGTCCAGGCGCGCCAGGGTCTCGGTGTAGTCGCCGGCGATCTCGATGATGCGGCCATCGCCACGCAGGGCGTCACAGGCGTCGCCTTCCATCTCGTAGCTGTCGCAACCGATGTGCAGCACCTTCTCCTCGAACACCTCGCGGGTGCCGTGGTTGGAGGCCGGAATGACCAGCACGATCTCCTGATCCGGCAGGTCGGCATCGATCTCGGACCAGCGGGTGTAGGGGTTGTCGACCAGCTCACCGTCGACACGCACCTGCTGGGCGGCGGCGGCGAAGACGTGGGCCGGGGTCAGAGCGAAGCTGCCGCGGTCGGCGCGAGAGGCGAAGACGATGCCGTCGTAGCCGAACATCACCTCGAGGACCTCGTTGACGCCATTGGCCATGCAGTTCTCCAGCTCGGCGCTGCGGATCGCGCGAGAGGAGTTGGCGATGTCGATGGTGTTCTCGCCGACGCCCTGGCAGAACTGGCGCAGGCCGCCACCGGAGCCACCGGAGCCCACCACCGGGGTGCTGAACTGCGGGAAGTTGGCACCGAACTCTTCGGCCACGATGCTGGCGAAGGGCAGGACGGTGGATGAACCAGCGATCTGGACCGTGTCGCGCGCCATGGCAGCGGTGGAGACACCGACGGCCAGGCCGGCAGCCAGGGCAACGCTCAGGGTGCGCTTGTTGACGTTCATCGTGAAGATCCTCTCTCTGCGTAGGGGCCGGTGGACTCGGGTCCTTCGGCTTCGGGTCGACTGTGTCAGCCGTTCGCAGTGAGGAGTCTGCAGGGTGAGGGTTTCAGTTATGTGACATGGATGTGTCCGAACGATGTCATAGCAACAGGCCCAGCGCTGCCAGGGTGCAGAGCGAAAGCGAGGCCCCCTGAAGCAGGCGTCGATCGAGGCGATGGGCCACCCGGCCGGCAAGCCAGCTGCCGGCCAGCACCCCCGGGGCGAAGGTCAGCGCCACGCCGAAATGCCAGGCCCTGAGCAGCCCGCCAAGGCCCAGGGTGACGAGCGTCATCAGGGCGGTGACCACGAAGAAGGCCGAGAGGGTGCCGCGCAGGCGGTCCGGGGAGAAGCCGTGGAGCAGCAGCACCAGGGGCGGGCCGCTCAGCGCGGCGATGGTGCCGAAGATGCCCGAGAAGACCCCGGCGCCGAACAGGGTGGCGCGATTGACCGGCAGCCGGAAGCGGAACAGGGTCACCGCCACCGCGAAGAGCACGCTGCCGGCGATGAGCTTTTCCAGCACCGCCATGGGCGCGGCCAGCAGCAGCCAGAGTCCCAGGGCGTTGCCGGGAATCCGCCCCACCAGGGCCGTGGCGATCTCGCCCGGCTGCACCTCGCGCCAGTAGTGGCGCAGGGTGGTAAGCGCCACGGTGAAACCGAACAGCACCAGCACCACCGGCACCAGGCGCGGCTCCAGCAACAGCAGCAGCGGCGCCCCCCCCACCGCCAGGCCGAAGCCGGTGCTGCGCTGCACGAAGGCCCCCAGGGCCAGCGTAGCGGCGCAGCCGAGCCACACCGGCAGCGTCATGTCGACGCCGGAGAGCAGCAGCTCAACCATGGCCGGCCCGCCCCGCCAGCCGCCTCAGCCCCAGGTTGCCCAGCAGGGCGGCGCCGAGCATGGTGCCCACCATGGGCCAGGCGCTGTCCACCTCGAAGGCCCCCACCAGCACCCCGGCCAGGGCCCCGCAGGAGAACTGGATGCTCCCCCGCAGGGCCGCTGCCGTGGCGCTCATGTGGTGAAAGTGGTCGAGCAGCGCGGAGATGGCGTTGGGGGCCACCAGCCCGATGGTGCCGGCGAACACCATGACCAGCGGCACCACGGTCCAGAGCGACTCCAGCCCGCTGGCCAGCACCAGCGCCAGGCCGAGGGCCACCCCCAGCTGGATCCCCAGGCCGAGACGCAGGTTCTGCTGGGGCGAACGCCACCTCAGCAGCCGGATATTGAGCCGGTTGGAGGCCGCCATGGTGACCACGTTGAGCCCGAACACCAGCGGATAGAGCCCGGGGGAGAGACCGTAGTGCTCCAGATAGAGGAAAGGCGAGGCGGTGATGAAGGCGAAGAGCCCCGCGAAGGACATGGAGGCGGCGCTGATGTAGCCCATGGCCTCGCGGTGGCG
The DNA here is from genome assembly GCF_030704205.1 of Halomonas alkalicola. Classification (NCBI taxonomy): domain Bacteria; kingdom Pseudomonadati; phylum Pseudomonadota; class Gammaproteobacteria; order Oceanospirillales; family Halomonadaceae; genus Halomonas; species Halomonas alkalicola. The sequence goes on along the minus strand of NZ_CP131913.1, from coordinate 3,414,030 downwards.
CAGCACGCTCGCGTAGTTGGCCAGTACCTGGCGCGGCGAGGCGACGAGCGACCCCGGGGCCCGGGTCTCCGGCAAGCGGGTACCCAGCAACCACATCAGGAAGGCGGCATAGACCGCCAGGAAGACGAAGATCAGCCACCACTCGCCCAGATAGAGCAGGCCGCTGCCCACCAGCGGGGCCACCAGCGGGGCCAGCAGCATGATGATCGCCATGGTGGACATCACCTTGGCCGCTTCGCGGCCGCTGAAGCAGTCGCGCACGATGGCCGCCGAGTTGACCACCGTGGCCCCACCGCCCAGGGCCTGGACGAAGCGCCAGGCGAGCAGCTCGGACAGCGAGCCCACCGTGGTGATGGCCAGGCTCGCCAGCAGGAAGACCACCAGGCCGCCGAGCAGCACGGGCTTGCGGCCGATGCGATCGGAGAGCGGCCCGAACAGCAGCTGGCCGAGGGCGAAACCGGCCAGGAAGGCGGAGAGCGAGAGCTCGGTATGGTGGATGCTGGCGCCCACGGTATCGGCCAGGGCCGCCATGGCGGGCAGGTAGGCGTCGATGGCAAAGGGCGCCAGAGCGGTGTTGGCGGCCACCAGCAGCGCCACGCGTCGGGCGTCGAGGGTCAAGGAGACTCCTTGGCATGTCTTGGCATGTATAGATAGGCCGCTAATCATAGCCTATCGTCGCCTTCCCTGCCGGTCCCTGTTCCCTGTCATACTGGCTTGATAGAGTGATCTTCCCCTTTCCCCAGGAGCCCTACCCCATGGCCGACGACCTGCTCTCGCAACTCCGGAAGATGACCATCGTGGTCGCCGATACCGGCGACATCGACGCCATCCGCCGGTTCGAACCCACCGATGCCACCACCAACCCCTCGCTGATCCTGCAGGCCGCCCAGCTGAAGGGGCGCCGCGAGCGCCTGGCCGAGATCGCCCGCCGCGCGACGGACCTCGATGACGCCCTGGACGCGGTGGCGGTGGAGATCGGCAGCGAGATCAGCTCCCTGGTGCCGGGCTATGTCTCCACTGAGGTGAGCGCCAGGCTCTCCTTCGACACCGACGCCACCCTGGCCCGGGCCCGCTCGCTGATCGAGCGCTACGCCCGCCACGGCATCGGGCCGGAGCGCATCCTGATCAAGATCGCCGCCACCTGGGAGGGCATCCGCGCCGCCCAGCAGCTCGAGCGCGAGGGCATCCACACCAACCTGACCCTGCTGTTCAGCTTCGCCCAGGCCCAGGCCTGCGCCGACGCCGGAGTGACGCTGATCTCCCCCTTCGTGGGACGCATCCTGGACTGGCACAGGGCCCAGTCGCCGGAGGCCGACTTCAGCGGCGACCGCGATCCCGGCGTGCAGTCGGTCAAGCGCATCTACGAGCACTACAAGGGGCATGGTTACCACACCATCGTGATGGGGGCGAGCTTTCGCAACGCGGGGGAGATCCTGGCGCTGGCTGGCTGCGACCGACTGACCATCTCCCCTGCACTGCTCGGCGAGCTGGCCGACACCCGCGGCACCCTCGAGCGCCGCCTGGTCCCCGAGGACGCAGAAACCAGCGGCCTCGAGCCCCTGGACGAAGCCGAGTATCGCTGGCACATGAACGAGGACGCCATGGCCACCGAGAAGCTGGCCGAGGGCATCCGCAAGTTCATGGAGGACCAGCGCAGGCTGGAGGCGCTGCTGGGCGAGCTGCGCCGGGCGTAGCGACGCGGAGGGAGAAGGCCCGGATCAGTGGGGGTGGGAGGTGGCCTCCTGGGCCTCGAGCATCTCTACAAGGGGCTGGAACTCCTCCCGGTTGTGCTCGTTCATGCGCATCAGGATGCGATGGGCCTCGAGGATGCGCTGGCGGGTCTCCTCCACGTCACAGGGGATCTCCGGCAGGTCGCACAGCTCGCACACCTCGGTGATGGGCGCCTCCACCTGGGTGAAGTAGCGAGCGAAGCCCATGACGTCGAGCATGCGCTGGATGTCGGGATTGTCGGCGACGATGGTGGGGCGCTCGGCCAGACGGCCTTTCACCGCCATGGCCACCTTGGCCAGAAAGCCCAGTGCAGTGGAGTCCACGTTGGTAGCATCGCGCAGATCGATGATCAGCGTGGTGAGCCCGGGGGTCTGGGCGAGCTGCTCGGCCTGGCGGTCCAGGGTCGCGCAGAGGGTCAGGCGCACGTCGCCACATAGCTTGAGGACGAAGACGCCAGCGTCGAATGCCGCCTTGATGCGCCCTTCAGAAATCAACATTGCCAAATCCGCTCAACATCATGATCGTCAGGTCGTCGGGCAGTGCCTCGATGGCCGTATTCATACCGACATCGTCACCGCTGGCCAGATGGCCGAGGGCCAGACTGGCCCGCAGGTCTTCCAGCGTCTCGCTGGCCAGCACCCGCTGCTCGAGCTCCCTGAGCCGCGTGTCGAGCGTTTCGCCCGGCAGGCATTCCAATACTCCATCCGAACACAGCCAAAGGCGGAAGTTCTCGGGCAGCGAACACCCCAGGGTGGGGTAGTCGGCACCGGGAAACAGCCCCACCGGCATGCCCTCGCCGGACAGTGGCCGGACCTCGCCATCCGCCACCAGCAGGGGCATGGGCAGCTGTGCGCCCAGCGAATAGTGCAGATAGCGGCGCTCGAGGTCAATGACCCCGACGAACAGGGTCGCATGCTTGCCGATGCCGGTGTCCAGCAGCTCGCGGTTGAGATCGCTCAGCCAGCGCGGTGGCAGGGCCTCGGGCGCGGTGCCGTCCCACTCGCCCTGCCAGCGGTTGGCCAGGTACTTGAGCAGCACGGTGACGAAGGCCGAGGAGGTACCATGGCCAGAGACATCGGCAAAATAGAACAGCAGATGGCGCTCGTCCAGGCGCTGGAAATCCAGGAAGTCGCCGGAGAGATAGAGCCAGGGGGCAAACCAGTAGTCGCAGGTGACGCCCCCCGAGGTCTGGGGGCGCGGCGGCAGCAGCTTGCGCTGGATCTGGCCGCCGGCCTGCTGGTCGAGGCGCAGCATCGCCAGGTGGGTCTCCAGGCTCTCGTTGAGCTCTTCGAGGCGCGCCTGATCCTCGCGCCGCGCCTCCTCCAGGCGGCGCAGCTCGATCACCTTGCGGATCATTCGCCGCAGCAGCTGGCCGTGGCGCAGCGGCTCGACGATGTAGTCGACGAGGCCGGCATCCACTGCGGAGAGCAGCCCGGGGGACTCGCGGCTATCGCTGACCACCAGGGTCGGCAGGCGCGCGCAGAGCGGCGCCCACTGCTCCTCGGAGAGCGCCCGGGCATGGGCCACCACCAGCGAGACCCCCGCTGGCAGCTCATCGGGACTGTCGGCGGCGATCACTGCCAGGCCATCACGGGCGATGGCCTCGGCCAGGGCGTTGCGCGCCGGGCCGGGGGCGTCGATCACACCGATCAGCTGCTTGGGACGGTCCATGGAAAGGGGCCTCAGTCGGAGAAGGCGTCATCGACGTCGGCGTCGTCGAAGTCCGCGTCGTCGAAATCCGTGTCGTCGAAATCGAAGTCGTCCATGGCGAAGGGGTCATCGCCCGTCTCGCCGTCATTGATCTCGAAGCGACGCCGCTGCAGCCAGGCATCGCGGATGAAGCTGTAGCGGTCGCCGCGGATCAGCTCCTCCTGGTCGAGCAGCCCCGCCCGGGTATCGATGATGCGCAGCGCAGTAAGGCCGAGGCGCGTCTCGTCATCCTCGATGTAGGTGGTCGGATAGCTGTACATGTCGGCGGGCAGGCCACCGGTATCGCGCACCGTGCTCGGTCCCAGGAGGGGCAGCACCAGGTAGCGTGACTCCTCCCACCCCCACACGGCCAGGGTCTGGCCGAAGTCCTCGTCGCGGCCGGTGATCTCCATATGGGTGGCGAAGTCCCATAGGCCGCCGATGCCGACGGTGGTGTTGATCAGGAAGCGCGACATGGCGATGCCCGCGTTGCCCGGCTTGCCCTGCAGCAGGCTGTTGATCGCCGTGCGCGGCTCGCCCAGGTTGGAGAAGAAGTTGCCCACCCCGGTCTGCACCGGCTGGGGCGTCACCGCCCGATAGCCCCGCGCGGTGGGCTTCAGCACGGCGCGATCCAGCGCATCGTTGAAGGCGAACACCCGCCGGTTGAAGCCCTCCCAGGGGTCATCGGGATGGCGCTCCTCGATGGTCGCGGTGCTGGCGCAGCCGGCCAGCATCGCCACGGCCAGCAGACCCGCCGCCGCCCTGCCCCACCTTCCTGTCGTAGTGGCTGTCATCCTGCTCTCCTTGCGGCTCGTTTCGCGAATGGTTGGCTGGGCGTCAGACACGTTTCACCACCACGCTGCCGGCGCTGTAGCCCGCCCCGAAGGAGCAGATCACCCCCAGCGCTCCGGCGGTAAGGTCATCATGGTGCAGGTGGAAGGCGATGATCGAGCCCGCCGAACTGGTGTTGGCGTAGCGGTCGAGGATGATCGGCGCCTCCTGCTCGCTGGGCTCGCGGCCCAGCACCCGGCGGGCGATCAGGTCGTTCATGTGGCGGTTAGCCTGGTGCAGCCACATCCGCGCCAGGTCGTCGCCGGAGAAGCCCAGCGCCTGCAGGTGCTCCCCGATCAGCGCCGCCACCAGGGGGCAGACCTCCTTGAAGACCCGCCGGCCCTCCTGGACGAAGAGCTTGTCCAGCGCCTGGGGGTCCGCGTCGGTGACCCGGTTGAGAAAGCCGGCGTTGTTGCGGATGGCATTGGAGAAGCGCGTCACCAGGCGCGTGCCGAGGATCTCGAAGCGCGCCTCACTGGTGGCCAGGTCGTCGCGCTCCAGCACGATGGCGGTGCAGGCGTCGCCGAAGATGAAGTGGCTGTCGCGGTCGCGGAAGTTGAGGTGCGCCGAGCAGATCTCCGGGTTGACCACCAGCGCCCGGCGGGCGCTGCCGGCGCGGATGGCGTTGGCCGCAGTCTCGATGGCGAAGGTGGCCGAGCTACAGGCCACGTTCATGTCGAAGGCGTAGCCGCCGGCGCCCAGCGCGGCCTGCAGCTCCACCGCCACCGCCGGATAGGGGCGCTCCAGGTTGGAGCAGCCGACGATCACCAGGTCGATGTCGGCGGCCTCCACCCCGGCACGGGCCAGGGCCTGGCGGGCCGCCACGGCCCCCATCTCGCACTGGATGGAGGGCTCGTCGTTGCTGCGCTCGCGCAGCCGAGGGCGCATGCGCTCGGGGTCGAGGATGCCCTCGGCATCGAGCACATGGCGGCTGTGGATGCCCGAGGCCTTGACGATGAACTCGCTGCTCGAGTGCGCCAGGCGCTCCTCGATGCCGGCCTCGGCACGGCGCGCGTTCTCGGCGTCCACCCAGGCATTGAACGAGGCCACCAGGGCATCGTTGTCGATGGTGTGCTCCGGCGTGAAGAGTCCTGTGCCGGTGATCACGACGTTGGTCATACGTTCTCCCTTTCACGGCGAAAGCCGCCAAGGCCGCTCGCCGCGGCCGCTGTTCATGCGGGCGCTCAGGGGCGCCCGGTGATCTCCGCCCAGCGCTTCTCGAGACGCTTGGCAGAGACCGCAAATTTCGTGCCCAGCTGCTGGGCGAAGAGCGAGACACGCAGCTCCTCGATCCACCAGCGGAACTCGGCCAGCGCCGGGGGCGCCATGCCGCCGCGCCGCTCGCTCTGAAGGCGGGCCTCGAGGCGCGCCTCCAGGGCCTGGATCTCCTGCATGTGCATCTGGTCGCGCAACCGCTCACGGGGCGCCTTCTCCAGGCGGATCTGGGCCGCCTCCATGTAGCGCGGGTACTCGTCGAGCCACTCGCCGGCCTCGCTGACGAAGCCGGGGTGCACCAGCCGCGCCATCTGTCCCTTGAGGTCACTGTATACCAGCGCCAGCGCCAGGTTCAGGTTGCCCTTCAACGCCTTGGTGACCGCCAGGTGGCCCTTGAGGGCGGCCTCCAGGGTGACCACCAGGGCCTCGGCACGGGGCAGGAGCTCGGCTCGGGTCGCCGCCAGGCGCGCCTCGAGCTCGGCCGCCGAGCGCGGCAGCGGGTCCTGCGCCACCCCCCGGGTGAACACCGCCCGCACCACGTCGTCGGTCAGCTGGCGCTTGCTGCCCACCTTGGCAAACAGCAGCGCACAGGTGCCGAGCCCCTTAAGGCGTTCGATCTCGCGCACCTGGTCGGGCAGGCGGCGCATGGCCAGGCGCACGATGCCGTCGCGATGGGCCTCGCGGGCCTTGTCGGGGTGGTCGAAGAGCTCGACCCGGAAGGCCTCCCCCTCCGGCACCAGGGCCGGGAAAGCCTCGACCCGGATGCCCGCCTGGGTGGTCACTCGCGACTCCGGCAGCGCGGCCTCGGGCAGCCCTTCCACCGGCGCCTCCAGGCGTGCCTCGGCGGCCAGCGCCCGGGCCCCCTGCCCCGCCGCCGCCTCGAAGCGGCGTTCCAGCTCGCAGGCATCGCGGCCCTGGCCCAAGGTGTTGCCCTCATGGTCCACCACCCGCAGGTTCATCACCAGGTGGGGCTCGAGCTGGTCACGCTGCCAGTCGTCGGGGTGGAGGCGCACCCCGGTGCGCCGGCGCAGGAACTCGCCCAGCGCCTCGGTGAGGGGCACGTCGTCGGGGACGAGGGTCTCCAGGGCGGCATCCACCCAGTCGGGAATCGGCACCACCTGGCGGCGAATCGCCTTGGGCAGCGACTTCATCAGCGCGATGCACTTCTCGCGCAAAAGGCCCGGCACCAGCCACTCGAGCCGCGCCAGGGGCAGCTGGGGCAGCATGGCGGCGGGCACGGTGAGGGTCACCCCGTCGTCCTGGGCGCCGGGCTCGAAGTGGTAGGCAAGCGGATAGCGCACCCCGTTGAGGGCCAGCTCGTCCGGGTAGTCGGCCTCGGTGACCTCGCTGGCCTCCCGGGCCAGCAGGGCGGCGCGGTCGAACTTGAGCACCGCGGGGTTCTCGGCCTCGGCCTGCTTGCGCCACGCCTCGAAGCCCTTGCCGTTATGTATGCCCTCGGGGAGGCGCTCGTCGTAGAAGGCGAAGAGGGTCTCCTCGTCCACCAGGATATCGCGACGCCGGGCCCGGTCCTCGAGGTCCTCGACCTCCTCGACCAGCGCGCGGTTGTGGGCGAAGAAGTCGCCGCGGGTGCGGAACTCCCCCTCCACCAGGGCGCGGCGAATGAAGAGCTCGCGGGCCTCGGCGGGCGCAATGGGGCCGTAGTGTACCCGCCGCCCGGCCACGATGGGCAGCCCGAACAGGGTCACCTGCTCCTTGGCGATCACCTGGGCACGCTTCATCTCCCAGTGGGGCTCGGCGTAGCTGCGCTTGACCAGGTGCCCGGCCAGCGGCTCGATCCACTCGGGGTCGATCTTCGCCACGGTGCGGGCGAACAGTTTCGTCGTCTCCACCAGCTCGAAGGCCATCAGCCACTTGGGCGACTTCTTGCCGAGCCCCGACCCCGGATGGATGACGAACTTGCGGTTGCGCGCGCCCAGGTACTCGCGGTTCTCGGTGAGAAGCCCGAGGTGGGAGAGCAGCCCGGGCAAGAGCGCCCGGTGCAGGGTGGCGGCCTGGCGGCGACGGCGCTCCTGGCGCGCCTTCTCTTCATCGCCCTCCTCGGCGCTGCCCTCCTCGGAAACCGGCCAGGGCGCCGGCGGCGGCACCTCGATCTGCATGTCGCGCAGCAGCTGGCGCAGCTGGCGGAAGGTGTCGTGCCATTCGCGCAGGCGCAGGTAGTTGATGTAGTGCTCCTTGCACCAGCGCCTGAGCTGGTTGCCGGAGAGCGCCTCCCGGGCCGCCTCGACGCCGTCCCAGAGGTTGAGCAGCGCCACGAAGTCGGAGTCCGGGTCCTGCCAGCGGCGGTGGGCCTGGTCGGCGGCCTGGCGCTTCTCGGCCGGGCGGTCGCGGGGGTCCTGGACGGCGAGGCCCGCCACCACGATCAGCACTTCGCGCAGGCCGCCCTGCTCGGCGCCGGCCAGTACCATGCGTGCCAGGCGCGGGTCGATGGGCAGCCGGGCCAGCTTGCGGCCGGTCGGGGTGAGTCGCCCGCCCTCGTCCACCGCGCCCAGTTCGAAGAGCAGTCGGAAGCCGTCGGTGACGAAACGCGAATCCGGCGGGTCGACGAAGGGAAAGGCCTCGATGTCGCCGAGGTTCAGCGAGAGCATCGAGAGGATCACCGAGGCGAGGTTGGTGCGGCGGATCTCGGGGTCGGTGAACGCCGGCCTGGCGAGGAAGTCCTCCTCGTCATAAAGGCGGATGCAGACCCCCTCGGCCACGCGGCCGCAGCGCCCCATGCGCTGGTTGGCGCTGGCCTGGCTGACCGGCTCTACCGGCAGGCGCTGGATCTTGGCCCGGTAGCTGTAGCGGCTGATGCGCACCAGGCCAGGGTCGATCACGTAGCGGATGCCCGGCACGGTCAGGGAGGTCTCGGCGACGTTGGTGGCCAGCACGATGCGCCGCCCGGCGTGGGGCGCGAAGACGCGATTCTGCTCGGCATTGGAGAGGCGCGCATAGAGCGGCAGGATCTCGGTGCCGCGCAGGTCGGCCCGGCGCAGGGTATCGGCGGTCTCGCGGATCTCCCGCTCGCCGGGCAGGAACACCAGGATGTCGCGGGGGCCATGGAGCCAGCGCTTGTCGCGCTCGATGCGCTCGATCTCCTCCACCGCATGCAGGATGCCCTCCTGCAGGGTGCGATCCTCCTCGTCCTCGGCCTCGCGCACCAGCGGGCGGTAGTGCAGCTCCACCGGGAAGGTGCGTCCGGAGACCTCCACCACCGGTGCCGGGCGGTCGGGCGCCTCGCCCCTGCCGGGCCGGGAGAAGTGGGCGGCGAAGCGCTCCACATCGATGGTGGCCGAGGTGATGATCACCTTGAGGTCGGGGCGACGCGGCAGCAGGCGCTTCAGGTAACCGAGCAGGAAATCGATGTTGAGGCTGCGCTCGTGGGCCTCATCGATGATGATCACCTCGTAGCGGGTGAGATCGGGATCGTGGCGCGTCTCCGCCAGAAGGATGCCGTCGGTCATCAGCTTGACCAGGGTCTGGTCGCTGCTCTGGTCGGTGAAGCGCACCTGGTAGCCGACCTGCTCCCCTAGCGGGGTCTCGAGCTCCTCGGCCAGCCGCGCGGCCACCGAGCGCGCCGCCAGCCGCCGCGGCTGGGTGTGGCCGATCAGCCCGCGGCGACCCAGCCCCAGCTCCAGGCAGATCTTGGGCAGCTGGGTGGTCTTGCCGGAGCCGGTCTCGCCAGCCACCACCACCACCTGGTGGTCGCGCAGGGCGTCGAGGATCTCCTCGCGGCGCTCCGCCACCGGCAGCTCGGGGGGATAGTTGAGCGTCACCGGGCGGGCCGCGCGTCGCGCCACCGCCTCCCGGGAGCGCGCCACGGCCTGCTCCACCTCGCCCAGGCCGCGATCCACCGGCTTGCCCTCCTTCAGCCGCCGCGCCAGGCCGTGCAGGCGCTTGTCGAGCGACGCGCGGTCACGCAGCAGCACGCCGTCGAGGGCCTGGCGCAGGGCGCGCAGGCGGTCGGCATCGGTCAGGGCATCGGTGGCGAGAGAAGGGTCGGTGGTCACGTCGGACACGGCGGCTCCGGGGGTGGAGGGCAACAAAGGAAAACTGCCCGCACCGGGGAGCCGGAACGGGCAGGTCATTGTAACGCCGCCGCCTGGGCGGCGCCTAATCCGGGCCATTGAGGCTGGCTATGGCCCGGCCAGGCAGCGGCTATCGGCGGTTCAGGAAGCGGCCTTGGCCTTCTCGCGCTCCTCATCGCGCAGCTGACGGCGCAGCACCTTGCCGACATTCGTTTTCGGGAGCTCGTCGCGCAGCTCCACGTACTTGGGCACCTTGTAGCCGGTCAGCTCCTTCTTGCACCAGGCGCGCAGCTCGTCGGGGTCGAGGTCATCCGTGCGTGGCACCACGAAGAGCTTGATCGCCTCGCCGCTGCTCTCGTCCTCCACGCCGACCGCCGCGGACTCCAGCACGCCCGGATGGGTGGCGACGACATCCTCCACCTCGTTGGGGTACACGTTGAAGCCCGAGACCAGGATCATGTCCTTCTTGCGGTCGACGATGCGAATATAGCCGTCCTCCTGGAGCACCGCGATGTCGCCGGTGTGGAACCAGCCGTCGTCGTCGATCACCTTGATGGTCTCGTCGTCGCGGTTCCAGTAGCCCTTCATCACCTGGGGCCCCTGCACGCAGAGCTCGCCCGGCTCGCCGAAGGGCAGGTCGTTGCCGTCGGCATCCACCACCTTGACCCGGGTGCCGGCCACCGGCTTGCCGATGGTGCCGAGCTGGATGGCGTCGACCGGGTTGAAGCTGACCACCGGCGAGGTCTCGGTGAGCCCGTAGCCCTCGGCGATGTCGCAGCCGGTGACCTCCTTCCAGCGCTCCGCCGCCGCCTTGGTCAGCGCCATGCCGCCGGAGATGGTCAGGTGCAGCTTAGAGAAGTCCAGGGCGCGGAAGTCCTCGCGGTTGCACAGGGCGTTGAACAGGGTATTCAGGCCAATGAAGGCGGTGAACTGGAGCCCCTTGAGCTCCTTGACGAAGTTGGGCAGATCGCGCGGATTGGTGATCAGGATCGAGTGGTTGCCGGTCTCCATCAGGAACAGGCAGTTCACCGTGAAGGTGTAGATGTGGTATACCGGCAGCGGCGCGATCACCACCTCTTCGCCGTTATTGAGCCCCTTGCCGATCGCCTCCCCGGCCTGGAGCATGTTGGCGACCAGGTTGCGGTGGGTCAGCATGGTGCCCTTGGCGAGGCCCGTGGTGCCCCCGGTGTACTGCAGGGCGGCGATGTCATCCAGCTCGCGCTTGACGTCGCGGTGCTGGCGGGCGGCCCCCTCCTTCAGCGTCTGCCGGAACGGCGTGTGGCCGGGAAGCCGATAGGCGGGCACCATCTTCTTGACGTGCTTGACCACCAGGTTGATCAGCGGACGCTTGGGGAAGCCGTGCAGGTCGCCAAGCTGGGTCACCACCACGTGCTGGATATCGGTGCGGTCGAGGATCTTCTCGAGCTTGTCGGCCATGTTGGCCAGGATCACGATTGCCTTGGCGCCGGAATCCTTGAACTGGTGGGCCATCTCCCGCTCGGTATAGAGCGGGTTGGTGTTGACCACCACCATGCCCGCCCGCATGGCGCCGAACACCGCCACCGGGAACTGCAGCACGTTGGGCAGCTGGATGGCGATGCGGTCGCCGGGCTGCAGGGTGGTCTCGTGCTGCAGCCAGGCGGCGAAATCGCCGGAGAGGCGGTCAAGATCGGCGAAGCTCAGGGTCTGCCCCATGCAGCTGAAGGCCGGCTTGTCGGCATAGCGCTTGACCGCCGCCTGGAAGACATCGTTGACCGATCCGTACTCTTCCATCCCCTTGAGCTCGGGGCCGGACAGGATCGGGGCGTTGGCATGCTCACTCATCACGTCTCTCCGCTGAGTCGCCGATGGACCACCGGCGCTTGTTGTTGTCCCGGGGCCCTACTTTAAACCGGCCAACTCGGAGTGTAAAACGATCGATTGAAACAATGGATTGAAACCGCTCCGTCCTGGCCACCTTGCCCACAGCCTGGGCCATTCCCGCCGCAAAGACCAACCGGCAGGTCTCACGCTTCGCGGCGGCCGTAGCGCGCCTGGATCACGCCATCCCGCCATACCAGCAGCTCCCCCGGGACCATGCGCTCCCAGGCCTCGTTGTCGGTGAGCGGCTCGGTGGCGATCACCGAGACGATGTCGTGGGTCGTGGTGTGCTCGGCGAAGTTCACGGTGAGCTCGGCGTCCGACAGGCTGGCGCGGCCGAACGGGGCCCGCCGGGTGATATGCGCCAGCTTGGTGGAGCAGAAGGTGTAGAGGTAGTCGCCGTCGGCCAGCAGCAGGTTGAACACCCCGAGGCCGCGCAGGCGCTCGCAGAGCTGGTGGAGCAGCCGCCACCGCCCCTCGCGTTCGGCGTCGCTCTGCGGGCGCTCCGGGAAGCAGCGGCGCAGCTCGCCCAGCAGCCAGCAGAAGGCGTGCTCGCTGTCGGTATCCCCGATCGGGCGGTAGAAGCTGAGCGGCAGGCCCCGCCAACCCTCGAGCTGGCCGTTGTGGGCATAGCACCAGGGGCTGCCCCACATCTCGCGCACGAAGGGGTGGGTGTTGGCCAGGCGCACCTGGCCGACGTTGGCCTGGCGAATATGGCTGATGACGATGTTCGACTTGATCGGGTAGTCGGTGATCAGCCGGGCGATGGGCGAATGCACCGAGGGGTGGGGGTCGCGGAAGTCGCGATAGCCGCCCTCCTCGTAGAAGGCGATGCCCCAGCCATCGCGATGGGGGCCGGTGCCGCCCCCGCGATGCAGGAAGCCGGTGAAGCTGAAGCAGATATCGGTGGGCACGTTGGCGCTCATGCCCAAAAGCTCACACATGGGGTTCCTCCCGGTGGACGACCCGGCGACGCCGCCGGGTCCGGCGCAGGGCCAAAAGGGTCAGCAGCAGCACGACCACCAGGCCCGCCACCACCCACTGGCGCGGGTCGCCGGCAAAGGCCGCGCCACGGCGCTCGAGCCAGGGCCGGCCTTCGCGCCACAGGGTGGCGGCATGGGCCGGCAGGTCGTGGATGAAATCGATGAAGCGGTCGGCGGCGCTGTCGGGCACCGCCTCGCCCTCGCGGCCGGTGGCAAGATCCTCGTGGAAGCGCTCGCCCAGGGGTGCCAGGCGCGAGTCGCCAACCCCGTGGCCCTCCTCGGCCTCGTCCAGCAGGCTCAGCAGCGGCTGCACGTTCACCGCCAGGTCGCGCAGGCGGTCGATCCCCTCCCCCCGGGCTTGAAAGCGCAGGCGGGCGGCTCCGGAGAGCTCCGGCACCGTCAGCTCACCGACGAAGCGCTCGCCCTGACGGACCAGCCAGACCTCCGCCCGCGGCGCCTCTTCGGCATCGAGCAGGGTCACGCTGATGGCGAGATCCTCCGGGGCCTCCTGCCAGGGCTCACCGCCGCGGGCCAGCCAGGCCTCCAGCGGCAGCGTCTGCCCCGGGTTCAGGACGGCCGGCAGCGGCGCCAGCTGCAGACTCACCGCACCGCTTACCCCGATGCGGCTGTCGTCGGCGATCTCCCCCTCTACGCGCCACTCGCCGGGGGCGGGGTCCGGCACCCGCAGCAGGTCGAAGCGGGGCTCCACCTGCCAGCGGGCGCCGGGCGGCGGCGAATCGGGCGTGAAGCGCGTGCCGTCCGGGGCCACCAGGATCAGGGGGTCGCCGTTCGGGGCGTGGAAGAGCAGCGCCGAGAAGGCCTCGACGCCGGGCTCGATGGCGAAGCGCCCCTCGGCCAGGGGCACCTGGTCGGCGGGAAAGATGCGCTCGACGATATCCACGAAGGCACCCAGCAGGCTCTCCGGGGACTGCACCAGGGCCGGCAGGCCGCCGGTGGTGCGGGAGAGGCGCTCCACCAGGCGGAGGTCGGCCTCGTCGGAGAAGGCGATGGCGTGCACCACCACCCCGCGCTGCGCCAGCGCCGGGGCAAGCTCATCGAGCAGGGCACGCCGCGAGGCGAGGTCGATCTCCGGCTTGGCTCCCCGTGCCGGCGCCAGGTCGATCATGCCGTCGGTGAGCAGCACCAGGTGGCGCCAGCCGTTGGCCGGGCTCTCGGCAGCACTGCGCACGGCGGCCTCGATGTCGGTGTGCTGCTGGTACTCCACCAGGGCGGGACGCAGGGCCATGGCACGCTCGCGCCACTCGTCGTCGACCTCGCCGAGCGGGAGCGGGTTGTCGACGCGCTCGCCGAAGGTCCAGACGCCGGCCGGGGTGCCGTCCGGCAGCAGCGCGGACAGCAGCTCCAGGGCGCTGGCCGCGAGCTGGTCGGGATCGTTGCTGCGCATGCTGCCCGAGACATCGATGATCACCCGCACGTCCGGGCTCTCCTCGACCGGCTGCGCCAGCCCAGCCCCGGCCGCGAGCCACAGCAGGCCCGCCAGCAGCACGCCGGCGAAGCCACGCCCCACCCGACGGCTCCTCCACGACCTCATCATCCACGCCCCGGCCATGCCCGGCTCCTTAGCCGCTGATCGGCTCCTGTTGGGCCGATGCTCGGCGTGCGATCAGCCGATCACCGGCTCGCGACGTCCGCCACCGCCAGGCTTGGCAGGGGGCACGTCGTCCTCGTTGTCATCCATGTCGACATAGTGGTCGCGGTCGCCGCCACGCCAGGCCAGCAGCAGCCCGAAGGCCACGCCCGCCGCCGCACCGGCCGCGGTCAGCATCAGGGCCGGCAGCATCAGGCCGCTGTCGCGCTCGAGGAAGCCCACCAGGGCCACCACCACCGCCGGCGCCAGACCGGTGTAGAATTCCCCCTCCTCCAGCAGCGGCATATGGAAGCGCGTCGGCACCCACATCACGCCGGCCACCAGCCAGGTGATCGGCAGCCGCAGCAGCCGCGGCAGGAAGGCCAGGCCCAGGTAGCCGGTCAGCAGCACCACCAGCGACAGGACGGCGTAGACCAGCCATAGTAGGGTCATCGAATCGGTAATTGGCATTGCCACCTCTCTATTCACAGTCTTGAGTATGGTACATCTCCCACCATGAAAGCACAGCCGCCGCATCGCCCCGACAGCCCGGCCACCGACTCCCCGGTGGCCCGCTTCCGTCGTCCGGAGGACCCCGAGTGGCACTGGCTGGAGAACCGCGAGGAGCCGGCGGTCGCCGACTTCCTCGAGGCGGCCAACGCCGAGTTCGCCGCCTGGTTTGCCCCCCTGGACGACCTGGTGGAGCGGCTCTACCACGGCCACCTGGCCCGCCGCGAGCTGGCCGTGCACGGTCTGCGCTCCCCGCTGGACCACTACACCTACTGGAGCGAGACCGCCGCCGAGGCCGACTACCCGGTATGGTGGCGCCACCCCAACGGCAAGCCGGACCGTGCCGCACCCTTCCTGGATCTCGAGGCCCGCGCCGCCGACCACGACTTCCTGGAGCTCGGCGACATGGCCCTCTCTCCCGACGAGCGCTGGCTCGCCTGGACCGAGGACACCACCGGGGACGAGATGTTCGACCTCTTCCTGACCCGGCTCCCCGATGGCGAGCCGGTGCGCCTGCTGGAGGGCATCGGCCCCGAGCTCACCTGGGCCGAGGACAACGCTACCCTGTTCTTCACCCGCTACGATGCCACCCAGCGCCCCGAGAGCGTCTGGCGCCTGGCGCTGGCCGAGGGCGTGGCGAGTGAGCCTGCGCTGGTGCTGCGCGAGGAGGACCCGGAGTTCTGGTTGGGGCTCGGCAAGACCCGCTCCCGGGAGTGGCTGGTGCTGGAGAGCGCCTCCAAGGACACCAGCGAGAGCTACCTGATTCCGGCCCGGGCGCCGGCCACTCCCCCACGCTGCTTCCGCCCCCGGGAGAGCGGCGTGGAGCTCTCCCTGGACCACCGGCCCGGCCACTTCTACCTGCTCCACAACCGCGAAGCGCCCCATTTCCGTCTCGACGTGATCGACGAGGCGCAACTGGATGCCGCCGCCGACGCCGACCGCTGGCATCCGCTGATTCCCCACCGCGACGAGGACACCCTGGAGGGGGTCGACGCCTTCGCCTGGGGGCTGGTGATCACCGAGCGCGACCATGAGGAGGCCCAGGTCAGGCTCAGGGTGATGGAGTTCGATGCCGGGCATCGCCTCACCCGGGACGAGCGCCTGCCGCTGCCGGAGACGCCCTGCAGCCTGGCGCTGGGCGATGCGCCCCACTTCGACCAGCGCCGCCTGCGCCTGCGCGAGGAGTCCTTCGTGCTGCCGGTGACCTGGATCGAGCACGACCTGGACAGCGGCGAGCGCACCCTGCTCAAGCAGCAGCCGATCCACGGCGACCTCCGGCCCGAGGAGCTCGCCTGCGAGCGGCTGTGGGCGACCTCCCACGACGGCGAGCGCATCCCCGTCTCGGTGGTGATGCGCGCCGACCTGGCGGGCCACCCGCTGCCGACGCTGCTCTACGGCTACGGCGCCTATGGCGAGGTGCTCGACCCCTGGTTCTCCGTGGCGCGCCTGGAGCTGCTGGCCCGCGGCGCGGCCTTCGCCGTGGCCCATGTACGCGGCGGCGGCGATCGCGGCGAGCCCTGGTACCTGGCCGGCAAGCTGGAGCACAAGGCCAACAGCTTCCGGGACTTCCTCGCCGCCCGGGACTGCCTGGTGGAGCACGGCATCAGCGACGGCGAGCGCATCGCCGCCTACGGGGCCAGTGCCGGCGGCCTGCTGGTGGGCGCCAGCCTCAATCTGGCGCCGGAGGCGTTCTGTGCGGCGGTGCTCGACGTGCCCTTCGTGGACGTGCTGCGCACCATGGAGAACCCCGACCTGCCGCTGACCACCGCCGAGTACACCGAGTGGGGGAATCCCGACGAACCCGACGCCCGCAAGCGCATCCGCGCCTACTCGCCGCTGGACAACCTGGCCGCGGCCCCCTACCCGACCATGTTCCTGCAGGGCAGCTGGCACGATACCCGGGTGCCCTACTGGGAGCCCGCCAAGCTCTACGCGCGGCTGACGGAGCTGGGCACCGCTCGCGGCGCCGTGCTGCTGCGCACCGACATGGCCGCCGGCCACGGCGGTGCCTCGGGACGCTTCAAGGCATGGCACGACGGCGCCCGCCAGGATGCCTATATCCTCTGGGCGCTGGGAATGGAAAACCGCGAGGCATAGCCCTCATGCCGCCTGGGTCCCGTCAATCGATGGGAATCACCGCGATGATATGGTCCTCGTACTCCTCCTCGGGGACCCCGCGGCTGGTGACGGCGAAGCTGCGCACGCTGATGCCCTTGCGGTGGACCCGCTCCGGGTCGCCGGAGAGCAGCGGATGCCAGCGGGCCAGCTTGCGCCCTTCTGCCACCCGGCGGTAGGCGCAGGAGTGGGGCAGCCAGCGGAACTGGTCGATCAGTGCCGGCGTGAGCCGGGTGCACTCCGGCACACGCTCGAGGCGGTTCTCGTAGTCGCTGCAGCGACAGCTGTGGAGGTCCAGCAGCTCGCAGGCCAGGTTGAGCACCGCCAGCTCGCCGCTCTCGTCATCCTGGAACTTCAGCAGGCAGCACTGGCCGCAGCCGTCGCACAGCGCCTCCCACTCCTCGGCGGTGAGCTCCTCGAGGGGGTACTGCTCCCAGAATCGTTCTCTCATGACGTCTCCCGTTTGTCCTGCCATCTTGCAGAAGCGACGACGGGGCTGGTCCGGGGACAAGCCTGCGAGAGAGGCGCTGTGAATACCTCCCTGTACGCTACCGATGCCGTCCCTGGCATAGGACCTCCTCTTCGGCTTGCCCCCGACGCCCCTTCCCACCGGCAGTGACTGCCAGGCTCAGCCAGCTCAATAACGCGCCTCGGTGGGGGTGCGGTAGAGATCGAGGAGGTACTCCTCCTTGGCGGGGGGCATCTGCAGGTAGAAGCCCTTCTCGCGGATCGCTGCCATCACGTCGGCGGCCTGGGCGCGGCCCAGGCGCTTGTCGGCGGTGAGGATCAGGGTCATCGACGGCACCGGCTTGCCGAATCGCTCGAGCAGCGGCTCGGGCACCCGGGAAACCCCCTCGCGCTTGTCCACGTAGAGATACATCTCGTCCATGCGGGGGCTCTTGAAGACCTCGCACAGCAGCTTGTCGCCGCGCATCCGATCGTCATTCATCGGGGCTGTTCCTCCAGGGCCCGGATCAGGCCCGCGTTGAGTCGCTCGCCGCGCCAGCCCGAGGGCAGCGGCAGCGGTTCATGTTCCAGATGGGCGATGACCAGGGCCTCCAGGTCCCGGCGGCGCAGCAGCACCTCCGGCGCCAGGCCCTGGGCCTCGGCCTCGGCGTTGACCACCTTCTTGAGCGCCTTGAGCACCCGCTTGAACTCCGGCGCCATGGGGGACGGCTGGGACGGCGGCAGCGCGGCGTCGTCCAGGTGACGCGCCTCGGCCACCAGCGCCAGCAGGGTATCGCCGTCGCGCTTGATCAGACTCGGCTTGACGTCCTCGATGCGGGCCAGCTCGAAGCGATTCTCGGGCAGCGCCTCGGCGATGGCATAGAGCACCCGGTCGTGGACCAGCCAGCCCCGCGGCAGGTTGCGCGCCCGGGTCTCTCCCTCCCGCCAGGTGGTCAGGCGGCGGTAGGCCTCGACCTGGCGCGGGGTCAGGCGCCACAGCTGGCGCTGGCGCAGGTACCACTGGGCGTCGGCCTCGCCGTTGCGCCCCGCCTGGGCCACCAGCTCGGCGCAGTCGTCCATGAGCCAGGCCAGGCGGCCGTGGCGCTCCAGCGACTCGCGCTGCTGATGCCACACCTCGATCAGGTAGATCACGTCCAGGGCCGCGTAGGCCTGCTGGGTCTCGGAGAGCGGGCGCTTGAGCCAGTCGGAGCGGGTCTCGTCCTTGGGCAGGGTGTGGCCGGTCCAGTGCTCGACAAGTTTCTGGTAGCCCATGCCCGGGTTCTCGCCCAGCAGGCCCTGGGCCAGCTGGGTGTCCACCAGCGGCGAGGGGGTGACGCCGGCCCAGCCGGCGAAGACCTCGAGGTCCTCGCTGGCGGCGTGAACCAGCTTCAGTGGCCCCTCGGCCAGCAGCCGGCGGAAGGCGTCGGTGCAGGCCACCGCCTGGGGGTCGACCAGCCAGGCCGGGCCACCGGTGGAGAACTGGATCAGCGCCGGCACCGGATAGAAGGTGTTCTCGCGAAAGAACTCGGTATCGAGCGCGATGACATCGGCGTCGGCCACCTCGGCGCAGGCGGCGTCCAGGGCCTCGGGGGTATCGATCCAGCGTATCTCGGGGGTCAGGGGCATGGGGGTTCCGACAGGGGTTGTGAATCGCAGTTGGGAGTGTTGATGCTAGCGCGGCCGGGCTGGCCCGAGGGTCAGTCGCCGGAAAACGGCAGGCGGCCGTTGAAGGCGCGGCTCAGGGTGCCGCCATCCACGTATTCGAGCTCACCGCCCATGGGCACGCCATAGGCGAGGCGCGACAGGCGGATGCCGTAGGGAGCGAGCTGGGCGGCGATGTAATGGGCGGTGGCCTCGCCCTCCACGGTGGGGTTGGTGGCGAGGATCATCTCCTCGATGCCCCCCTCGGCCACCCGGGCCTCGAGCTGGTCGAGGCCGATATCCTCGGGGCCGATGCCGTCCAGCGGCGAGAGGTGGCCGTGCAGCACGAAGTAGCGCCCGCGAAAGCCGCCCGCCTCCTCGATGGCGAGCTGGTCGGCGGGGGACTCCACCACGCAGAGCAGGGTGTCATCGCGCCGCGCACTCTCGCACAGCGCGCAGATCTCCTCCTCGGTGAGGGTGCGGCAGCGCCGGCAGTAGCCGACCCGCTCAATGGCCTCATCGAGCAC
Source organism: Halomonas alkalicola (assembly GCF_030704205.1). Taxonomy (NCBI): domain Bacteria; kingdom Pseudomonadati; phylum Pseudomonadota; class Gammaproteobacteria; order Oceanospirillales; family Halomonadaceae; genus Halomonas; species Halomonas alkalicola. The sequence continues at coordinate 3,394,865 of NZ_CP131913.1, read as the reverse complement.
CGCGGCCAGGCGGCGGCCGCCATCGCGGTCGCGCTCGAGCAGGTGCATGGCCATGCGCTGGGCGGTCTTGGGCCCGACGCCGGGCAGCACCCGCAGCGACTCCATCAGTTTCTCTACGAGGGGGGAGAAGCTCATAAAAGGTCTCTCACTGGCACGAGCTGAAACGAGGCGAGCGAAGATCAGGCAAGGCAAAAGTCCCCGAGAGCGCGGAGTTTACACGGAGTAAATGAGCACTCGAGAGAACTTTTAACGCAGCATGATCGAGCGCAGGCCGTTTAAGCCGTGTCAGAACGGCATCTTGAAGCCCGGCGGCAAGTTCATGCCCGAGGTGATCTCTTCCATCCTGGCCTTGGAGTTGGCCTCGACCTTGCGCACGGCGTCGTTGACGGCGGCAGCCAGCAGATCCTCGAGCAGCTCCTTGTCCTCCTCCATGACGCTCGGGTCGATGTCGACCTTGCTGACGTCATGGCGGCCGTTCATGGTGATCTTGACCATGCCCGCGCCCGCCTCGCCCTGCACCTCGGCACGGGCGATCTCCTCCTGGACGCGCTGCATCTTCTCCTGCATCTCCTGGGCCTGCTTCATGATGTTGCCCATTCCACCCTTGAACATGGTGAGTCCTCTCTGTGGTGATATGACGGATCGTGGTTATGACGCCGCGCCGAACGCGGCGTTCATGAGCCGGCCCGCGCTTCGGCCGGCTTGACCGTGGATTCGATCAGGCGGGCCCCGAAGGCCTGCTGGAGCTTCTGGATATTGGGGTCGCGCTTGAGCGCGGCCACCGCCTCGGCGTGGCGTTCGGCGGCCAGGCGCTCGGCCTGCAGGCGGGGCGTCTCGACCTGCTCGGGCAGCGGCCCCTCCTCGACCACCAGGCGCCGCACCACGCCGTGCTCGGCCAGGGCCTGCCGAGTGCGTTCGATATGGATCTCGGCCCGCATGGCGGAGAGCGCCGGGTCCAGGCGCAGCCGGAGCACCTGACCGTCATCGTGCTCCACCACGCAGTTGGCCGCCAGGTTGCGGGTCAGGCCGCCGAGCCCCAGGGACTCGAAGCAGGCCAGCCAGTCGGCGTGGCCGAAGAGGCCGGCCATGCCGGGCTCGGAAGGCGTTGCAGGCGACGGCTCGGCCTGGGCAGGCTCAGGCGGCGGCTCCGCCGAAGACTCCGCTGCCGGCCCTGCTTCTTGAAACGGCTCGGGCGCAGGTGCGCCCTTGGGGGCATGGACAGAGGGCGCCGGGGCGGCCTCCTCCCAGGGTGGCGGCGGCTCCTGGGGCAGCGGCGGTGCCTCGGCAGCGGCAGGGGAAACCGGCGCCGCCGGGGGCGGCGGCTCAGGCGATCGGGCAGCGCCGGGGGGCTCGACGGCGGGCGCTTGCCTCTCGACCTCGGGCCGTCGTCCGCTCGCCTGGGCGGGAGCGGACGGCGCGGCGCCGCAGGCGGAGCGACCGTGCCGGCCCCCGGCCCGGCACCACCCCCCCCCCCCCTCCGCGCAGCGGCAACGGCGTCTTCGCCGGTGCCGGCACCCCCTGGGGGCGGAAGGCCAGCATGCGCAGCAGGGTCATCTCCAGGGCGGTGCGCAGGTCCGGGGCGTGCTCCATGTCGCTGCGCCCCTGGATGCCGATCTGGTAGTAGAGCTGGACGTCCTCGGCGGTGAGGCGGCCGGCGAGCGCCAGCAGGGCGTCGCGGTCGCCGTGGCCGTTATCCAGGGCATCCGGCACCATCTGGGCGATGGCCAGGCGGTGCAGCACCCCGGTGAGCTCGTCGAGCACGCCGCCGAAGTCGGGGCCTCGCTCGGCCAGGGCGGCCACCTCGGCCAGCACCCGGGCGGCGTCCACCTCGGCCAGGGCCTCCACCAGGGAGAGCACCTGGCGCTGGTCCAGGGTACCGAGCATGGCGGCGACGTCGCCATGCTCGACCCGCCCCTGGCCGAAGGCGATGGCCTGGTCGGTGAGGCTCATGGCGTCGCGCATGGAGCCCTCGGCGGCGCGGCCCAGCAGCCAGAGTGCACTCTCCTCGAAGGGCACCCCCTCGGCGCCCAGCACCTTGGCGAGGTGCTCGACGATACGCTCCGGGGGCATGTGCTTGAGGGTGAACTGCAGGCAGCGCGACAGCACCGTGGCCGGCAGCTTCTGCGGGTCGGTGGTGGCGAGCAGAAACTTCACGTGGGGCGGCGGCTCTTCCAGGGTCTTGAGCAGCGCATTGAAGCTGCTGGTGGAGAGCATGTGCACCTCGTCGATGAGGTAGACCTTGTAGCGCCCCTGGGTCGGCGCGTACTGCACGTTGTCGAGCAGCTCGCGGGTGTCCTCCACCTTGGTGCGCGAGGCGGCGTCCACCTCGATCAGGTCGACGAAGCGCCCCTCGTCGATGGCCACGCAGCTGGGGCACTGGCCGCAGGGCGTGGAGGTCACCCCTTCGTCGCCCTGCCCCCCGGCGGTGCAGTTGAGGCACTTGGCGAGAATTCGCGCCAAGGTGGTCTTGCCGACCCCGCGGGTGCCGGTAAACAGGTAGGCGTGGTGCAGGCGCCCCTGGTCCAGGGCGTTGACCAGGGCACGCTGAACGTGCTCCTGGCCCACCAGCTCATGGAAGGTACGCGGCCGCCACTTGCGGGCCAGAACCTGATAGCTCATGCAGCGCGGAGTCCTTGCGTTGGTCGGATGTCGGCGAGATGCCGGCGCCCGGAACATTGATCGGCGCCCGAAGCCCGACAGGATCGTCCATTCTAGCGACTGGGGCCGGCCGCGGAAAGCAAGGCGACCCGTGCGCCCCGGGAAGCGGGCTGCGGCCTCTGCGCCGGCCTCCGGCTGTGGTAGGCTCGGCCGGAATGACACCCAAGCGCGCTTCGAACAGGGATGAGACCATGAGCCGACAGCCTTCCGCACCGCCCCCGGTGGAGATTTCCTTCGAGCAGGTCGCCGCCGCCGCCGAGAACCTCGAGGGGCGCGGGGCGGACCCCACCCTGCAGCGGGTCTGCGAACACCTGGGCGCCGGCTCACCCAACCGCATCCAGCGCCACCTGACCGCCTGGCGCGCCGCCCGCCCGGCGCCGACGCCCCCCGCTGCCCGGCTGCCGGAGGCATTGATCGCGGCGCTGGAGGAGGAGCTCGCCCGCCACGCCGGCGACGCCCTCTCCCGGGGCGAGCAGCTGGCCGAGGAGGCCCGTGGCGATGCCGCCACCCTGGCCGAGCTTGGCGAGGCCATGGAACGCCGCCTGGCCGAGATGGAAACACGACTGGCCAGCGCCGAGAGTGCCGCGGAGCAGGCGCTCTCCCGCCGCGACGAGCTCCAGGCGGCGCTCGAGGAGCTGCGCGAAAACCTGGAGGTCGAACAGCGCGAGGCCCGCACCCATCGCGAGGGGCTGCTGCAGACCCAGCAGCAGGTGGAGATGCTGCGCGAACAGCTCGAGGAGGCCGTCCAGGCAAGGCTAGCCGCCGAGCGCCAGGCCCGGGACACGGAGGCCGAACGCATCAAGGCGGAGCGCAGCCAGGCCGTGGCCGAGGCCCAGCGCGACAGCGCCCTGGCCCAGGTGCGCGAGAAGACCGAACAGCTCGCCGATCTCGCCAAGGAGCTGCAGGCCGAGCGCAGCCGCCAGCGCCAGGAGATCGCCGAGATGCGCAATGAACAGAAACAGCGGCTGGATGCCCTGGAGCGGGCCCGTCACGAGGCCCAGAAGCAGGCCCAGGAGGCGGCCCAGCGGGCTTCCAAGGCCGAGATCCGCGCCGAGGCACTGCAGGCCACCCAGGCCGCCCTCAAGTCACGCATGGATGCCATGCAGGTACAGCAGCGCCAGCGCAGCCTGCGCCCCCAGGGCGAGCGGGAGCGGGACTAGCCGCGCTCGAATCCGCTCAGCACCTTGGCGACATTGACGCCGATCTCCTCCACCGCATAGCCGCCCTCCAGCAGGAACACCGTCGGCAGTCCGAGACCGGCCAGCCGACGTCCGACCTCGAGGAAGTCGTCGCTTTCCAGGCGGAAGGCGCTGATCGGGTCGCCGGCGAAGGTATCCACCCCCAGCGAGACCACCAAGAGCTCGCAGTCCCCCTCGCGGATCCAGGCCAGGGCCTCGTCCAGCGCCGCCACCCAGCGCGTCATGCTCGTGCCGGGCGGCAGGGGCAGGTTGAGGTTGCAGCCCTCCCCGGCCCCTTCCCCGCGCTCGTCGGCGTAGCCCAGGAAGTAGGGAAAGGTCACCGCTGGGTCGCCGTGGATCGAGGCCACCAGCACATCGTCCCGGGCGTAGAAGATCTGCTGGGTACCCTTGCCGTGGTGGAAATCCACATCGAGCACCGCCACTCGCCGGCGGCCGGCATCCAGCGCCCGCTGGGCGGCGATGGCGGCGTTGTTGAAGAAGCAGTAGCCGCCGAACTGGTCGCTGGCGGCGTGGTGGCCCGGCGGGCGGCACAGCCCGAAGGCCGGCGTGCCGGTTTCCAGCACATGATCCACCGCCGAGACCGCGACGTCCTTGCTGGCCATGGCGGCCTCGAAGGTGCCGGCGCAGATCGAGGTCTCGCAGGCCAGGGCGTAGTAGCCCAGCCGGCCGGCCACGCTGTCGGGGATCCGGTCGCCACGCAGGGTGCGCGCCGGCCAGATGTTGGGAATCGCCTCGCCCGCATGACCCGCCGCCTGCCACTCCGTCCAGCAGTGCTCCAGGAAGGCGACATAGTCGCGATCATGCACCGCCAGCACCGGCGCCAGGCCATGTTCGTTCGGCGCGCACACCTCGCCGAGGCCCCGCTCCTCGAGCCCCGCCAGCACCAGATCGACCCGCTCGGGGCATTCGAAGGGGGGCACCAGGGCGCCGTCGTGGAGCTCGGTCTGCGCCCGGCGCACCTTGGTGGTCTCGGAGTGATAGAGTCGCATGGGATCCTCCCGGAAACAGGGGTCAATGCCGCCTTCCAGGCGCGACGATGCCGCGCCCGGGTGGGACGCCCACAGTATCCGGAAAGCGCACTGCAGAAGGAAGGCAGAACAGGCGGGACAGGCCAGAAATGGAGGCGGCCCCGACAGCCACATCCCGGCACACGCGACCACCACTACCGTTGCTCCCTTCCGGGCCTGGCGGGGTTTGCGGCTTAGCGTTGCGGGAGGACCGACGGGGCCACCACAGCGCGACGTCATGCTGTTTCAACGTCGATGACTCGGCGCCTGGAGCGTTGGCAATCAACGCCTTGCCGAGTGCGAGCGCACTATAACAATGCCGGGGCCTGCCGGCAAGGGGCGCGCTCCGGCAGGCCGGGATGAACCTCGCCTAGCAAGGCGCTAAGCCGGGAGCACCCCTTGAACAACGCCTGAGCCACAGCGCCCCGAGCCCGCTACTCCCGGGCCTCGGGGGGCTCGCCGCCGGTCAGCCGGCGCTCCACCTTCTCGAGGTTGTCCCGGGTGCCGAGCAGCACCAGGACATCGCCGGCCTGCACCTCGGTATCCGCCTCCGGATAGCGCCGGCGCTGCTCGTCGCGCACCAGCGCCGTCACCGACACCTGGTCGCTCTCCGTGTCCAGCTGCGCCAGACGCTGGCCGATGGCCGGACTCCCCTCGCTCAGCACCACCGAGTGCAGCCGCTCCTGCTCCCCTGCCGGGCGCGGGTCCTGAATGCTGTCCAGGCTGCCCCGGAACAGCTCGCGCAGCATCCGGTAGTGGCCGGCGCGCTGCTCCTGCAGGTACCGGGTCACTCGATGCAGCGGCACCCCCAGCGCCTGCAGCGCGTGGGACGTGAGAATCATGCTCGCCTCCAGGGTCTCGGGGATCACCTCGCTGGCCCCGGCGGCAACCAGCTCGGCTACGGAACCCTCGTCGCGGGTGCGGACCACGGCGGGGATGCCGGGCTTCAGCTGAACCGCATGGCGCAGGGTCTTGAGCGCGGCCGGCCGGTCGTCGTGGCTGATGATCAGCAGCCTGGCTCTCTCCAGCCCCACGTTCTCCAGCATGGCGGCATCCGAGGAGTCGCCGAAGTAGACCGGCTGCCCCGCCAGGCGGGCCTCGCGCACGATCAAGGGGTCGATGTCGAGGGCCACATAGCTCACCCCCTCGCTCTCCAGGAAGCGCGCCACCGTCTGGCCGGTGCGTCCGAACCCGCAGATCACCACGTGGTCCTGCTCCTCCAGCCCCTGGGGCGTCGGGACCGACTCGTCCGGCCGCCGCCTCACGCGCCCGAACAGCCAGCCCGCCAGCGGCTGGTTGAAGCGGATCAGGAAGGGCGCCAGGATCATCGAGAAGAGCACCGAGGTGAGTACCACCTGGGCGGGATAGCTGCCGATCACGCCGCCCTCCAGGCCGATGGCCAGCAGGGCGAAGCCGAACTCGCCACCCACCGCCAGCAGCAGGCCGGTACGAAACGCCGTCTGCAGATCCACGCCGGAGAGGCGCACAATCAGGGTGACCAGGAGCAGCTTGATACCCAGCAGCGCCACGGCGCCGAGCAGCGCCTCCCACCAGATCTCGGGCAGCAGCGCCGGCTCCACCAGCATGCCGATGCTGACGAAGAAGAGCCCCAGCAGCACGTCCCGGAAGGGGCGAATGGTCGACTCCACCTGGTGGCGGAATTCGGTGTCGGCCAGCACCATGCCGGCCAGGAAGGCCCCGAAGGCCATGGAGAGCCCCAGGGTCTTGGTGGTCCAGGCCGCCACCAGGGAGACGAAGAGCACCGTCAGGGTGAAGAGCTCCGCGGAGCGCCGCTCCGCCACCAGCTGAAAGAGCGGGCGCAGCAGCAGGCGCCCGGAGATCAGCACGATCACGAAGGCGAGCAGCGCCTTGGCCAGCGCCAGCCCCAGCGCCCCGGCCACCTCCTGGGCCGCCACCACGCCCAGCACTGGAATCACCACCACGAAGGGCACCGCGGTGATGTCCTGGAACACCGACATGGTGGTGCCGAGCCGCCCGTGGCGAGTCTGGCTCTCGCCCTGCTCCATCAGCTGCTTGGTGATGATGGTGGTGGAGGACTGGGCAAACACCGCCCCCACCACGAAGGCGGCCGGCCCGGGAAGGCCGAGCCACCAGGCCAGGCCGCCCACCACCGCCGTGGTCAGGGCCACCTGGGCGGTGCCCAGGCCGAGAATGGTGTGGCGCAGCGCATAGATCTGGGGCATCGAGAAGCTGAGCCCGATGGTGAAGAGCAAAAAGACGATGCCGAACTCGGCGATCACCCGGATATTCTCGTCGGCCACCACCGGCCCGGCGGTATGGGAGCCCAGCAGCACCCCCACCAGCAGGTAGCCCAGGCTCGGGGGAATCCTGAAGCGCTGGAAGACCAGCACCACGGCCACCGTGGCACCCAACAACAACAGCATCTGTACCAGTGCCTGCTCCAGCATCCTCGATTTCCCTTCTCTGTTTCCTTTCCAGCCCCGACGGGCGGGTCATGTCACATCGGGATAAGCATCCCTGGCCGACAGGATATCAGCCATCGGCCACTCTCCGCTGAAGCCAGCGCGCCCAGAAGGGCGCGACCAGCATCAGCGCGATCATGCGCAGCAGATGGTGGAAGGCGACGAACACCGGGTCGATCTCAAGGGCCACGGCGAGGATCGCCATCTCGCCGATGCCCCCCGGCGCCAGCGCCAGCAGCGCCACGTCTCGCGGCACCCCCACCAGGCGGTGGATCAGCTCGGCGAAGAGCGCGAGGACCACCAGGGCCAGCAGGGTCGCCACCGCGGCCTCTGCCAGGTAGCGCCCGAAGCGGGCCCGGGAGAGCCCCCGGAAGCGCGAGCCGATGGCGGAGCCAAGCCCCCACAGCATCAGGTTCATGCCCCACTCGGAGAGTTCCAGGCTGGCGATATCGAAGCCGGAGAGCAGCGCGGCGAACAGCAGCGGCGCCAGCAGCGACGGCGTCGGCAGCCGCAGCCGGCGCCCCAGGGGCACCAGCAGCGGCAGCGCCAGCAGCATCCACAGATGGGCAACCGGGGCAGCCGCCTCGGCCGCGGGGCTGGGCGCCCCCTCCCATAGCCAGAACAGCGGCGGCAGCCACAGCACCACCAGCAGGATCCGCAGCGACTGGGCGATGGCGATGCGCTGGGGGTCGCCGCCGCACTTCTCCCCCATCAGGATCATCGCCGTCATGGCCCCCGGCGCCGAGGCGAACCAGGCGCTCACCGAATCGAAGCCGCAGCGCCGATACCAGGCCGCCGCCACGGCGGTGGAGGCCGCCACTCCGGCCAGCAGCAGCGCCATGGAGAGCGGCCAGTCAACCACCCGAGCGGCCAGCTCCGGGGTGACCTGGCTGCCCAGCACCAGGCCCAGAACCCCCAGCAGCGCCTCGCGCAGCCCCTCGGGCACCCGCACGTCCAGGCCCCGGGCCGAGGCCACCAGGTTGGCCACCAGGGGACCCAGCATCCAGGCCAGCGGCAGCCCCAGCAGATGGAAGAGCGCCCCGCCCAGCGCCCCGATGGCCAGCGAGCGCACCAGCCCCACTCCGGCACTCCTCTCCACCGTCGCTCCTTCTGTTATCCGGCTAATGAAACGTCAGTATCTCACGGCGGAGCCCGGACGCCAGCGCTGCGTCGCCAGCGCGACGGCGGCTATAATGGGGCGCCCTTCCCCGCCCGGAGCCACCATGCAGCGCCTCGACCAGCTTCTCGTCACCCAGGGCCTGGCCCGTTCGCGTACCCGCGCCCAGCGGCTGATCCGTCACGGGCGGGTCTCCCTGGCCGATGGGGGGCGCGTGCTCAAGCGGCCCGGCGAGAAGCTGCCCGAGGGTGTAGCGCTGCGCGTGGAAGAAGACCCCGAGGAGCGCTATGTCTCCCGGGCGGGGCTGAAACTCGAGGGGTTGATCGAGGCGCTGGGCCTTGAGCTCACCGGGAAGCTGGTGCTCGACGTGGGACAGTCCACCGGCGGCTTCACCGACTGCGCCCTGGCCTACGGGGCCCGCCACGTGATCGGCGTGGAGGTGGGCCACGACCAGCTCGACCCCAGCCTGCGCGACGATCCGCGGGTGACCTGCCTGGAGGGGCTCAACGCCCGGGCCATGGCGGCCGATGCCCGCCTGCGGGACGCCCTGGTCGCCCAGGGCGCCGAGGGGCCGGACCTTGCGGTAATGGACGTCTCCTTCATCTCCCAGACCCTGATCCTGCCCGAGATCGCGGCCCTGCTGCCGCCGGGCGGTGAGCTTACGAGCCTGGTCAAGCCGCAGTTCGAGGTGGGCCCGGGCGGCGTCAACGCCCGCGGGCTGGTCAGCGACCCCGCCCGCTACGCAGAGGTGGAAGCGAAGATCCGCGCCTGCTGCGCCGAGCTGGAACTCGCCATTCGCCACTGGCAGGCGAGCCCGCTGCTCGGCGGCGACGGCAACCGCGAGTTCCTGCTCCACGCCGTGCGCGAGAGGTCGCCGGCCTGAACAGGCCTCAGCGACCGTCGCCGGGATCGCCCGCGTCGCCGCCGTCCAGGTCGAAGTCCCCCGGGTCACCGTGGCTGCCCGGCGGCGGATGCTGGCTGACCCGCCCCCCGCCTTCCACCACCTTGCGCGCCTCGCCCGGGCGCTTCAACCAGATCTCCAACTGGTTGAAGGCGATATCGACCCCGTGCTCGGCGAACAGCTCCCCGACCCGGCAGTTGAGCTCGTCGGTGGCGTAGAGCCGGTCGCCCAGGGCGTTGACGAAGACCCTCAGCTCGAAGTTGAGGGTGCTCTCGCCGTAGTCCATGAAGAAGACCTGGGGCTCCGGGTCGGTTAGCACCCGGGGATTCTCGTCGGCGGCCTGGCGCAGCAGGCGATGCACCAGCCGGTGGTCGGAGCCGTAGGCGACTCCGAAGGTGAGCACCACCCGGGTGACCGTATCGGAGAGCGACCAGTTGATCAGCTGGTCGGTGATGAAGGTCTGGTTGGGGATGATGATCTCCTTGCGGTCGAAGTCGGTGACCGTGGTGGCGCGGATGCGGATCTTGCTCACCGTGCCGGTCAGGGCCCCCAGGGTGATGGTGTCGCCGATGCGCACCGGTCGCTCGAAGAGGATGATCAGGCCCGAGACGAAGTTGGCGAAGATCGCCTGGAGACCGAAGCCCAGCCCCACGCCCAGCGCCGCCACCAGCCACTGCAGCTGGCTCCAGGCCACCCCCAGGGTGGCCAGGGCCATCACCAGACCGGTGCCCACGATGGCGTAGGAGAGCAGCGAGGTGATGGCATAGGCGCTGCCCTGCTTGAGCTCCAGGCGCGACAGCACCATCACCTCCAAGAGCCCCGGCAGGTTGCGCGCCATCATCAGGGTGAAGCCGAAGATGAAGAGCGCGGTGATGCTGTCCGCCACGCTGAGGGTACTGCCGACTGCCGACCAGCTCGCTGCCGACTTCTCCCTCGGCCTCCCAGATGGCCACCTGTTCCAGATAGCCCAGCACGGTGAGCAGGTCGGCCCACACCACGTAGAGCAGCAGCACGAAGCCCACCAGCAGGATCAGCTTGGAGAGCCGCAGCGACTGCTGGTTGATCTGCTCCATGTCCAGGGGCGGCTCCTCGACCACCTCGACGCCCCCCTCGGCGCCCTCCTTGACCTCGGCTCGACGCCGCGCCAGGGCGCGCCGGAAGGCCAGCCGCCTGGCCGCCACCGCCAGGCCTCGCACCACCGCTGCCTCCACCAGGATCCACAGCCCCAGCAGATAGAGGGTGATGGCGAAGCGCCCGACCAGGCTCAGGGCGGTGTATTCATAGCCCGCCGCGATGAGCCCCAGCAGCACCAGCGGCACCGCCGCCATGGCCAGCCCCAGTACCAGCCGGAAGAGCTTGACCCCGAAGAAGGGGGTGTGAGCCAGGATCAGCCTCGCCAGCACCACGCTCATGCCCAGCAGGCCGGCCACCAGCAGCCCCAGCGCCACCGGCCGGTGGGTCAGCCCCAGCTCGGCGTCCCGGGCCAGGGTGGCGATCAACACCACCGGCACCAGGGCCAGGCCCAGCCAGCCCAGCAGCCAGCGCAGGCGGGCCACGTACTCCGCCGGCCAGTAGAAGTGCTTGGTGGCCACGCCGTCGCGCACCAGCAGGCGCCGCCCCCAGGCGATCACCCCCCAGGCCAGGGCGAGCTGCAGGGCCGCCAGCCCCAGGCCATGGGCGATGCCGTCGCTTTCGGCCAGCAGGGCGGCGCCGAGGGCCGCCAGGCTCAGCGGCCCAGGCGAGGCGAGCAGCGCATTGAGCAGCACCGCCCTTGGGGTATGCAGCTGGGTATCGCTGCGCAGGCGACCGATCTGCTCATGAATCACCGCCAGGCGCGCCTTGATGCGCCGCCGCCCCCACACCAGGCCGGCGGCGAGCAGCAGCAGGGGCAGCCCCGCCAGCGCTGCCGTGGAGGGCAGGCGCCACTGCCCGGGGAGAACCTGCCGCCACTCCCCCTCCTGCCACTCCAGCACCAGGTTGGCCGGCAGCTGGCGTGCCCAGCCGAGATCCAGCGGTCGAGTATTGGCCACCCAGAAGAGCTGTTCGTCGATGGTCCCACGCAGCTCCCGGGAGGTCTCCAGTAGCTGCTGCTGGTTGAGCTGCAGCTCCACGGCAGTGCTGAGCAGGCTGCCATAGGTCTGCTCCAGGCGATCGACCAGTTCGCGGCGGGACTGGTAGAGCCGCTGCAACGACTCCACCAGGGCATCGCTGACCTCCACACCGGCCTCCTCCAGACGCTGGTTGGCCAGCCGCTCGCTCTGGCGCAGGGCGTCGCGCTGGCGCACCAGGTCGAACTGGCGCAGGCGCAAATCGGCGATCTCGTCCTGAAGATCCCGGCGTGGGGCCACCTGGGGCAGCGAGCGGCGCTGCTCGCGCAGGATGCGCGACAGCAGCATGGAGCCGCGGATCGCCTCGATCTGCTCGTTGAGGCTGCGCTGCAGCTGGCGAACATGGTCGAGTTGGCTACGCACCGCCAGGCTCTCGCGCACCAGGGCGTTGTTGCGGTCGTTGGCGCGCAGCAGCTCCAGGCTGAGGTCGCGGTTGACCTGCTGGGCGCGCTCCAGCACCGGATGCCCCGCCTCCAGCAGGGGGTCGTCCCGGGCGGCGTCGGCGATGGCCTGCTCCGAGGCCAGGCGCCGTTTGCGGTCGATGACGTTCTGCAGCAGCGAGAGCTCCGCCTCCTGGCGCACCTGCTGCTGGTTGAGCAGGTCGCGGCGCTGCTGGTCGAGCTCGCGCAGCCGAGTGTTGGTGCTCAGCTCGCGCTGATGGAAAAGCAGGGTCACTTCGGCCAGGCGCCGCTCCACCTGGCTCTGCAGGCGGCGCGCATCATCGCCGGGCAGGCCCCGGGCCTCGAGCTCATCCTGACTGCGCCGGGCGCGCTCCACCGCCTGCATCGCCTCGGAGATCGCCTGCTGGGCGCGCTCGGGCAGGGTCTGGGCGGCCAGCAGCTGGGCGTTGACCTCGGCGAGGCGGTCCTGGAGGCGCTGCAGCTCCAGGACCGCCTCCTGCTGGCGCTGCTCTAGCTCGTCCACCTCCAGGCCGTCGAGGTCGGTGGCCGACAGCGACAACGCCGCCTCCTCCTCGGCCACCAGCTCCCTCTCCAGGCGCATCAGCTCGGCGGGCGCCTGCTCGACCCGCGTTTCCAGCGCCTCCAGGCGCCCCTCCACCTCCGCCAGGGACTCCAGCGCCACCAGCGTCGCCTCCAGGGCCTCTACCTCACGCTGCTGGGCCGCCCCCAGGCTCTCTCCCTCCGCCGGGGCCAGGGACTCCAGGCGAGCCTCGATGGCCTCGCGCTCGGGGAGGTTCTCCTCGGCATGGGCCGGCAGCAGCACCAGCAGGAGCAGCACCAGGGGCAGCCAGCACCAGCCATGCCCTCTCGCCGCGGCCGCCACCCGCCCCGTGGAACCCGCCTCTCTCTTCACCGGCCACCTCGTTGTCCTGGAGAATGCTCAAGGGTCGATTCTCGACCCCCGGCGGCGCCAAGGCAATCATCCTCCGACAACAGCGATGGATGTTGACTTGGCCGGCCGGCATGGTAGAACGGCGGTCTGAATCCCCCACCCCGGATCTCGCCATGACGCCCCTCACCCGCCCCGCTGCTCTCGCCGGCGCCGCCCTGGCCCTGCTGCTTAACGGAGGCGCCCTGCAGGCGGACACGCCCCAGACCGGGCAGCACCTCGGGGCTGGCCAACGGAGCGAGGCCGGGGAAGGCGCCGCGGAGCGCGTCGCCCTGGAGGCACGCATCCAGGCGCTCAACGAGGAGCTCGAATCGCTACAGAGCACGCTTGCCGAGCTGCCCGCCGACGAGGAGGTGGAGCCCATCGCCCCGGACCTGCAGGCCGCCCTGGAGGCCACCGAGCGCCGTCAGCTCGAGCTCGAGTCCAGCCGCAACCCCTTTGCCATCACCACCTACCGGCGCAACTATCTGTTTCCGGTCAGCTATACCACCAACCCCAATCGCGACGCCTTTCGCGAGATCACTCCGGATAACGGCCCTCGAGATGCCGAGGTCAAGTTCCAGTTCAGCGCCAAGGTCAATCTGCTCGAGGGAGTGTTCGGCGACACCGGCGACCTCTACTTCGCCTACACCCAGCGCAGCTGGTGGCAGGCCTACAACACCGACTCCTCCTCGCCCTTCCGGGAGACCAACTACGAGCCCGAGGTCTTCATGACCTTCGACAACGCCTGGCGGGGGCTCGGCTGGACCAACGTGCGCAACCGCCTGGCGCTGAACCATCTCTCCAACGGCCGCTCCGACCCGCTGTCGCGCAGCTGGAACCGGGTCTATGTGGAGAGCATCTTCCAGCGCGGCGACTGGGCCTTCAGCCTGGCCCCCCACTGGCGCATCCCGGAGTCCAAGAGCGAGGACGACAACCCCGATATCGACCGCTACATGGGCTACGGCGACGTCACCCTGGCTCGCCGCCTGGGCGACAACGAGCTCAGCCTGCTGTGGCGGGGCAATCCCAGCGCCGGCAACATGGGCACCCAGGTCGACTACTCCTGGCCGCTGTTCAACGGCAACGTGCGCGGCCACGTGCAGTACTACTACGGCTACGGCGAGAGCATGATTGACTACGACCACCGCAATCACCGTCTCAGCCTGGGCTTCAGCCTCAATCCGCTGTTCAGCGGCGGCAGCATGACCCGCTGACCCTGACGCACCTTCCATGCAGCAGGCAGCGTGACGGCCGCCGCCGTGGCAAGCGCTGCCCTGGCTGCTATGCTGTGGCTGTCATTCACCGTCAGAGGAAGACCCGATGGCAAACCGTGCCCCCCATACCCACGAGACCACCCAGCAGCTCAAGGAAGACCTGCACCACCTCACCCAGACCATCGAGGAGCTGGTCAGCGCTACCGCCGACGACTCCCGCAGCAATATCAAGGAGCTGCGTGACCGGGGCGAGCGACGGCTCAAGGAGACCCGCGACCGCCTCGAGAACCGCGGCGAGCGCCTCTACGGCGAGGCCCGCGACTCCATGGAGCATCAGGTCGATGCCTGCGATCGCTACGTCCACGAGAACCCCTGGACCAGCATCGGCATCGGCGCCGCCGTGGGCGTGGTGGTCGGCATGCTGATCGGGCGTCGCTGATGCCGGAAAGCCAGGGACCGGCACAGCGACTGTTCACCGCCGCCCGGCGCCTGCTGGGCAGCCTGCTGGCCACCGGCGAGACGCGCCTGCGTCTCGCCGTCCTCGAGCTGGAGGAGGAGCGCGTGCGGCTGGTAGGCCTGCTGCTGATCGTGGGGCTCAGCCTCATCCTGCTGATGCTCGGCATCGGGGTGCTGACCACCCTGGTGATCGTGGCCTTCTGGGACAGCTACCGACTCACCGCCATCGCCGCAAGCGCCTTGGTGCTGCTGGGCGGCGGCGCGCGGCTCGCCCTGCGCGCCCTGCAGCAGGCCAGGCGGCGCACCCTGCTGGTCAGCACCCTGAGGCATCTGGCCACCGACCGCGACCTGGTGGAGCGGGAGCGCCGGGAGGGACGCCATGAGCGCTGATTCCCGCAGCCGCCTGCCGGCCCGCCGCGACGTGACCGAGCCCAGTAGCGCCACGCCCTCCCGCACCGAGCGCAAGGCGCAGCTGGAGGCGAGGATCGAGCAGCAGCGCATCGACATCCTGGTCGAGGCCAGCCGCTACCGCGAGGCGAGCCGCCCCATCGACGAGGGCTGGCAGGCGCTGATGCGCTTCAAGGCGCCGCTCTACGCACTCGGCGGCGTGCTGCTGCTGAAGAGTGCCCGACACCCCAACTCCCTGCTGCGGGTCGCCAAGCGGCTGGCCGCCGGCGCCCTGCTGCTGCGCCGGGCCCGCCGCCTGCTGCGCTGACCCTTCCCCGACGCGAGGAGCCCCCATGGCCATCGCCATTACCCTGCACGTGATCGCCGCCGTCCTCTGGGTGGGCGGCATGTTCTTCGCCTGGATGATCCTGCGCCCGGTCGCCGCTGGTCAGCTGGAGCCGCCGGCCCGCCTGACCCTATGGCGCGGCGTCTTCGACCGCTTCTTCCCCTGGGTATGGGCCTCGGTGGCGGTGCTGCTGGTCACCGGGCTGTGGATGCTGTTCGCGGTGTTCGGCGGCATGGCCGGCGCGCGCTGGCACATCCACCTGATGCTGCTGGTGGGCCTTGGGATGATGGCCATCTACCTGCACGTCTGGTTTGCTCCCTACCGCCGGCTCTGCCGCGCGGTGGAGGCCGCCGACTGGCCCGAGGGTGGTCGCCAGCTCGGGCAGATCCGGCGGCTGGTCGGCATCAACCTGATCCTCGGCCTGCTGACGGTCGCCATCGCCTCCGGCGGCCGCTATCTCTGAGCGGGTGCCTCCCGGGGCTCTGACCTGCCGTCGGGCACCCAGCGCAGGCAGCGCTCGCCCCGGGCCAGGCGCCTCTCGATAAAGCGCCGGGTCCGCTCCTGCCGGTGGCTGTCGTCCCGAGCCCAGACTCCCAGGGCGGACAGGAAGAGCCCGGTCAGGGCCACCTCCTCCAGCTGAGCGCGCCGGGTGCCGTAGGGTGCCGGCAGCCGCGCCGCCTCCCGCCACCACTGCACGGTGCGCGACAGATCGAAGAGCATGGGCACCCAGGTATGCAGGTGGGGCAGATGGGCCTTGGTGCGCAGCATCTCCACGGTGACCCGGCGATGGGGCGCCAGCGCATCCAACCAGGCGAGCAGGCAGTGCGCCAGTCGCTGGACCTCCGGCCAGTGCTCGAAGCCCTCGGGCTTCTCGGCCAGCATCGCCTCCAGGCCGCGCTGGAACCAGGCATTGGCCACCGCGTCCAGATCGCGAAACTCCGCCAGCACCGCCGCCATGGGCACCTCCAGGCGCGCGGCGACCTCGGTGAGCCTGACCGCCTCCCAGCCGTGCCGCTCGGCCTCACCCAGGGACGCATCGACGACGCGGTCGCGCAGCAACGTCTCATCGGCGCCGGGCTCGTGATGAACGGCAATCAGGGTCATGGGGCACCTCCGGGGCAGGCTGAGGATTCGTGCGCAAGCACTCTGCCAGCAGAATAGACCCTGGACGCGGGACGCCGCGACTGTCACGAAACCGTCACCTGAAGAGACGGCCTAAGCTGGTAAGGTACGGCGTCGCCGCCGGGCGACGCCTTGACGGCGCCATGAGGTGCGGCAAGAGGTCGTCACCAGGGAAGAAGGGAGGCACGCCATGCGCATGCTGGCGCTCTACAGCATCAAGAGCGGGGTCGGCAAGACGGCCTCCGCGGTGAACCTGGCGGCGGAGGCCGCCGCCGCCGGCTGGCGCGTGCTGCTCTGGGACCTCGACCCCCAGGCCGCCACCACCTTCTACCTGCGCGCCAAGCCCAAGATTCGCGGCGGCGTGGCCCGCCTGGTCAAGGGCCAGGCCGCCTTCGACAAGGTGATTCGCGCCACCGAGATCGAGCGTCTCGACCTGCTCCCCGCCGCCCTGGCCTCCCGGGAGCTGGACCAGCTACTGGCCACCCAGCGCGACAATCAGCTGCGCCGCATCCTCAAGCCGGTCCGCGACGACTACGACCTGGTGCTGCTGGACTGCCCGCCCAGCCTCTCGACCCTCTCCGAGAGCGTCTTTGCCAGCGTGGACGCCCTGCTGGTGCCCATCGTGCCCACGGTGCTCTCGGTGCGCACCCTGGAGCAGCTGCGCGACTTCCTCGACGAACGCGACATCCCCTGCCAGGTGTGGCCCTTCGTGACCCTCGCCGATCGCCGCCGCACCCTGCACCGCGAGACCATCGCCGCGCTGCCGGAGCGCTGGCCGCTGCGCCTCTCCACCACCATCCCCGGCGCCAGCGTGGTGGAGCGCATGGGCCTGGAGCGTGCCCCGCTGCGCCAGTTCGCCCCCGCTACCCCCGCGGCACATGCCTACCGGGCGCTGTGGGAGGAGATCGCCCGGCGCCTGGCCTAGCCCTAGCCCTCCTGGACCTGTCGGCCGACGCCACCCTCAGAGGGCGCTGCCGCAGGCCACCCCGCTGGCCCAGGCCCACTGGAAGTTATGCCCGCCCAGCTCGCCGGTCACATCGAGCACCTCGCCGATGAAGCGCAGCTGAGGCAGCCCCTCCACCGCGAAGGTCTTCGACGACACCGAGCGGGTGTCGACGCCGCCCAGGGTCACCTCGGCGGTGCGCCATCCCTCGGTGCCGGCGGGCTTGAGTCGCCAGTCGCCGAGCTGGGCCGCCCAGGCGGCAAGCTCGGCGTTGCTGCGCTCCGCCAGCACGCCGTCGCCGCCGTGCCACTCGACCAGCGCCTGGGCCAGGCGCCGGGGGAGCCGCTCGGCCAGCCAGCTGGAGAGCTGGCGCCGGGGGGTCTCCCGACGGGCGGAGCAGAGCGCCTCAATGGCCTCCACTCCGGGCAGCAGGTCGATGGCCAGCTCGTCGCCAGGCTCCCAGTAGCTCGAGATCTGCAGCATCGCCGGCCCCGAGAGGCCGCGGTGGGTGAAGAGCATGGGCTCGCGGTAGTGGCCGCGGGGCTCGCCGGCTCGCAGGGAGCGCACGGCCACCTCACAGGCGACCCCGGCCAGGGTCTCGGCCCGCGCCTTCCACTGCGAGGTCAGGGTGAAGGGTACCAGCGCCGGGCGAGTTTCGGTGACGGCCAGCCCGAACTGGCGGGCGAGATCGAAGCCGAAGCCGGTGGCCCCCATGGTAGGGATGGAGAGCCCGCCGGTGGCCACCACCAGGGCCCCGCAGTCGATGGTCCCTGCCGAGGTCACCAGCCGCATGCCCTCGCCGTGACGTTCGACGCGCTCCACCGAGGTCTTGAGACGCAGCTCCACCCCGGCCCACTCGCACTCGGTGAGCAGCACCCGCACGATCTCCTTGGCGGAGTCGGCGCAGAACAGCTGGCCCGGCGCCTTCTCCACGTACTCCACGCCGTGACGCTCCACCAGCTCGACGAAGTGCTCCGGGCGATAGCGCTTCAGCGCCGAGATGCAGAAGTGCGGGTTGGCGGAGAAGAAGTTGGCCGGCGTGGAGTTCAGGTTGGTGAAATTGCAGCGCCCGCCACCGGACATCAGGATCTTGCTGCCGGCCCGTTTGGCGTGGTCGATGACCAGCACCCGCCGCCCGGCATAGCCCGCCGTCAGTGCGCACATCAGGCCGGCGGCACCCGCACCGATAATCACCGCGTCATAGGTCATGGTCACTCTCGGCCACCTCTCAAGGGACGCGCATTCTAGCAGCCCGGCGGCGTCCTGTTGATCGACGCTACCGAGGCTGGCCATGGCATGCCCATGGCGACAGGCCCGCGTTGACCGGCCCGGGTAGACAGCCATGAATAATATGTACAATTCTTGTACACTATAGCGATGACTGTGCGTTGCGCATTGTTGCCACATTTTTCGATACGATCATTGATAGCTTGTTAAGAATTGCCAAGGACTGGCAATCGTCTCTTGCCACCCCATGAAAAGAGCCCCATGACAACAACGCCCTCCCCTCGCCTCTTCCGCACGGGCCGCCTGCTGGCCGCCGTCCTGAGCCTGGCCCTGGCCATGCCCCTTGCCGCCCAGGAGGCGACGCCGGTAATCGGCGCCCGGGTCAGCCTGGAACCCTGGTCCGACCCGCTGGAGGCGCTGGGGACCCTGCGCGCCGACGAGAGCGTGACCCTCTCCGCCACGGTGACCGACACCGTCGCCGAGGTGAACTTCCGCGACGGCCAGGTCGTAGAGGCCGGCCAGCTGCTGGTACGCCTGCAGGATGACGAGCAGCAGGCGCTGCTGCGCGCCGCCCAGGCCCAGCGTGACGAGCGCCGCGCCACGGTGGATCGCCTGGCCCAGCTGCAGAGCCGCAACCTCGCGCCCCGGGCCGATGTGGAGGACGCCCAGGCCCGGCTGCGCCAGGTGGAGGCGGAGATCCAGGGGCTGGAGGCGCGCCTGCGCAACTACCGGGTGCGTGCTCCCTTCGACGGCGTGGTGGGGTTTCGCAACATCAGCGTGGGCAGCCTGGTCACCCCCGGCACAACGCTCGTCACCCTGGACAAGACCGACGTGATGAAGCTCGACTTCAGCGTGCCTGAGGTGTTCCTGGCCCTGCTCGAGCCCGGCCTGCCGCTGACGGCGCGCAGCGTGGCCTTCCCCGACGAGCGCTTCGAGGGCCATGTGGAGAGCGTCGGCTCCCGGGTCGACCCGGTGAGCCGCAGCGTCTCGGTGCGCGCCGAGCTGGCCAATCCCGAACTGCGCCTGCGTCCCGGCATGCTGATGGAGGTCGTCGTCCAGCGCAGCCCGCGGGAGGCCGTGGTGGTGCCGGAGAACGCCCTGATCCCGAGCGGCGATCGCCAGTTCGTTCTGGTGATCGACGAGGCCGATGACAACCGCGTCGAGCGCCGGGAGGTGAAGGTCGGCGAGCGACGCACCGGCCAGGCGGAGATCCTCGACGGGCTCGACGGCGACGAGCTGCTGGTGGCCCACGGCGTCCAGCGCGTGCAGCCGGGGGATCGCGTGAGCCTGCTGGGCATCGCCGACGACACCACCACGGTGCGCGAGATCCTCGAGGCGAACCGCGGGGAGCGTGACTGATGCGTCTCTCCGATCTTTCCGTCCAGCGCCCGGTGCTGGCCACGGTGCTGGCGCTGCTGATCGTGGCCTTCGGCCTGCTGGCCATGCAGCGCCTGCCGCTGCAGGAGTACCCCTCCATCGATCCGCCGGTGGTCAGCATCGATACCCGCTATCCCGGGGCCTCGGCCAGCGTGGTGGAAACCCGCATCACCCAGACCCTGGAGGATCGCATCGCCGGGGTAGAGGGCATCGAGCTGATCACCTCCTCAAGCGAGGATGGCCGCTCGCGGATCAACATCGAATTCCGTCTCGACATGGACATCGATGCCGCGGCCAACGACATCCGCGACCGCATCTCCGGGGCGCTGCGCAACCTGCCCGACGAGGCCGACCCGCCCGAGGTGCAGAAGGCCGACTCCAGCGAGGAAGTGATCCTGTGGCTCTCGCTGACCGGCGACGGCTTCACCATTCCGGAGCTCACCGACTACGCCGATCGCTTCCTGGTGGACGGCTTCTCGGTGCAGCCCGGGGTGGCCCGAGTTCGGATCGGCGGCGGGCGCGAGTACGCCATGCGGGTATGGATCGACCGCAACGCCCTGGCCGCCGGCAACCTCACGGTCAGCGACGTCGAGAACGCCCTGCGTTCCGAGAACGTCGAGCTGCCCGCCGGCTCCATCGAATCCCGGGAGCGCCAGTTCATCGTGCGCCTGCCGCGCAGCTTCAACGAGCCGGGGGACTTCTCGCGCCTGGCCCTCACCCAGGGTGAGGACGGCTATCTGGTGCGCCTGGGCGACGTCGCCCGAGTAGAGATCGGCTCGGTGGACGACCGCTCGGTGTTCCGCGCCAACGGCGTGCCCATGGTGGGCCTCGGGATCATGAAGCAGTCCACGGCCAACGTGCTGGAGGTCTCCCAGGGCGTGCAGGCGGAGCTCGAGCGTGTCCAGGCCAGCCTGCCGGAGGGCATGTCGCTATCCCTCAACTACGACGCCTCGGTGTTCGTGGCCGGCGCCATCGAGCAGGTGGTGATGACGCTGTTCATCGCCATGGGGCTGGTGGTGGTGGTGATCTTCATGTTCCTCGGCAACGTGCGCACCACGCTGATTCCCGCGGTGACGGTGCCGGTGGCGATCATCGGTGCCTTCATGGCGCTGGCCCTGATGGGCTTCTCCATCAACCTGCTGACCCTGCTGGCGCTGGTGCTGGCCATCGGCCTGATCGTGGATGATGCCATCGTGGTGCTGGAGAATATCCACCGCCGCATGCACGACTACGGCGAGACCCCGCTGGTGGCGGCCTTCAAGGGCACCCGGCAGATCGCCTTCGCGGTGATCGCCACCACCCTGGTGCTGATCGCGGTGTTCGTGCCGCTGGCTTTCCTGCAGGGCAACGTGGGCCGGCTCTTCTCGGAGTTCGCTCTGACCATGGCCGCCGCGGTGGCCATCTCCAGCGTGCTGGCGCTGTCGCTGACGCCGATGATGGCCTCCAAGATCCTCAAGCCGGCCCAGGATGACAGCCGTGTCGCCCGGGCCGTGCAGTGGCTGCTGGAGCTGACCCAGCGCCTCTATCGCACCCTGCTGGAGTGGGTGCTCAAGGCGCGCCTGGCGGTGCTGGCGGTCTTCGTGGGGCTGATCGCCGCCACCGTCTGGCTGGCCGACCTGCTGCCCAGCGAGTACACCCCCCAGGAAGACCGCGGCAGCTTCATCATCCTGGTCAACGGCCCCGAGGGGGCCACCTTCGACTACATCATGGACTACATGAACGAGATCGAGGCGCGCCTCCAACCCATGGTGGAGAGCGGCGACATGGAGCGGGTGGTGATCCGCGCGCCGCGCGGCTTCGGCAACATCGAGAACTTCAACAACGGTTTCGGCATCATCGGCCTGGCCGACTGGGGGCAGCGCCGCGACGCCTGGGCGATCATGGACGACGTGCGCCGCGAGCTCGCCGGGCTGCCCGGGGTGCAGGCCTTCCCGGTGATGCGCCAGGGCTTCGGCCAGCGCATCGCCAAGCCGGTGGAGTTCGTGCTGGGCGGCGGCACCTACGAGGAGCTTGCCGAGTGGCGCGACATCCTGATGGACCATATCCGCGAGGACAACCCGCGGCTGATCGGCGTGGACAGCAACTACCGCGAGACTCAGCCCCAGCTGCGGGTCGACATCGACTACGAGCGGGCCGCCTCGCTCGGCGTCACCGTCACCGAGATCGGCCGCACCCTGGAAGTGCTGCTGGGCGGGCGCAACGTGACCCGCTATCTGGACAACGGCCAGGAGTACGACGTCATCGTCGAGGGCGACCGCGCCAGCCAGGCGAGCCCGCGGGCGCTGGACAACATCCAGGTGCGCTCGGCGCGCACCGGCGAGCTGATCCCGCTGGCCAGCCTGGTTACCTTCCGCGACTTTGCCGGCGCCAGCACCCTGAACCGCTTCAATCGCATCCGCTCGATCACCATCGAGGCCAACCTGGCCGACGGCTACTCCCTGGGCGAGGCGCTCGAGTATCTGGAGGCGGCCGCGGCCGAGCTGCTGCCGCCCCAGGCCCAGACCGACGTCAGCGGCGCCTCCCGGGACTTCCAGCAGGCCAGCGGCGCCACCACCTTCCTGCTGATCCTCGGCGCCCTGGTGGTATTCCTGGTGCTGGCGGCACAGTTCGAGAGCTTCGTGCACCCCTTCGTGATCATGCTCACCGTGCCGCTGGCCATGAGCGGCGCGATGCTGGGGCTCTACGTCACCGGCCAGTCGCTCAACATCTACAGTCAGGTGGGGCTGGTAATGCTGATCGGCCTGGCCGCCAAGAACGGCATCCTGATCGTGGAGTTCGCCAACCAGCTGCGCGACCAGGGGCTGGCCTTCCGCGACGCCCTGGTGGACGCCTCGGTGACCCGCCTGCGGCCGATCCTGATGACCGCGGTGACCACCATGGCGGGCTCCATCCCGCTGATCGTGGGCAGCGGCGCCGGCTCCGAGTCGCGGATGGTGATCGGCACCGTGATCCTCTCCGGGGTCGCCGCCGCCACCCTCTTCACCCTCTTCGTGGTGCCAGTGGCCTACGACCTGCTGGCCCGTCATACCGGCTCGCCGGGCGACGTCAAGCGACGCCTGGAGGAGGAGATGGAGGCCAGCCGGGCCCAGCCGTAGGCCGGGGAACCGAGGGCCAGACGCGAACAGGGCCACCCCGTGGGGTGGCCCTGTTCGTTCGAGGCGAGGCGGACTCAGCAGTCGCCGAGACGCTCGCCCTCGACCACGGTGTTCATCTGCATCTCGCCCATGGAGGACTGCACCGTCACGTTGACGTTGCCCTCGACGCGCTCGCCGAGGAAGTCCATGCGGCCGTCGATGTGCGCCTCGCCCTCGTCGGCGCGGCAGACCATGCGGTAGTCGATGCCGTCAGCGGAGACGTTGTGCTCCACGAGTTCGCAGCCCTCCTCCACCTCGAGGAACTGGAAGTCGGAATCCGTCAGGTCGCCCTGGGCGATGCACTCCTGATGGGTATCGGTCTGGTCGGGAATCGGCACCTCGCCGGTCACCGAAGTGGTGTTGGTGAACTCCCAGAGCCCCGGGGCGATGTTGGGGGTCTCGGCCACGGCGGCCAGCGGCAGGGCCAGCAGGGCGGCGGCCAGCAGGGAACGTAACGGCATGGGGTCTCTCCCGGTCTGTGAATGGCATGCCTCTCCTTCGGCATGCCGCCAGCTTACCCCGATCGACCGAGCATGCCCAATGCCGGCTAGCGCAAGGCGTTGCCGCGTCACTGCCCCTCGAGCCGGGAGGCCGACAGGTGTCGCGCCCCTACAGCCTCTCCGACAGGGTCGATGGCTCCCCTCGGCCCCCACCTCCCTCACGCCGGCGGGGAGGAGCTGACCATGAGCCTGGCAGGCAGTGACGAGAACCTGCCCGATCAGCTCATCAAGGATGAGGAGTAGGCCGCATGGCATGAACAGGCCGGGTGGCAGTAGGCCGGCTCGCCCACTATCGTTCAGTCAGCGGGACCGTCGATCGACCGACACGCCCGCAAGGGGGTGGCATGAGCGACTGGTATTCGGAGGTGGACTTCATTCCCCATCAGGAGCGCATCCTGCGCCGAGGGGACTCGGGGGATGAGGTGAGGGAGCTGCAGCGGCGGCTGAGCCAGGCTGGCTTCCCGCTGGCGCTGGATGGGCAGTTCGGCCCGGCAACGGAGCGCGCGGTGCGGGCCTTCCAGAAGCGGGCAGGCCTGGTGGTGGATGGCCTGGCAGGCCCCAAGACCGATCGCAGGCTGCGCCAGGCCCCCGCGGGGCGGGAGAGCAGCGAGGCCTGCCCTGCCGAGACACCGCCTGACCCGCCCCCTGCCCATAAGCCAGCCGATGCCGATGAGGTAGCCGATGCCGAGGCCCCTGCCATGGATCGGCTGCTGGGCCAGCAGGATCTGGTCTGGGCCGCGGGCGAGCTCGAGGTGCCGGTGGCGGCGATCATGGCGGTGAACGAGGTGGAGTCGCGAGGCAGCGGCTTCTTCTCCAACGGCAGGCCGGCCATTCTGTTCGAGCGACATATCATGGCGCGCCGACTCCGCCACCACGGCATCGACCCGGCCCCTCATGTCGCCAGCGCCCCCGATCTGGTCAACACCTCACCGGGGGGCTACGCGGGGGGCGTCAGGGAGTACGAGCGCCTGGAGCGCGCCCAGCAGATCCACCACGACAGCGCGCTGGAGTCGGCCTCCTGGGGACTCTTCCAGATCATGGGCTTTCACTGGCAGCACCTGGAATACGACAGCGCCCGGCACTACGTGGAGTGCATGCACCGGGGGGAGCGGGATCACCTTGCCGCCTTCGTGCGCTTTATCCAGAAGGATTCGGTATTGCTCTCGTCGCTGCGCCACCAGCAGTGGGACCGCTTCGCACGCCGCTACAACGGCCCCGCCTACGCCAGGAACCGCTACGACGTGAGGATGGCCCAGGCCTTCGCCAGCCACACCCGGGGGCTTGCGGAGTCCGGCCTGCTGGCCTGATGTCGCTGAGCGGTGATGGCTGGCTCAGGCCCGCATGGCGCGTTGCAGCTCGCGCAGGTGTGGCTCCAGGTCCTCTGCCAGGGCGGCGACCGCGGGCCGGGCATGGAAGAAGCCCTGCTGGCGGGTGATCCCGGCGCGGGCCAGCCATAGCGACTCCTCCCGGGTCTCCACCCCTTCGGCTATCACCTCGAGGCTCAGCTCCCTGGCCAGGCCGTGCACCGCCCGCAGCAGCGCCTGACGGCGACGGTCCTGGTCGCAGCCCATCACCAGCTGACGATCGATCTTGAGCTTGTCCGGCTCGAGTTCGGTGAGCAGGTCCAGGTTGGCGTAGCCGTTGCCGAAGTCATCCAGCGCCGTGGTGAAGCCCATCTCGCGATAGCTGTCGATGATCCGCTTGAGATGGCCCTGGTCGGTCACCCGCTCAGTCTCAGTGAACTCGAAGACGAGCCTGTCGGTGGGCCAGCCCACCCGACGGGAGACATCCAGCGTCGCCTGGATGCACGCCTCGGGCTCATAGACGGCGTTGGGCAGGAAGTTGATGGAGAGCCGCTCCTGCATGCCGAGGGCGCTGGCCATCTCGATCGCCCTGACCCGGCAGGCCTGGTCGAAGCGGTAGAGCAGCTCGTCGGTGACCTGGGAGAGCACGCTCCAGGCCGATTCGCCATTCGGTCCGCGCACCAGGGCCTCGTAGGTGGTGATCCGGGCGGAGGCCAGGTCAACGATGGGCTGGAAGGCCATGGTGAACTCGAAGGGCAGCTCGCCCTCACAGCGACCGCAGTGGTCCGCTACCCGCGCACAGTGCGTCATCTTTCCCCCGCTGGAATCTTGTCCCTCGGCGCCTGGTGTCCTCTCGGCCCGAGTGGTCGTTGTGTCGTCATCATTCAACCCTGCCACGCTCGATGATGAAACGCGACAGGGCCTCCAGCGGCATCGGCTTGGCCAGCAGGTACCCCTGGAAGAGATCGCAGCCCCAGGCCTCCAGCTGACGCTGCTGGTCCTCGGTCTCGACCCCCTCGGCCACCACGCGAAGCCCCAGGTGGCCGGCCATCGAGATCATGCCCTGCACGATGGCGGCATCATGGGGGTTGGTGGTGACCTCGTGGATGAAGCTGCGATCGATCTTGACCTTGCTGATCGGCAGGTGCCGGAGATAGCTGAGGCTGGAGTAGCCGGTACCGAAGTCGTCGATGGAGACATCGATATGCATGCCGCGCAGCGCATGCAGGATATCGATGGCCGACTCGGTGTTGTCCATGAGGATGCCCTCGGTCAGCTCCAGCTCGAGCTGCTCCGCGGGCAGCCCCGTCTGCTGAAGCACCTGGCGCAGATTGGCCAGGAAGCTGGGGCGATGGAACTGCAGCGGCGACAGGTTGACCGACACCTTCACCCTGCCGACGCCCTGCTGCCCCAGGGCGACCATGTCCGCACAGGCGCGCTCCAGCACCCAGCGACTGAGCGGCATGATCTGTCCGGTGGATTCCGCCAGCGGGATGAACACCTCGGGGGAGACATAGCCGCGTTCCGGGTGGGGCCAGCGCAGCAGCGCCTCGACGCCGGCCAGGGTCCCATCGCGAGCGATCAGCGGTTGGTAGTGCAGCTCCATCCTGCCGGAGACGATGGCCTCCTGCAGGTCGTTGCGCAGCCGGACCCGCTCGCCCAACTGCTCGGTGATCTCGCCGGTGTGCCAGTGGTAGGCGTTGCGCCCCTGCTGCTTGGCCTTGTACATGGCCATGTCGGCCTGCTGGATCAGCTCGCGCGGCTCCGTCATGGCGGGATCGCTCAGGGCGATGCCGATGCTGCAGGTCAGGTAGAGCTCATGGCCGTCGATCAGGTAGGGGCGCGCGATCTCCATCATCAGGCGTTCCACCAGGGCCAGCACCTGCTCCTCCCGGAGGATGTCGGTCATCAGCAGCACGAACTCGTCACCGTCCAGGCGCGCCAGGGTATCGCCGGGCCGCACCGAGGCCTGCAGACGCCGGGCCACCTCGCGCAGGACATCGTCGCCCACCGCGTGGCCCAGGGTGTCGTTGATCGGCTTGAAGTCGTCGAGGTCCACGAACAGCACCGCCAGACGCTCCTGGCGACGGATCGCGAGCGCCACATCATGCTCGAGGCGGTCCTCGAAGAGGCTGCGATTGGCCAGCCCCGTCAGGGCATCGTGGCTCGCATGGTGGGCCAGCCGGGATTCATAGGTCTTCTGCGCAGAGACATCGTTCTGCATCCCCACGTAGTGGGTGATGCTCCCCTGGGCATCGCGCACCGGGGCGACGTAGAGATCGTTCCAGAACGGCGTGCCGTCCTTGCGATAGTTGAGCAGGGTGACGTGCACCTCCTCTCCCCGCGCCAGCTGCTGCCGAATGGACGCCGCCGCGGCGGGATCGGTCTCGGCCCCCTGCAGGAAGCGGCAGTTGCGTCCCAGCACCTCCTCCTTGGCGTAGCCGGTCATGCGCACGAAGGCCGGGTTGACGTAGATGATGGGCACATCGGGCCGACTGGCGTCGGCGATCACCATCCCGTTGATGCTGCCTTCGACGCTGCGCTCCAGCAGCCGCAGGGTGCGCCGGCTCTGGTGGCGCTCCACCGCCAGGGCGGCCAGGTCGGCGGCCTTGTCGAGCAGCAGGCGGGCCGCGGCGTCGGGCGCCTGGGGCCGCGGCAGGTAGGTCCCGAAGGTACCGAGCACCCGGCCATCGCTGCCCAGGATGGGGACCGACCAGCAGGCACGCAGGCCATGGGCCAGCGCCACCTCCCGGTAGCCGCGCCAGCGGGGGTCTTCGGCCAGGTCCTCGCAGATCACGGTATCGCCGAGATAGGCGGCACTGCCGCAGGCGCCGACGCCCGCCTCGATCCCGAGGGTCATCACCGCGTCCCGGTAGGCAGGGGGCAGGCGCTCACCGCCCGCGAGCTCCAGGGCCGTGCCCTCCTCGTTGACCAGCATGATCGAGCAGAGCGCCCCCGGCACCTGCTGCTCCAGCATGCGGCAGATGGCTTCCAGGGTCTCCTCCAGCGGCTCCTCCCGGACGATGCGGGCCTGCACGGCCTGCTGTGCCTCGAGCTGCTGGCGCACCTCGCCCAGGGCTCGGGTGCGGCCGAGCAGCTGGCCGGCCAGCGCCAGGCTGAACACCAGCATGCCGCTCAGCACCAGTCCACCGCCGGCGACCCCAACCGGCATCAGGGCGGTGAGCAGCCAGTCGTGCTGGGCACCCGGGTAGGCCTCGAGGGTCAGCTTGGCGCCTCCGGGAAGGCCGATATGGCGCCGGTGCAGCAGATGGTTGACGAAGACGCCCTCGGGATCACTGGCGATGCCCGGCCGGTGCAGCTCCAGCAGCGTGGCCCCATGGCGCTGGATCACGACGCGGTAGAGCCCGAGCTGCTGGCGCAGCTCATCGGCCAGCAGCTCAGGGAGATCGAACAGGCTCAGCAGCAGCCGCTCACCGGCGGGCACGTCGATAGCCATCAGCGCCAGCCCCGGCTGCTCGGGCTCGGAGAGCATCAGGCGCGGCTGGCCAAGGTCGACGCCCAGCCAGTCCCGCACCGGGGCCAGCGCCAGCGTTGCGGCCAGCCGCTCCTCGCTGACGGGGTCGTCCCCGCCAAGCCACTCCCAGCCGGACTCCGGGTGATAGAGGCCGACCGCCTTGAGGCTCGAGGCATCCTGCAGGTAGCTCTGCAGGTCACTCGCGAGCACCGCCGCGTCGAGCTCTCCCTCCGCGGCATCCAGGCGGTCGGCCATGCGCCGCATCAGGGTCAAGCGAGACACCATCACCTGCTCGGCATTGAGCTGGATGTTGTCCAGCAGGTAGTCGGCCTGGCGGTGGAGGGTCTCCTCCTGCTGCCAGCTCAGCATGAACCAGGCCAGGCTGCTGAGGAGGATCCCCGCCAGCCCGGTCGTCACCGCCAGGCGCCCCAGCTGCAGCGGGCGATCGCCGCGCAGCCCGGCCAGCCACATCCCCAGGCCGAGCAGCCCCGTCACCGCCAGCCCCGAGAGCAGCTGGGCACTGAAGCGAGACGGCAGCCAGGGGCGCAACGAGGGAACGATCGCCAGCAGGGCAACCACTCCGCCCCCCGCCAGGAGCCCTCCCCAGGCGATCCAGACCCAGCGGCAGCGCCCGCCAGGCCTGCCTACCAGCAGGCAGAGCGCCACCGGCAGCAGCAGCAGGGCCGGCAGCAGCTCCAGGCGCGGCCCGATGCCGGCCGGCATGAACCCCCGCGGAACCAGCAGCGCCTGGGCGAGGGTATGCAGCAGCAGGACCCCCAGCAGCCCACCGGCCAGCAGGCGAGCGCCGGCCCAGCCGGCCAACAGGGCCAGCAGGCCCACGCCCCCCAGCACCAGCACCAAGAAGGCATCCGCCACCAGCAGCAGATGCAGCGGGGAGTAGACCAGCTCCAGCCAGGCCAGCAGCAGCCCGTTGATGCCGACGATGATGAAGGTGGCCGCCATCAGCAGGAGCAGGCTGTCCATCATCAGCTGGCGGGTGGTCGTGGGCATGAACCCTCCTTGGATTCGCGAACAACGCGCCGGCAACTCCACCGCGCGGTCAACCAGGGAAATCGAGTGGTCATTCTGGCGAACATGAGCCCAACAGAGTAGCCCACTTCATGCAGAGACGTATCCTGGATCAAGCCGCCTTTCGCGTTCGAGCGCGCGGCGGGCCAGGCTGGCAGGGTGGCGGCGGGAGGGTCCAGGGAGTGCTCAGGGAGGAAACAGGAGGCCCTCGCCCCCCGGCGCGCCGTCCGCCCGCACACCGGGGCCAGAAACGGAAAAAGCCGCTGGCTCAGCGGCTTCTTCGATATTCTGTGGCGGAGAGGGAGGGATTCGAACCCTCGAAGCCTTTCGACTTACACACTTTCCAGGCGTGCTCCTTCGACCACTCGGACACCTCTCCACATTGTTGCCCTGTCGGGAAGGGCGCTGCCTTTCCCTTGAGGACGGCGCGTATCCTATCGCCTCAAGTGCCGGATTGCAAGCCGTTTTCCACTCGGCGCTCCGCCAGGACCGCATAGTTGCCGCGGGCCTCCAGGCACAGGGTCTCGCCGCACCAGAGCCGCTGGCGCAGCAGGATGCGCCCGCGCCCCTTCTCGGCGAGCTGGTCGACGAGGCGCGCGGGCCCGCCCTCCTCCTCCGGCGTGCACTCGAGGCGGTAGTCACCGGTGACCGGCGCCAGGAAGCGCTGGCTGGCCTCGGCCACCACCACATCGCGGGCCAGCCCCCGGCGTCTCAGCCAGAGGGTCGTCCAGCACCAGCCCAGCAGGGTGGTCTGAGCGGTGAGGGCACCGCCGAAGCCGGTGCCCTTGTCGTTGAGGCTGGGCGAGAGGTCCAGCTCCCACATCAGGCACTCGCCGTCGCGGCGCATCTCGCGGATGCCCAACTGCTCGACCAGGGGGATCGCCTCGCCGAGCCAGGCCAGGAAGCGTGCAGGGTCATCTTCCTCGCCGGGGGCGGCGAGCGGTAACCGCGGGTGAGGCTTGCCGATCTCGCGCATCTGCCCTTCCCCTCAGCGCCAGCGTTCGACGAAGGCGTCGATCTCATGCTCGGGGATCGGCCGGTGGCGTCCGCCGACCTGGCCGAGGTAGAGGAAGGCCACCACCTCGTCGTCCTCCTCGAGGCCCAGCCCCTTGCGCACCGTGGGGTCGAAGGCGTACTTGCCGCTGCGCCACATGGCGCCGAGGCCCAGGGCGTGGGCCGCCAGCAGGATGCCATGGGCGGCGCAGCCGGCGGAGATCACCTGTTCGATCTTCGGCACCTTGGGGAGGTCCGGGGTCACCCTGGCGATCACCGCGATGACCATGGGGGCACGCAGGGGTTTCTTGCGCACGGCATCGAGGGCGGCGTCCCCCACGTGGGGATCCTCGCGATACTCGGCCTCGGCGAACAGCTCACCGAGGCGGGAGAGCCCCTCCCCGGAGAACTCGATGAAGCGCCAGGGGCGCAGCTCCTTGTGGTCCGGGGCGCGCAGGGCCGCCCGGTAGATCGCCTCGAGCTGCTCAGGCGAAGGCGGCGGCCCCATCAGCTTGCCCATGGAGCTGCGTTCGTGCAGCAGCGTCATCGCATCCATGTCGTGCTCCTGTTGGCGTGGGTTCAAGGCACTCTATCCAAGCTCCACCCGGGGCGCTACTGTCGCGCCAGGCGCAGGGGCTCGGGGGGACGCTCGCCGGGGGTGGCGCGCCAGGGGCTGATGTCGAGCCCGCCGCGGCGCACGTAGCGCGCCAGCACCAGCAGCCGCTCGGGCCGGGCATGCGTCAGGAGGTCCATGAAGATGTGCTCCACGCAGTGCTCGTGGAAGTCCTGATGCTGGCGGTAGCCGATCAGGTAGCGCAAGAGCCCCTCGCGGTCGAGCTTGGGGCCGCGATAGCGGATCAGCACGCTGCCCCAGTCGGGCTGGCCGGTGACCGGGCAGTTGGACTTGAGCAGATGGGAGTGCAGCGTCTCCTCGACGATCTCGTCGCCCACCGCCAGATGCTCGGCGCTGGGGGTGTAGGCCTCCACGGCGATATCCAGCTCATCCAGGCACTCGCCGGGCAGCCGGCGCGGCATGAGCGCCTCGTCATCCACCTCGAGCAGCGCCACCGCTACCGGTGCACCGGCCGCCGCAGCCAGGTCGCGCTCGAGGGTCTCGATCACCGCCTCGCGGCTCGCGAAGCGGGTCTGGTTGAAGCTGTTGAGGTAGAGCTTCCAGGACTTGGACTCGATCAGGTTGGGGGAGTCCGCCGGCAGGCGGAAGCGCGCCACGGCCACCACCGGCTTGCCACGACCGTTGAGCCAGCTAGCCTCGAAGGCGTGCCACTCGTCCTCGCCGACGAAGGGCAGCGGGCCCTCCGCGATCCCCAGCGGGGCGCGGTTGGCGGCGCGGGGGATGGGATAGAGCAGCGCGGGGTCGTAGCGCTCCGGATAGGCGGACTCGCGGCCCAGGGGCGCATGCTCCAGGGGATCGGGACGATGGTGGTTCATGAGCGGATCCCCTTGCCATGCTCCAGCATCCACAGGGCGACGCCGAACAGCACGGTGATGAAGGTGACGATGGCGGCCAGCGCCCAGCCCACCGGGATGTCAGAGACGCCCAGGAAGCCGTAGCGGAAGACGTTGACCATGTAGAGAATGGGATTGAGCATCGACACGCCCTGCCAGAAGGCCGGCAGCAGTGAGATCGAGTAGAAGACCCCGCCCAGGTAGGTCAACGGCGTGAGGATGAAGGTCGGCACAATGGAGATATCGTCGAACTTCTTGCCCAGCAGGGCGTTGATGAAGCCGCCGATGGAGAAGAGCGCCGAGGTGAGCACCACCACGCCGATGGTCAACAGCGGATGGGCCACGCTGATGCGGGTGAAGAACAGCGAGACCAGGGTGACGATCAGGCCGACCCCCAGGCCGCGGGCCATGCCGCCCAGCACGAAGCCCAGCAGGATCACCCAGTTGGGCATCGGCGAGACCATCATCTCCTCGATGGAGCGCTGGAACTTGTTGGAGAAGAAGCTCGAGGCCACGTTGGAGTAGCTGTTGGTGATCACCGCCATCATGATCAGCCCCGGCACGATGAAGTCCATGTAGCTGAAGCCGTCCATCTCGCCGATGCGCGAGCCGATCAGGCTGCCGAAGATGATGAAGTACATGGTCATGGTGATGGAGGGCGGCAGCAGGGTCTGCGGCCAGATCCGCGTGAAGCGCTTGATCTCCTTGAGCACCAGGGTCCAGAGGGCGATGGCGGTCTGGGTCGGGTTCATGGGCGGGCCTCCGCGTCGGCTGCGGCCTTGTCGAGGGCGTCGTTGCCCTGCTCCACCATGCTCACGAACATCTCCTCGAGGCGGTTGGCACGGTTGCGCATGGAGACCACCTCGATGCCCAGCTCACTCAAGGAGCGGAAGGCGTCATTGATGCGCTGGCCACGATGCACCACCAGCGCCAGCTGGGCCGGCTCCACCCGACTGACCTCGAAGCCGGGCAGCTCGGGGGCGGCCTCGACCGGGGCGGCGAGGTCGAGCAGGAAGGTCTCGGTATCGAGCTCGGCGAGCAGCTCGCGCACGCCGGTATTTCGCACGATCTCGCCGTGGTTGATGATCGCCACGTTGCGGCAGAGGCTCTCGGCCTCCTCCAGGTAGTGGGTGGTGAGGATGATGGTGGTGCCCTCCTCGCGGTTGATGCGGCGCATGTAGTCCCACATGCTGCGGCGCAGCTCGATATCGACGCCGGCGGTGGGCTCGTCGAGGATCAGCAGCCTAGGCCGGTGCATCAGGGCGCGGGCGATCATCAGGCGGCGCTTCATGCCGCCCGAGAGCATGCGCGCGCTGCCGTTGCGCTTGTCCCACAGGCCGAGGTCGCGCAGCAGCTCTTCGGCGCGGGGCAGCGCCTCGCGCCGCGGCATGCCGTAGTAGCCGGCCTGGGCCAGCACGATATCGATGACCTTCTCGAACTGGTTGAAGTTGAACTCCTGGGGCACCACGCCCAGGTGGTACTTGGCGCGGGGGAAGTCGCGATCGATGTCGATGCCGAAGATGGAGACCTTGCCGGCGCTCTTCTGCACCAACGAGCAGACCACCCCCAGGGTGGTGGACTTGCCGGCGCCGTTGGGGCCCAGCAGCGCGAAGAAGTCGCCCTCGGCGACGTCGAGGTCGATGCCCTTGAGGGCCTCGAAGCCATTGCCGTAGACCTTGGTGAGGCCACGGATGGAGAGAGCCGGTTCGGCCATTGGCAATCCTTGATCGGTTCGAGGTTCGAAAGCGGTATGCCGCAAAGGCCTTAGGATATTGGGACGCTGCGGGGCCACTTCAAGCCACCGGCAGCCTGAGCCCACCGGCCGGGAACGCAAAAACGCCTGCACGGGGGCAAGCATCGAACTATCTGGGGGGAGTTGGCGAACTTAGTAGTGTCGACATGGAGCGGGAAACGAGATTCGAACTCGCGACCCCAACCTTGGCAAGGTTGTGCTCTACCACTGAGCTATTCCCGCTTGTCGAGTACCGCCAATGCGAGCGAAGTGGCGTCCCATAGGGGGTTCGAACCCCTGTTCCCGCCGTGAAAGGGCGGTGTCCTGGACCACTAGACGAATGGGACGCAATAAGCCGTTTAAAGCAGATTCCGCCTACCTTTCGGTAGATGGAGCGGGAAACGAGATTCGAACTCGCGACCCCAACCTTGGCAAGGTTGTGCTCTACCACTGAGCTATTCCCGCTTGATCGCACCGCTTGCTGCTACCGGAAGAGTGGCGTCCCATAGGGGGTTCGAACCCCTGTTCCCGCCGTGAAAGGGCGGTGTCCTAGACCACTAGACGAATGGGACGCAATAAGCCGTTTAAAGCTGATTCCGCCTACCTTACGGTAGATGGAGCGGGAAACGAGAATCGACGGGGCTGCCGTCAGTCGGGCTGGCGTTCCAGCTCGCGACCCTCCTACCTGCTCTGCTCTACCTACCTGAGGATAGATGGAGCGGGAAACGAGATTCGAACTCGCGACCCCAACCTTGGCAAGGTTGTGCTCTACCACTGAGCTATTCCCGCGCTTTCTTGCACTCCGGCACCTGATGAGTCGAGTGGCGTCCCATAGGGGGTTCGAACCCCTGTTCCCGCCGTGAAAGGGCGGTGTCCTGGACCACTAGACGAATGGGACGCAATGTCTCGGCTCGTCGAGGTGGCGCGTATGTTACTGAGCGCCCCCTCGAGTGTCAAGCACCTCCCGCGACCGCCCTGCACCTTCCGATGCCTTACACATCAGGGAGTTGACAGCTGCCGCCCTGGAGGCTACATTACGCGCCGCTGGCTACGTAGCTCAGCTGGTTAGAGCACATCACTCATAATGATGGGGTCCCCTGTTCAAATCAGGGCGTAGCCACCAGATACCGAAAAGACCCGGCGCCACTGGCGCCGGGTCTTTTCGTCCTGGTGCATTCCCGCCCGGGATCAAACCCGCTCAGGCAAGCTCGGAACGGTTGCAGAAGGCAGTCAGCACCCGGGTGAGGTACTCGACATCGCGCGCCCCTGCGGTCTCGCGAATGGAGTGCATCGCCCACTGGGGAGCCCCCACATCGAGGGTCGGCACGCCGAGCTCGGTGGCGGTGATCGGCCCGATGGTGCTGCCGCACCCCATGTCGGCCCGGGTCACGAAGGTCTGCACCGGCACCTCGGCCTCGCGACACAGGTCACGGAACATGGCCGCGGTCGCGCTGTTGGTGGCATAGCGCTGGTTGGCATTGACCTTGATCACCGGCCCGCCGTTGAGCGCCGGCCCGTGAGCGGCATCGTGCTTGTCGGTGAAGTTGGGGTGCAGCGCGTGAGCGTTGTCGCAGGAGATCATCCGCGAGGCCTGGATCAGCCGGATGAAGCCTCCCTCCCCGCCCCCCCCGAGCTGCTCGCTGACGCGACGCAGCACGTCGCCCAGGAAGGGCCCCTGGGCGCCGCAGGCGCTGGCACTGCCCACCTCTTCGTGGTCGCTGGGGGCCAGCACGACACCCTGCCTGCCATCCGAGGCCAGCAGCGCCTCGAGGCCGACAAAGCAGGAGAGCAGGTTGTCGAGCCGCGCACTGGCGATCAGCTCGCCCGCCACGCCGATCCGCGCCGGCGGCTGCATGTCGTGGAGGGCCAGCTCGAAGTCGAGCAGCTCGACCTCCGTCAGGCCGTGCTGCTCCGCAACCCAGCCCTTGAGCAGGCGCTCGAGGTCGGCATTCTCGCCGCCCTGCAGGAAGACCGGCGCCATCTGAGTCTGGGCATTGATCGGACGCCCCTGGTTGACGTCGCGATCCAGGTGGATCGCCAGGCTCGGGATGATCGCCACGGGACGCTCCACGCTGAGCAGCAGCCCCTCCAGGCGCCCATCGGGATGGCGCACATGGATCCGCCCGGCCAGCCCCAGGTCGCGGTCGTACCAGGGGGCCAGCAGCACGCCACCATAGGTCTCCACGCCGAGCTGCAGCCAGCCGGCACTGGTCTGGGCAGCACTGGGCTTGAGGCGCAGGCCCGGGCTGTCGGTATGGGCACCGATCATGCGCAGCGCGTCCAGCTCACCCTTGGGAAGCTGCAGGGCGATGATCGAGGAGTCGTTGCGGGTCACATAGACGCGCTCGCCGGGCGAAAGCCGCCAGGGCTCACGCTCGTCGAGGCGACGGAAACCCGCCGCCTCGAGCCGTGCCGCCATGCTGGCAGCGGCGTGCCAGGGCGTGGGCGAGCGACGCAGGAAGTCGAGCAGACGCTCGATGAGATCGTCCTGGGACATGAATTCCTCTACTAACAGGTGGCATGGGATGCTAACAGGTGTCATGAGATGACGAGGGATGCTGCTACAATAGCCCTTCGGCCTACGCAACTCGCGGGCCCCGAAAGGGTCAAGGGATTTAGAGTGTACATGAAACCAGGAGTGCTTCATTGATGAGCCTGCTTGCCCAACTGGGACGTCCAGCCGCCGCCCTGGTCGGCCTGCTGCTGGTCGCCGGCGTTGCCCTGGCGCAGCCGCAACCCACCGATGCCCAGCGTCAGGCGGCCGTGGAAGTCGCCGAATCGCTGCGCTATGGCCACTATGCCGATATCAGCCTCGATGACGCCTGGTCCCGCCGAGCCTTCGAGCGCTATCTGTCGGTCCTGGACGGCCAACGCGCCTTCCTGCTGGCCGACGATGTCGCCGACTTCCGCCACCTGGAAGCGCGCATCGACGACGCCCTCTTCGAGGGCGACCTTAACGATATCTACGCGCTTTACCACCGCTATCACGAGCGCGCCGAGTCACGCTTCGAATGGTTGCTGGAACGGCTCGACGAGGGGCTGAACTTCACCTACGACAGCGACATGCGCCTCGAGCTCGACCGCGACGAGGCCCCCTGGGCCGAGAGCATCGAGGAGCTCGATGAGCTCTGGTTCAAGCGCCTCAAGAACGCCGCCCTCACGCTTGCCATCAGCGGCCAGGACGATGACCAGGTTGAGACCAACCTGCGCCAGCGCTACGAGGGGCAGCTCAACCGCGTGCGCCAGACCAACGAGGAGGACATCTTCGGCCTCTTCATGGCCGCGGTGACCGGCAGCATCGACCCCCACAGCGAGTACCTCTCGCCCCCCCCAGGCGAGTCCTTCGACATCCAGATGCGCCTCTCCCTGGAGGGCATCGGCGCCATGCTGCAGTCAGACGGCGAGTACGTGAAGGTCGCAAGCCTGGTGCCCGGCGGCCCCGCCGACCGCGCCGGCGTGCTGAAACCCGCCGACCGCATCATCGCCGTGGGCCAGGAAGAGGGCGAGATGGTCAACGTGGTGGGCATGCGCCTGGACAACGTGGTCGACCTGATTCGCGGCCCCAAGGGCTCGGTGGTGCGCCTCGATGTTGTGCCCGCCCAGGCGGTGGACATGACCCGCTCGCGCATCGTCGAGATCACCCGGGACACCGTGAACCTCGAGGACCAGGCGGCCCAGGGCAAGGTGATCGAGATCGAGCGGGATGACGGCATGCACCGCATCGGCGTCATCAAGATCCCCACCTTCTACGTGGACTTCGATGCCTGGCAGGCCGGCGAAGAGGACTTCCGCAGCACCACCCGCGACGTGGCCCGGGAGATCGAGCGGCTCAAGCAGGAGGACATCGAGGGCATCGTGCTCGACCTGCGCAACAACGGCGGCGGCGCCCTGCAGGAGGCCAACTCGCTGCTCGGGCTCTTCATCGATCGCGGCCCCACCGTGCAGGTGCGCGATGCCCGCGGCCGCATCAGCCTCTACGGCGACACCGAGGCAGGCACCCTCTACGACGGCCCGCTCGGCGTGCTGGTCAACCGCCTCTCCGCCTCCGCCTCGGAGATCTTCGCCGGCGCCATCCAGGACTACGGCCGCGGCCTGGTGATGGGCACCCCGACCTTCGGCAAGGGCACGGTGCAGACGCTCAACGAACTCTCCCACGGCCAGATCAAGCTGACCCGCGCCAAGTTCTACCGCATCTCCGGCGACAGCACCCAGCACCGCGGCGTGGAGCCGGACATCATCTTCCCGAGCCTGATCGATCCCGAGCTGATCGGCGAGAGCAGCCTGGACAACGCCCTGGACTGGGATACCGTTCGCTCGGTGCAGTACCGCCACTACGGCGAGCCGTGGCGTTACCTGGAGTCCATCAAGGACCGCCACCGCAGCCGCGCCGCGGAGCACCCGAACTTCCGCTACCTGACCCAGCAGGCGGAGCTCAATCGCCGGCTGCGCGAGCAGACCACCAGCGTCAGCCTCAACCGCGAACAGCGCCAGCGCGAGGTCGAGGAGCAGGAGGCCGAGCAACTGGGTCTCGAGAACCAGCGCCGCCAGGCCCTGGGACTGGACATGCTCGAGGAGTGGATCGACGCGCGCAGCGAGGAGAACGACGAAGAGCCGGTGGAGCAGGTTCAGGTGCAGGAAGCCGCCCATATCCTGCTGGACTTCGCCCTGCTCAGCAGCGAGGGCTACCGGCTGGCCAATCGCGACTGAGCCACCCCGCCCTTCGACACGCCATCACGCCGCCCCTCGGGGCGGCGTTCTTTTTGGCGGCGCTCTTTTTTGCTTCAGCCTCGCCGTGCCAGACAGGCCGTACCAGACAGGCCGTACCAGAAAGACAGACACGCAAAAGCACCGGCGAGCGAACTCAACCAGCGGATCGGATCAGGATGACGAACTTAAGATGGCTCCCGGAGCAGGACTCGAACCTGCGACCCAGTGATTAACAGTCACTTGCTCTACCGACTGAGCTATCCGGGAACAAAGAAGATGCGGCTGATGGCTCCTCGAGCAGGACTCGAACCTGCGACCCAGTGATTAACAGTCACTTGCTCTACCAACTGAGCTATCGAGGAATCACGGCTTTTCAGCAGCGTGTTCGAGGCGACGTTGGCTCCCGGAGCAGGACTCGAACCTGCGACCCAGTGATTAACAGTCACTTGCTCTACCGACTGAGCTATCCGGGAACGGCGTCGAACACGGGGCGTAGTATACGGATTCGCTTCTGAAGGTCAAGGGGAAGCGCCCTTCCCTCCCCCTGCGGCGCCCCCGAAAACAAAACGCCCGCCTGGCCAGGAGCCAAGCGGGCGTTTCGAGTATCTGGTGGCTACGCCCTGATTTGAACAGGGGACCCCATCATTATGAGTGATGTGCTCTAACCAGCTGAGCTACGTAGCCAAGGCCGAAGGGCACGCCGGGTGCCAATCAACGGGCAGCATTATGCCCATACCGCCCCCGCTTGGCAAGGGCGGACGACAGGGAATCTTTATTGATTGAACGTTCAATAAAAAAATGGCACTCTGGGATCAGGGTCCAACAGAAACAGCAGAGAAGGAGCCAGGGATGCCCAAGGTCGGAATGGAACCCATCCGCCGCCAGCAGCTGATCAAGGCCACCATGGCCGCCATCGACGAGGTCGGCCTGGCCGACGCCACGGTAGCGCGAATCGCCCGCCATGCCGGCGTCTCGGCCGGCATCATCAGCCACTACTTCGGTGGCAAGGGCGGCCTGCTGGAGGCGACCATGCGTCAGATCCTCAGCGACCTGGGCGACGCCGTGGCCGCCCGCCGCCAGGCCCTGGAGGATGACACCCCCCGGGGGGACCTGCGGGCCATCATCGAGGGCAACTTCGATCGCAGCCAGGTCACCGGCCCGGTAGCCAAGACCTGGCTGGCCTTCTGGGCCAGCAGCATGCACCAGTCGTCCCTGCAGCGCCTGCAGCAGGTCAACGACCGCCGCCTGCACTCCAACCTCTGCGCCCAGTTCCGGCGCCTGATGCCCCGCGCCCAGGCCAGCCAGGCGGCCCACGTCCTGGCCGCCATGATCGATGGCCTCTGGCTGCGCGGCGCCCTCACCCCCGAGGGCCTGGACGCCGCCGCGGCCCGCCGGGTGGCGCTGGCCACTCTGGACCAGCTCCTCGACGCCGCCCCCTCAACCGATTCATGAAGGAGAGCCCCATGGCACTTCCAGCCCCTCTGCCCCTCTACATCGACGGCCGCGCGGTGGATGCCACCGCCGGCGAGACCTTCGAGGTCGTGAACCCCTTCGACGGCAGCCGACTCGCCGAGGTGCAGCAGGCCTCGGCGGCCGATGTGGACGCCGCCGTGGCCGCCGCCCGGCGCGGCCAGCGCGAATGGGCCGCCATGAGCGGCATGGCCCGCGGGCGCGTCCTGCAGCGCGCCGTGGCACTGCTCCGGGAGCGCAACGACGAACTCGCCGAGCTCGAGACCCGCAACACCGGCAAGCCGATCAGCGAGACCGCCGCGGTGGACATCGTCACCGGCGCCGACGCCCTGGAATACTACGCCGGCCTCGCCGCCGCCATCGAGGGCACCCAGATCCCGCTGCGCGAGGATTCGTTCGTCTACACCCGCCGCGAGCCGCTGGGCGTGGTGGCCGCCATCGGCGCCTGGAACTACCCGATCCAGATCGCCTGCTGGAAGGCCGCTCCCGCGCTCGCCGCCGGCAACGCCGTGGTCTTCAAGCCCAGCGAGGTGACCCCGCTCACCGCCATGAAGCTGGCCGAAATCTTCACCGAGGCGGGCCTGCCGGATGGCGTCTTCAATGTGGTCCACGGCGATGGCAGCGTAGGCGCCCTGCTCACCGAGCATCCGGGAATCGCCAAGGTCTCCTTCACCGGCGAGGTGGGTACCGGCAAGAAGGTGATGGCCGCCGCCGGCGGCTCCACCCTCAAGGAGGTGACCATGGAACTCGGCGGCAAGTCGCCCCTGATCGTCTTCGCCGATGCCGACCTGGACCGCGCCGCCGACGCCGCCATGATGGCCAACTTCTACTCCAGCGGTCAGATCTGCACCAACGGCACCCGGGTCTTCGTCGAGCGCTCGGTGAAGGAAGACTTCGAGGCGAAGGTCAAGGAGCGCGTAGCGCGCATCCGCGCCGGCGACCCGCTGGACCCTGCCGTCAACTTCGGCCCTCTGGTGAGCTTCGAGCATCAGGCCAAGGTGCTCTCCTATATCGTCCTGGGCCAGGAAGAGGGTGCACGGCTGCTGGCCGGCGGCGACGCCTGGGCTCGCAGCGACGGCGCCGGGGTTGACTGGTCGGCGGGCGCCTGGGCCGCCCCCACGGTGTTTACCGACTGCACCGACGCGATGCGTATCGTGCGCGAGGAGATCTTCGGCCCGGTGATGGCGATCCTCGCCTTCGACGACGAGGAGGAGGTGATCCGCCGCGCCAACGATACCCATTATGGCCTGGCCGCCGGGGTGTTCACCGAGAGCCTCAACCGTGCCCACCGGGTGATCCACCGTCTGGAGGCGGGCATCTGCTGGATCAACACCTGGGGGGAGTCTCCCGCCGAGATGCCGGTGGGTGGGTATAAGCAGTCCGGCATCGGCCGCGAGAACGGCGTCGAGACGCTGGCCCACTACACCCAGACCAAGTCGGTGCAGGTGGAGATGGGCCCCTTCGCATCGGTGTTCTGAGGAGAATTCATGTCCCGCGTTCGCGAATACGACTACGTCATCATCGGCGCCGGCTCCGCCGGAAACGTGCTGGCCGCGCGCCTCACCGAGGATGCCGAGGTGAGCGTGCTGCTGCTGGAGGCCGGCGGCCCCGATCACCGCTTCGACTTCCGCACCCAGATGCCGGCGGCGCTGGCCTACCCGCTGCAGGGCAAGCGCTACAACTGGGCCTTCGAGACCGACCCCGAGCCCCACATGGACGGTCGGCGAATGGAGTGCGGCCGCGGCAAGGGGGTGGGCGGCTCCTCGCTGATCAACGGCATGTGCTACATCCGCGGCAACGCCCTGGACTACGACGGCTGGGCCCAGGCCCCGGGCCTCGAAGACTGGACCTACGCCGACTGCCTGCCCTACTTCAGGAAGGCCGAGAGCCGCGACATCGGCCCCGACGCCTACCACGGCGGCGACGGGCCAGTGAGCGTCACCACGCCGCGCACTGATAGAAAGCCGGGCAACAATCCGCTCTATCGCACCTTTATCGATGCGGGCAAGCAGGCCGGCTACCCGGAGACCGAGGACGTCAACGGCTACCAGCAGGAGGGCTTCGGCCCCATGGACCGCTTCGTGACCCCTAAAGGCCGGCGCGCCTCCACCGCCCGGGGCTACCTCGACGCAGCCAGGCAGCGAGAGAATCTCACCATCGAGACTCGCGCCATCACCGACGTCATCGAGTTCGAGGGCAGGCGCGCCGTGGGGGTACGCTATCACCGCGGTGGCCAGACCCAGCGGGTGCGCGCCCATCGCGAGGTGCTGCTCTGCGCCGGGGCCATCGCCTCGCCGCAGATCCTGCAGCGCTCCGGCGTGGGGCCAGCCGAGGTGCTCGAGGCGTTCGGCATCGAGGCGGTACAGGTCAACGAGAACGTCGGTGCCCACCTCCAGGACCACCTGGAGATGTACATCCAGTACGAGTGCAAGGAGCCGATCTCCCTCTACCCGGCGCTGAAGTGGTGGAACCAGCCGAAGATCGGCGCCGAGTGGCTCTTCCTCGGCCGCGGTATCGGCGCCAGCAACCAGTTCGAGTCCTGCGGCTTCATCCGCTCCAATGACCAGGAGGCGTGGCCCAACCTGCAGTACCACTTCCTGCCCATCGCCATCAGCTACAACGGCAAGAGCGCGGTGCAGGCCCACGGCTTCCAGGCCCACGTGGGCTCCATGCGCTCGGAGAGCCGCGGCCGCATCCGCCTCATCTCCCGGGACCCGGAGGCCGCACCCAGCATCCTGTTCAACTACATGTCCACCGAGAAGGACTGGCAGGAGTTCCGCGACGCCATCCGCCTGACCCGGGAAATCATTGCCCAGCCCGCCTTCGATGCGTACCGCGGGCGTGAGATCTCCCCGGGGCCCGAGGTGCAGTCCGACGCCGAGCTCGACGCCTTCGTGCGCGCCCACGCCGAGACCGCTTACCACCCCTGCGGCAGCTGTCGCATGGGCGAGGGCGACGACGCCGTGGTGGACGGCCAGGGCCGGGTGCACGGCGTGGAGGGACTGCGGGTGGTGGAC
The DNA here is from genome assembly GCF_030704205.1 of Halomonas alkalicola. NCBI lineage: Bacteria > Pseudomonadati > Pseudomonadota > Gammaproteobacteria > Oceanospirillales > Halomonadaceae > Halomonas > Halomonas alkalicola. The sequence goes on along the minus strand of NZ_CP131913.1, from coordinate 3,352,199 downwards.
GCCTCGCTGTTTCCCCTCATCCCTACCGGCAATCTCAACGCCCCGACCATCATGCTCGCCGAGAAGATCGCCGACCGCATCCGCGGCCGCGAGCCGCTGTCGCGTAGCGACGCCCCCTACTACGTGGCGGGCGATGCCCCTGCCCGAGGCGAGCCGCAGCGCCGCCTCGAGGCATAGCGCCGCCTTTCGTCGCCTCCAGCGCCCCGCCCTGCCCTGCAGCGCGGGGCTTTTATTCGGATTCCAGACAGTCGAAGATGGCTACTACGCTCGAGGCTTTTCCAGCGTCTATCGCTCCTCTCCAAAGCCTTAGCCAAGAGTCATGCCACTGGCCGGTTGCATTGAAGTGGACTAGTCTGCAAGAATTCAAACATCTGTTCGAATTTTCGCCGCTCACAACAACCGGAGTCTCTCGATGCTCACCCTGATTCTTCTGATCGTGGCCGTTGTCGGCCTGCTGGCGGTGATGCGCCGCGAGGCGGGCGCCCTGCCCGCCCTGGCGGTGCTCGCCGTCACCGGCCTTGCCAGCCTGCTCCTCGCCTCCACCCTGCTGGGCCTGCTGCTGCTGGTCGGCGCCCTGGTCGTGGCCGCGGCCGGCCTGCCGGCCCTGCGCGGCAAGTGGCTGACCCCGCGCCTCTTCGCCATGTTCAAGAAGGTGTCGCCGAAGGTCTCCGACACCGAGCGCGTGGCGCTGGAGGCCGGCAGCGTGGCCTGGGACGGCGAGCTCTTCACCGGCAAGCCGAACTGGCAGGCGCTGCTGGACGCCCGCGACGAGGGGCTCACGGATGAAGAGAGGGCCTTTATCGACAACCAGTGTTCCGTCGCCGCCGGCATGTGCAACGCCTGGGACATTGCAAAGGAGCGCGCCGACCTGCCCCAGGAACTCTGGGACCACCTCAAGCAGGAGCGCTACTTCGGCATGATCATCCCGAAGGCCTACGGCGGCCTGGGCTTCTCCGCCAAGGCACAGTCCCTGGTGCTGCAGAAGCTCTCGGTCAACGAGACCCTGATGGTCACCGTGGGCGTGCCCAACTCCCTCGGGCCGGGTGAGCTGCTGCTCAAGTACGGCACCGACGAGCAGAAGAACCACTACCTGCCGCGCTTGGCCGACGGCCGCGAGATCCCCTGCTTCGGCCTCACCGGCCCGCGTGCCGGCAGTGACGCCACCTCGCTGCCCGACACCGGCGTGGTCTGCAAGCAGACCATCGACGGCAAGGAGGTGCTCGGCGTGCGCCTCAACTTCGAGAAGCGCTGGATCACCCTGGCCCCCATCGCCACGGTGGTGGGCCTGGCCTTCCGCCTCTTCGACCCGGAGAAGCTGCTGGGCGACGAGGAGGATCGCGGCATCACCCTGGCGCTGATTCCCCGCGACACCGCAGGGATGGAGATCGGCCGCCGCCACCACCCCATCGGCAGCCCCTTCCTGAACGGCCCGATCAAGGGCAAGGATGTCTTCGTGCCCCTGGACACCATCATCGGCGGCGAGGCGATGATCGGTCAGGGCTGGCGCATGCTGGTGGAGTGCCTCTCGGTGGGGCGCTGCATCACCCTGCCCTCCGGTGCCACCGGTACCGCCCGCTACGCCATCGGCTGGAGCGGCGGCTTCGCCCGCATCCGTCGCCAGTTCAACGTGCCCGTGGCCGAGATGGAGGGCATCCAGGAGCCCCTGGCGCGCATGACGGCGCTTGGCTACATCGCCCAGGCGGCGGTCTACCAGACCGCCAACACCATCGACCGCGGCGAGAAGCCGGCGGTGCCCTCCGCCATCCTCAAGAGCCAGCTCACCGAGTTCCAGCGCGTGATCCTCGGCGACGCCATGGATATCCATGGCGGCAAGGCGGTGACCCTCGGCCCGCGCAACTACCTGGCGATCGGCTACAGCGCCAACCCGGTGGCGATCACCGTCGAGGGCGCCAACATCATGACCCGCAACCTGATGATCTTCGGCCAGGGCGCCATCCGCTGCCATCCCTACGTGCTCGAGGAACTGGCCGCCCGGGACGCCGATGATATCCAGGCCTTCGACAAGGCGTTCTTCGGCCATGCCGGCCTGATCTTCGGCAACGCCGCCCGCGCCTTCACCCAGGGCCTGGGGCTAGGCCGCCCGGCGGTGCCCTTCCAGGGCGAGGCCAAGCGCTACGCTCAGGAGATCGCGCGGCTCTCCGCCGGCTTCGGGCTCTGCGCCGATGCCGCCATGGCGAGCCTCGGCTCCACCCTCAAGCAGCGCGAGATGCTCTCGGCGCGCCTGGGTGACGTGCTCGCCAACCTCTACCTCGCCTCCATGGTGATCAAGCAGTGGCACGAGGGCGACAAGGCCGAGGGCGAGGCCGCACTCTTCCACTACAGCTGCCAATGGCTGCTGGGCCGCGCCGAACAGGCCCTGGACGAGCTGTTCGACAACCTGCCCAACCGGGCACTGGCCCGCGGGCTGCGCCTGGCGGTGATGCCGCGGGGCAAGCGTTTCAAGCGTCCCCACGACGACCTGGCCCGTGCCATCGCCCAGGCGGTCTCCCGCGACACCGCCCTGCGCACGAAGCTTCTGGCCAACACCTGGTCGGCGGACGATGGCAGCCAGCCCAACTTCCTGGCACGCTACAACGCCCTGCTGGCGACCCAGGAACGCGCCGAGGCGCTCTACCGCACGGTCAACAAGGCGTTCGCCAAGGGCGAGCTGCCCGCCGATGCCCTGCACCCCGAGCAGCGGGTGGAGGCGGCCCTGGAGGCCGGGCTGATCACGGCAGACGACGCCGCCTTCATGCGCGAGCGCGAGGCCCAGGTGCTGGAGCTGCTCACCGTGGACGACTTCGAGTACGACGCCTTCGTCATCGACAAGGCCAAGGTGCTGCGCCACCAGGCGGCCTGACGGCTTTCATCCTTACCCCGGCTGAAGGCTCTCACCCTTTCGCCACACCCACGCCCCGGCCCTGTGCCGGGGCGTTTCGTCTATAGCGGCCAGACCAGCAGAATCATGGGAATGGCCACCGCCAGCACCACCAGGGAGAGCGCCAGCCCCAGCCGCCAGTAGTCGCCGAAGCGGTAGCCCCCTGGGCCCATCACCAGGGTATTGGACTGGTGGCCGATGGGCGTCAGGAAGGCGCAGGAGGCGCTCACCGCCACCGCCATCAGGAAGGGGTCCACCGAGGCGCCGAAGCCACTGGCCAGGCTCGCCGCGATGGGCGCCATCAGCAGCGCCGCCGCGGCGTTGTTGACGACATTGGAGAGCACCATGGAGAGCAGGAAGAGCCCCACCAGGGTGACGACCACCGGCCACTCGCTGCCCCAGGCGAGCATCGCCTCGGCGATCAGCGCCGCCCCGCCGCTGGTCTCCAGGGCCTCGCCCACCGGGATCATGGCGCCGAGCAGCACGATCACCGGGCCGTCGATGGCCTGGTAGCCCTCGCGCAGGGGTAGCACCCCGACCAGCAGCGTCACCAGGGCCGCCAGGGAGAGCGCCACCGCGGCCGGCAGCAGGTCGAAGATCATCGCCAGGATGGCGGCAGCGAAGATGGCAATGGAGGCGAGCAGCATGCGCGGCTGGCCGAGGGTCAGGTTGCGGCTGGCGAGCGGCAGGCAGCCCAGGGTGGCCAGGCTCTCGGCGAGTTCGCTTTCGCCCCCCTGCAGCAGCAGTACATCGCCGGGGCGAAAGCGGACCTCCCGCAGGCGCTGCTTGAGGCGCCCGCCGTCCCGGGCCACTGCGACCAGGTGCAGGCCGAACTGGTTGTGCAAGCGCAGCTGGGTGACCGTGCGGTTGACCATCATGGAGTCGTTGCGCACCACCGCCTCCACCAGCTGCAGGCCCTCAGTATCCACGCCGCTCTTCTCTTCCTGCTTCTCTTTTTTCTCCTGCTTCTCCTTTGTCGCCTCCTTCCTTGCGCGCTCCTGCTCCTCGAGTTTCTCCTGCGGCGAGCGCTCGCTGTCGCTCTCTGCTGCCCTGCCCGTCTCTGCTTCCCGCTGCTCCTTGGTTTCCTGCTCCTCGGCCGCCTTCTCCTCATCCTCGGCGTCCTTGCCCAGGCGCAGCCCCGCCTTGTCCTCCAGCAGCTTCATCTCCTCGGGGCCCGCCTCCATCAGCAGGATGTCCCCCTCTCGGAGGGTGCCGAAGAAGGCGTGGCCGGCGCGGCGCGTCTCGTCGCGCACCACGGCAAGCACCGGGATGGTCTCCTCCAGCTCCTGCTGCAGCTCGCGCAGGGTCAGACCGTTGGCCTTCGACTCCTCCCCGACGCGCAGCTCCACCAGGTAGTTGGCAGTATCGAACATCGCCTCGGTGGAGGCCTTGCCGGCCCGCTTCGGGGTCAGGCGCCAGCCCAGCAGCACGATAAAGGCGAGCCCCGCCAGGGCCACCGCGGCGCCGACAGGGAAGAAGGAGAACATGCCAAAGTTCTCGCCGGTGACCGAGCCGCGGTAGCTGGCGATAATGATGTTGGGCGGGGTGCCGATCAGGGTGGTCAGCCCCCCCAGCAGGGAGCCGAAGGCCAGCGGCATCAGCAGGATCGACGGCGAGGCGTCGTGCTCCCCGGCCAGGCGCATGGCCACCGGCAGCAGCAGCGCCAGGGCGCCGACATTGTTCATGATGCCGGAGAGCACCACCACGGTGCCGGTGAGCACCAGCAGCTGCAGGAAGAGCCGCTCGCCCACCCGGAGCACCTGCTCGGCGATGACGTCCACCACCCCGGAGCGCTCGAAGCCGCGGCTGAGCACCAGCACCGCCGCCACGGTGATCACCGCGGGGTGACCGAAGCCGAGGAAGGCCTCCTCGCCGGGCACCAGGCCCAGTATCACCGAGCCAAGCAGCGCGGCGAGCGCCACCAGGTCGTAGCGAAAGCGCCCCCAGACGAAGGCGGCAAGGGTCAGCCCGAGGACGATGAAGACCAGGGTGCTGTCGGCCATGGCGTCACTTCCCTGTGAGAGATCAGGCCTTCAGCATCGCCAGCCGGGCCGCCTGCCGACAAGTCTTTTCTGCACGGAAACCGACCGTTACCCCTCCGACACGACGACGCCCGGCCGAAGCCGGGCGGGCTGTAGACTCGAATCCAGGCCTCACGGCCTGCTGCGAGAGGCGCTATTTCGCTATCTTCTCCAGCATGGCGTTGACCGCCTCCAGGTGCTCGGGCTCGTTGTGGCACATGCCCTGGAAGACCGCGCAGAGATCGAGGAAGTCCTTGAGTTCGGTACGCTGGGCCATCTTCATCAGCCGCTTGGTAAGGCGGGTGGCCTTCGGGGGCTGGGCGGCGATGCGGGCGGCGAGTTCGCCCGCCGTCGCCATCAGCGCCTCGGGCTCACAGACATCGAGCACGATGCCGTAGGCCTTCGCCTCTTCGGCGTCGATCACCCGGCCGGTGAGAGTCAGCTCGAAGGCGCGCTGGTAGCCGATCAGGCGCTGCATGAACCAGGCGCCGCCGTCGCCGGGGATGATCCCCAGGTTGAGGAAGGTCTCGCCGAACTTCGCCTTCTTCGAGGCAATGCGGATATCGGCCATGTTGGCCAGGTCGAAGCCGGCGCGATGGCCGATGGCCGGGCCGTTGACTGCGGCGATGATCGGCACCTCCACCTCGGCCAGCGCCAGCGGGATGCGCTGGATACCGCGGCGGTAGCGGGCCGAGACCTCGGCCACGTCACCGGCGAAGTCGCCGCCGCGGTTGGCCATGTCCTTGACGTTGCCGCCGGCGGAGAAGGCGCTGCCCTCACCGGTGATCACCAGCACCGAGACGGCGTCGCAGGCGTTGACCCACTGGGCCACGGCGACGATGTCCTCGACCAGGGCGGTGCCGGTCAGGGCGTTACGCACGTCGTGGCGCGCCAGGGTCAGGGTGGCCACCCGACCCTCGAGGGTCAGGCGGGCGTCGGTGAGCCGGGGCAGGCTGGGCGGGGTCGTCTGGCTCATCAATGGGCTTCCTTGTCGGCTGACGTGTTGTCTGAATGTCCGCGTTCCACGATAACCCGCGCGTCCACCACGGCATAGCCGTCGGCGTTGACGATCACCGGGTTGAGGTCGAGCTCGGAGAGCTCCGGATAGGCCTCGACGATGCGCGACACCTTGAGCAGCAGATCGACCAGGGCCGCCTTGTCCACCGCCTTCTCGCCGCGCACGCCGTCGAGGATCTTCCTGGCCTTGATCTGATCCACCATCTCCTCGGCGTCTCGTCGCGACAGCGGAATGGCGCGGAAGGCCACGTCCTCGAGGATCTCCACGAAGATGCCGCCGAGCCCGAACATCAGCACCGGGCCGAAGATGGGATCGCGGATCACCCCGAGGATCACCTCGACGCCCTTCTTCGCCATGGGCGTGACCAGGATGCCCTCGATCTCCGCATCGGCGTCATAGGCCAGGCAGGACGCGAGAATCGCGTCACGGGCCTCGCGCATGGCGGCCTCGCCCACCACGTTGAGCTTCACCCCGCCGGCGTCGGACTTGTGCAGGATGTCCTTCGAGACCACCTTCATGGCCAGGGGCGTCTCGCCGAACTGCCCTGCGGCCTCCGCCAGCTCCGCCTCGTTTCTGACCACCAGCTCCAGGGGGACCTCGATGCCGTGGTCGCGCAGCAGCCGCTTGGCCTCGTACTCGAAGAGGTCGCGGCCATCGGCCTGGGCCTCACGGAACAGCGCGGTGAGCTCGGGGACCGGCTCGACGCTGCGCTCGCGGCTCTGACGCTCCACCTGGGCCAGGTACTGGCCACGCTCGCCCAGGGCCGCCAGCACCCGCACCGCATGCTCGATGGAGGCGTAGATGGGCAGGCCCGCCTCGTGCAGACGGCGCAGCGCCGGCGGCTTGATGGGGGTATAGAGGCTGTAGATCACCAGCGGCTTGGTGGTCGACTTGGAGAGGTCCACCATCGCCTCGGCGCCGCGCATCTCGTCGCCCAGCAGCGATTCCGCGAAGCGGATGCTGTAGCCGCCGAACATGCCCACCAGGAAGACGCTGTCGACGTTGTCGTCGGCGGCGACGATCTCCATGCAGGTGGCCAAGAGCGACGGATTGGCGTCGGTGGAACCGGCCACGTCCACCGGGTTGACGGTGGAGGCCTGGGGGAAGAGCACGTCGCGCAGCTGCTGGCGGGTCGACTCGGAGAGCTCGGCGAGCTCGAGGCCCGCCTCGGCCAGGCGGTCGGAGGCGATGGTCGCCTGGCCGCCGCCGTCGGAGATCACCGCCACCCGCTTGCCACGCGCCTTCTGCAAGAGGCCCAGCCCCTCGGCCACCGGCAGGATCTCATCGGAGTGCTGCACCACGCTGACCCCGGCCTGCTTGAGCAGATCCACGGTCATGGCATAGCTGCCGGCCAGCGCCCCGGTGTGGGAGCTGGCCGCCTTCTGGCCCGCCTCGGTGGAGCCGGACTTGTAGACCACCACCGGCTTCATGGCGGTCACCTCTCGCGCCACGTCGAGGAACTTGCGCCCGTCGCGGAAGCCCTCCACGTAGAGCGTCGCCACCCGGGTGTTCTCGTCCTCGCCCAGGTAGCGCAGGTAGTCGTTGAAGCCGATGTCGCTCTGGTTGCCGGGGCCCACGTAGGTGGAGAAGCCCACGTTGCCGTTGTACTGGGCCTCGAGTGCCAGCGACAGCAGCATGTTGCCGGACTGGGAGATGATACCCACGCCGCCGGGCTTGACGTTGTCCAGGGAGAGCAGGTTGATCCTGTGGTGCAGGTTGAAGAGGCCCGAGGTGTTGGGGCCGATGATGCGCACGCCGTGGGCGCGGGCCTTCTCCATCATCTCGCGCTCGAGTGCCGCCCCCTCCTCACCGATCTCGGCGAAGCCGCTGGCGAGTATCACCGCCCCCTTGATGCCGCGGCGCCCGCACTCGGCAATCAGCCCCGGCACCGTGGCCGCCGGGGTACAGATCAGCGCCAGCGCCGGATTGCCGGGGATGGCGGTGACCGAGGGCCAGGCCTTGACCCCGAGGATCATGTCCGCCTTGGGGTTGACCGGGTAGATCTCGCCCCGGTAGCCATCCTTGATCAGGCCGACCATCGCCTTGTAGCCCCGCTTGGTGGGGTCGGCGGAGGCGCCCACCACGGCGATGCCGCCGGGGGCCAGGATGTCGTGGAGCGGGCTGCGGGTGGGGAGATGTCCTTCGATGGGATTCATGTACTGGCTGACCTTGCCCTCTGGGGGCGATGAAGAGTGGGCGGTAGAGAGTGCGCGATGACGCGTGGTTCAGGCCCGGCCGCGGCCGGGCGATTCACTGGGAGTCGGGGGAGTCGGCCCTACTTGCCCTGGAAGCGCGGGGCACGCTTCTCGGCGAAGGCGTCGACGCCCTCCTGCCAGTCCCGGGTGGTACCGACGAAGGTCATCCCCTCGAGCTCGGCGGCCAGGCAGGCGTCCAGGGTGCGCTCGCCGGAGAAGGTGAGCTGCTCCTTGGCCAGCGCCATGGAGAATGGCGCCTTGCTGGCGACCCGCTCGGCGAAGGCCAGGGCGGCGTCAAGGAAGCCCTCGTCGGGGTAGTGACGGTTGGCGAGGCCGATGCGCACGGCCTCGGCGCCATTGATGCGCTCACCCAGGAAGACCAGCTCGCGGGCCTTGGCCAGGCCCACCAGGCGCGGCAGCAGCCAGGTCACGCCGCCGCCCAGGAAGTTGCCGATGGAGACCTCCGGCAGGCCGATCTGGGCGCTGTCGGCCATCAGCAGGAAGTCCGCGGCGATGGCGAGCTCGGCACCGGCACCCAGGGCAAAGCCGTTCACCGCGGCAATCACCGGCGTCTGCATCTGCATCAGGCGCTTGCAGACGATCTGCTCCCCCTGCAGGTACTGGCGGCGGTCGAAGGCGGTGCGCCCCTCCTTGTGCTCCTTGAGGTCGGCGCCCACGCAGAAGGCGCGCCCCTCGCCGGTCAGCACCACCACGCGCACCTCACCGTCCGCCTCGGCGCGGGTCAGGGCGTCGTTGAGCTCGGCGTAGAGCGTCTCGGTGACGGCGTTGAGGCGATGGGGGCGGTTGAAGCGGATCTCCTGGACCTGACCGTGGCGGCGAAGGATCAGGGTCTCGTACTCGGCTTGGCTCATGGGGGGCGGCACTCTCTGGGCTTGGCAAACGACTTCGATAATCAGCGGCGATGGTTCATCGCCAAGGAAACAAACGTGCCATTATCTACCGATCTTCAGCACACCTGTTCTGCCGCGCATCCTAGCCAAAGGTCTGATGCCGGTCAACACGTGCGTGTCACGATATTTTCCATCAGGAAACGTTTGTGTCATTTCGTGATGCCGCCCATCGGGTACAATGGCGCCTCTGCACCACCCCAACCCAGGAGACGACCGTGCTGGAACAGGATCCACGCGCCGACTCGGCGCCGGATACGGACAGCGGCCCCGCCCGCCTGGACGCGGTGAATCGGCAGCTCGCCGAGGCCTATCCGGAGCTCAGCCCCCAGCTCAAGCTGGCCGCCGGCTACGTGCTGGAGCATCCGGTGGAGATCGCCTTCCAGTCGATACGCAAGTCCGCCACCGCCGCCGAGGTGACCGCCTCGACCCTGGTGCGCCTGGCCAAGCGGCTGGGCTTCGAGAGCTATGAGCAGTTCCGGGAGGTGTTCCAATCGGCGGTGCAGGCCGGCCCCGTGGAGCTCTCCGGGGGGGCCAGCCAGCTGCGCAGCCTGGCCAGCCAGACCGACGACCAGGTGTTTCTCGACGTGGGCGACGCCGCCTTCGACAATATCGGCCGGCTGTTCACCGCCGACAACCAGCAGCGGGTGCGCGAGGCGGCCAGGCGTCTTCTGGCCGCGGAGAAGATCGCCGTGGTGGGGTTTCGGGACACCTTCGCCTGCGCCTACCACTTCGCCTACGTGGGGCGCATCGCCATGCCCAATATCCAGCTGATCCGCGGCCAGGAGGGGGGGCTCTTGACCGAGCTCGCTCCCTTCGGCGAGGGGGACGTGGTGGTGGCCTTCGGCTTCGAGCCCTACTGCGCCGAGACCATGCGGGCGCTGGAGATCACCCGGGCAGCGGGGGTCGACGCCATCGTGGTCACCGACACCATGCGCTCGCCGCTGGTGCCGGGGGCCACCATCACCTTCCCGGTGGCCAATGCCACCCCGCACTTCTTCCCGTCGATCCTCTCGGCGATCACCTTGATCGAGGTGCTGCTGGCGGAGTGCGTGGCCTTCGGCCCCGACGACCTGGTCGACAACGTGGCGAGCTTCGAGTCGCGGATGCGCGCCATGGGCGCCTATGTGGAGCAGGAATAGGCAGGTGTCGACCGGGGCCAGATCAGACGGCAGCTGAGCCGTCAGAGATCCAGCAGCCGCTCGATGGCGGCGATATCGAGGTGTTGCTCCAGGGCGTCGGCCAGGCGATCCAGCTCCGCCTCCCGATGGGCGGCCAGGTCGACAGCGGCGCCCTCCTCCGCAAGGCCGCAGCGGGCGAGCAGCGCCGCACACGCCTCGGCACTATCGAATAGCCCGTGCAGGTAGCTGCCCATCACCCGGCCATCCTCGCTCACGGCGCCCTCGGGCCGGCCTTCCAGCTCGCAGAAGGGCCGCGCCAGCGCCGGGCCCTCGCTGACCCCCTGGTGGATCTCGTAGCCGACGACCGGCACGCCCTCGGGCAGCAGGCGCCCGCCGACGTTGCGCAGCCGCTTGCCGGGCAGCATGTGCGTCTCCAGTTCGAGCAGCCCCAGCCCCTCGCTGGAGCCCACCGGTCCCTCCAGGCCCTCGAGGTCGTGGATCCAGTCGCCTAGCATCTGGAAGCCGCCGCAGATGCCGAGCACCCGGCCGCCGTAGCGCAGATGGCGCCGTATCGCGTCCTCCCAGCCCTGGGCGCGGAGCCATGCGAGATCGGCTCGGGTGCTCTTGCTGCCGGGCAGGATGATCAGGTCGGCCGGCGGGAGCCCGCGGCCGGGCCCCAGCCGATTCGGGCCGATAAAGCTGAGCTCGACCCGCGGATGCAGCCGCAGGGAATCGAAGTCGTTGTGGTTGCTGATGCGCGGCAGCGCCGGCACCACCACCCGGAGCGCCGGTTCGCCCGACTGGCGACCGGAGAGGCCCAGGCTGTCCTCGGCGTCCAGCAGCAGCCCCTGCAGGTAGGGCAGCGTGCCGAAGACCGGCCTGCCGGTTCGCTCGGCCAGCCAGTCGAGCCCCGGCTCGAGCAGGGCGATATCGCCGCGGAAGCGGTTGATGACAAAGCCACGGGTGCGCGCCCGCTCGCTCTCGCTCAACAGCTCGAGCGTGCCCACCAACTGGGCGAAGACGCCGCCGCGGTCGATATCGCCCACCAGCACCACCGGACAGTCCACCGCCTCGGCGAAGCCCATGTTGGCGATGTCGTTCTCGCGCAGGTTGATCTCCGCCGGACTGCCGGCCCCCTCGGCGATGATCACGTCAAAGCGCGCCGACAGCGCCTCCCAGGCCGCCATCACCGTGGCCATCGCCTCGCGCTTGTAGGCGTGGTAGTCCAGGGCATCCATATGGCCGTGGACCCGGCCGCGCAGGATCACCTGGGCGCCGCGGTCGCTCTCGGGCTTGAGCAGCACCGGGTTCATGTCGCTGTGGGGCGCCACACCCGCCGCCAGCGCCTGCAGCGCCGTGGAGCGGCCGATCTCACCGCCGTCCGCGGCCACCGCGCTGTTGAGGGCCATGTTCTGTGGCTTGAAGGGTGCCACCGAGACCCCGCGCCTCGCCAGCACCCGGCACAGCCCCGCCACCAGCGTGCTCTTGCCGGCATCCGAAGTGGTGCCCTGGATCATCAGGGTTGGCATGGTCTGGCCACCTCTTGCAGTGCCTCGTGAAGCGCCTCGTCCGCCAGCGCCTGCCTCCAGCCGTTGCCATGCACCAGCTCGGTGAGCGGCAGGCGCTGGCGCCACCCGGAGCGGGCCAGCTCGGGCTGCTGCAGAAACTCGCTGACGTAGCCCAGACACAGGTACGCCAAGGGGTAGACCTGTTCTGGCAGGTCGAGGATCGTCGCCAGCTCTTGCTGATCGAGAATGCTGACCCAGCCCAGGCCGATGCCCTCGGCGCGGGCCGCCAGCCACAGGTTCTGCACTGCCAGGCAGGTGCTGAACAGGTCCGTGTCGACGATGCTGGTGCGCCCCAGTACCGGGCCGTCGCCACGGCTCCGGTCGCAGGTGATGCAGAGGTTGAGCGGACTCTCAAGGATGCCTTCGAGCTTGAGGCGGCGGTACGCCTGCTGCCGCTCAGCGGAAAACTGCTGCGCCCCCCGCTCGTTCTCCTGCAGGAACAGCCGATGCACTCGCTCACGCACCTCCAGGCTGTCGATCACCAGGAAGTCCCAGGGCTGCATGAAGCCCACCGACGGCGCATGGTGCGCGGCGTCCAGCAGCCGGGCCAGCACCTCGGGCGGCACGGGATCCGGCAGGAACTGGGCGCGCACGTCGCGGCGCTCGTGAATCGCGCGGTAGAGTCCCTCCCGCTGTGGCGGGGGAAAAGCGTGATCGGCTCGCCCGCTGTGTTCTGCCATGCGGCTCTCCAAAAAAGTCATGAGGGAACGAGTCGGCAGGATGACTGCCAGCGAAAAGCTGATAATGCGTGAGCTCGGCAGGATGAGCGCCGGGGACAAGTCTAAGCGAGGGTCTTTTGCCATGGATGGCAAAAGTAGCGCCCAGGGATGGGTTCACAGCGCCCTCGCGATGGCTTGTCGCCGGAGAAGCTCATCATCCCCTCCAGCCGAATCATCAGCTAGAGTTCAATGCCCTTCTGCGCCTTGATCCCCTGCTCCTTGAAGGCGTGCTTGACCACCTTCATCTCGGTGACGGTGTCGGCCAGCTCGATCAGCGCCTCGGGGGCGTGCCGGCCGGTAACGACCACGTGCTGCATGGGCGGGCGGGCCTGCAGGTCGTCGAGTACGCGATCGAACTCCAGGTAACCGTGGCGCAGCGCGATGTTGAGCTCGTCGAGCAGCACCAGATCGACCGCGGGATCCTCGAGCATGCCGCGCGCCACCTCCCAGGCTGCCTCGGCGGCTTGCACATCCTTGTCGCGATCCTGGGTATCCCAGGTGTAGCCCTCGCCCATCACGTGGTAGTCGACGTTCGACTGCTGGCGGAAGAAGGCCTCCTCGCCGGTCTGGAACTTGCCCTTGATGAACTGCACCACGCCCACCTTCATGCCGTGGCCCAAGGCGCGAGCCAGCATGCCGAAGCCGGAGCTGCTCTTGCCCTTGCCGGGGCCGGTGAGTACCAGCAGCACGCCCTGCTCCTTGTCGGCGCGGGCAATGCGCTCATGCATGATCTTCTGCTTGTGGGCCATGCGTTCGGCATGGCGCTGGGGGTCGACCGTCTTCATTGCACTCTCCTTAATTACACTCGCCGCAACAGGTAGACGTCCATGATCCAGCCGTGCCGCTCGCGCAGGGCGGCACGCCGTTCGAGGATCGTTGCGGCCACGTCCACCAGCGGGCCGTCGATCAGGCACTGCTTGTCCATGCCCAGATAGGCCCCCCACCAGATAGTGAGGCCTTCCTGAGGCAGCGCCTGGAAGGCACCGCCGCTGTCGAGCATCACCGCCACGCTCTCGGCGTCACTCGGCCAGCCGCGTTCCCGCAGTCGCCGACCCGTGGTGATCAGCACCGGTTCAGCCAGCGCATTCAGGGGGATGCGGTGCGCGGCGGTGAGTGCCTGCAGGCTGGTGATACCCGGCACGATTTCCACCTTCAGTTCCACCTGCAGCCCACCCTCGCGGAATCGCTCGCCGCCCAGACGCTCGGCAATACGCAGGCTGCTGTCGTAGAGCGAGGGATCGCCCCAGATCAGCATACCGACCCGCCCGCCTTCAGGCAGGTGCGTTGCCATCAGGTCCACCCACACCTCGGCAATGGCGTCGTGCCAGTCGTCCACCGCGCCCAGGTAGTCGGCGCGGGCATCGCGGCACGGCAGATCGAACTCCACGACCCGGGTGCGGGATGACGCCTCGAGCAGATCGCGGCACAGCAGCCGGCGCAGGTCGATCAGGTCCGACTTGGCTTCCCCCTTGCGCGGCAGCAGGAGCAGCTCCGCCTGGTTGAGCGCCCGCACCGCGGCCAGGGTGACATGCTCGGGGTTGCCGGTGCCGATGCCGATCAGCGAGAGGTGGATCATCGCTCACTCCTCTTATCGACCCTCTCGCAGTCGGCGAAGGGCGACTCCGCCGACTGCGGCCGAAAGCGGCGGTCGTAACCGACGGAGTAGAGGCGACTCTCTTGAAAGTCCTGGCAGTCGAGTACCGGCCCCACCAGGATCAGCGCGGTGCGCTGCAGGGCGTCGTCGACCAGGGTTTCCACCGTCGCCAGGCGCCCCCGCACCACCCGTTCGTCTGGCCAGCTGGCCCGCCAGACGATGGCCACCGGGCACTCGGCGCCATAGTGCGGCAGCAACTCGGCGACGACCTGGGACAGGTTGTGGATGGAGAGGTGGATCGCCAGGGTGGTGACGCTGCTGGCGAAGTTGGCCAGGGTCTCGCCCGCCGGCATGGCGCTGGCGCGCCCCGGGGTGCGGGTCAGCACCAGCGATTGCGCCACCCCCGGCAGGGTCAGCTCCTGGCCCAGGGTGGCAGCGGCGGCGGCGAAGGCCGGCACCCCCGGGGTAATGGCATAGGGGATCGCCAGTTCACGCAGCCGGCGCAGCTGCTCGCCCATGGCGGACCATACCGACAGGTCCCCGGAGTGCAGCCGGGCGACATCGTGCCCCGCGGCATGGGCGGCGCGCATCTCGGCGACGATCTCGTCGAGGGAGAGCGGCGCGGTATTGATGATGCGGGCGCCATCCGGGCAGTGCTCGAGAAGCGCCTCGGGTACCAGCGAGCCGGCGTAGAGGCATACCGGGCAGGAAGCGATCAGGTCCCGGCCCCGCAACGTCAGCAGGTCCGGTGCCCCGGGGCCGGCGCCGATAAAGTGGATGGTCATGTTCAGTCTCCTTTCGCCAGGGCCGCGGTGGCCTGGCGGTCCGTCGAGATCAGTCGGGGGCCGAGCAGGGCCGCTCTAGGGCCCGCCGCCAGCAGGGCCACCGCTTCGGCGACGCTGCCGGTGCCCCGGGCCGCCAGGCTATGCGGGGAGCGGGTCAGGGTGACCGCCCGGGGCAAGTCACCCTCCGCCACTCCTATCACGGGGATGCCGTGTCGTTCCCCCAGTGCCTGGACCAGCGGTAGCATCGACTGCACCGCGGCCAGCCGGTCGACCGGGCCATAGCGCCGGCACAGCCGGTCCAGGGCGTTATCCAACGAGGCCAGGCCGGCGCCGCGGCGAAAGCCGAAGCCCGCCACCCTCATCGGCTCACCCGCCACTGCACGATGGGGTAGCTGGCCTTCCAGCCCCGCCGGGTGCCGAGGGGCGCGGCGCTGGCCAGCTCGATACGCAGCAGCTCGCCGCCGGTCCGCCGCTGCCACTCGGCCAGCAGGGCCTCGGACTCCAGGGTCACCGCATTGGCCACGATCCGCACGCCGGCCGGCAAGCGCCGCCATAGCGCCTCCAGCAGGGCCTGGGACAGCCCGCCGCCGATAAAGACCGCCTCGGGGGGCGGGGCCTCGGCCAAGGCACCCGCTTCCAGCATCGCCAGCGCATCGCCTTCCACCACCTCGAGCCAGTCGACGCCGAGGGCATGGGCATTGCGGCGCGCCCGAGCCGCCCGCCCGGCGTCGCGCTCGATGCCCAGGGCGCGGTTGTCCGGATGGGCCAGCAGCCACTCGATGGCGATGGAGCCCGAGCCGGTGCCGAGATCCCAGAGCCGCTCCCCCGCCCGGG
Source organism: Halomonas alkalicola (assembly GCF_030704205.1). Lineage (NCBI taxonomy): Bacteria > Pseudomonadati > Pseudomonadota > Gammaproteobacteria > Oceanospirillales > Halomonadaceae > Halomonas > Halomonas alkalicola. The sequence continues at coordinate 3,336,558 of NZ_CP131913.1, read as the reverse complement.
GGGCCAGGGCGGCCAGGATCAGGGCGCGCACGGCCTGCTTGGTGATCTGGCCATCGTGCTCGAACAGCGCGTCCGGCAGGCCGGGCGTCAGCGGCAAGGCCGGCCCCTCACCGGCCACCTCCAGCCCCACCGCCACCGGATGGGCGATATCGTCCGGCAGGGCGGCGTCGGCCCGCACGCTGCGGATACGCTCGCCATCGCCGCCCAGGGCCTCCAGCAGATGCAGCCGGCTGGCGCCGAAGCCGAAGCGTTCCAGCCAGCCGGCCAGCTCGCTCACCGCCTCGCCGTCCCGCACCAGCACCAGCAGGCGTCGGCCGACCTGCAGATGGGGGCGGATCCGCGTCAGCGGTTTGGCATGCAGGCCGAGGCAGGTACACGCCTCCAGCGGCCAGCCCAGACGCCCTGCCGCCAGGCTGAAGGTGGAAGGCGCCGGCAGGACCCGCCACTCCGCGGCGGGCAGATGGCGCGCCAGCGTGGACCCGGCACCGAACCAGAAGGGATCGCCGGAGACCAGCATGACCACCCTCCGGCCCCGCTCAGCCAGCAGTCGAGGAATACCCTCGGCGAAGGGCACCGGCCACTCCCGCACCTCGGCGGACAGCGGCGGCAGCAGGCGTAGATGGCGCCGGGCGCCGAACACCAGCTCGGCGGCCTCCAGCGCCTCGCGGCTTGCCGCGGTCAGCCCTTCTGTGCCACCTTCCCCCCAGCCGAGCAGGGTCAGCCAGGGAGCGTCGTCAAGGTCCGTCATATGAAAATCCTGATTCTAGGGGGAACCACTGAGGCCAGTTCCCTGGCGACCGCGCTGGCCGAGCGCGAGGTCCCGGCCCTGTTCAGTTATGCCGGGCGAGTGAGCACTCCCAAGCCCCAGCCGCTGCCCACCCGGGTCGGCGGGTTCGGCGGCGTGGCGGGCCTGGCCGCCTTCCTGACGGAGCAGCGCATTACCCATCTGGTCGATGCCACCCACCCCTTCGCCGAGCAGATGAGCCGCAACGCCGTGGCCGCGGCAAGCCACAGCGGCACCCCGCTGATCGCCCTGACCCGCTCGCCCTGGGCGCCCCAGGCCAGGGACCGCTGTACACCGGTCGCCGATGTCGAAGCGGCGGTACAGGCTCTGGCCGGCCCGCCCCAGCGCATCCTGCTGGCCATCGGCCGTCAGCAGCTCGCCGCCTTCGCCGCCCAGCCCCAGCACCACTATCTGCTGCGTCTGGTCGACGCTCCCGAGACGCCACCGCCCCTGCCCCGCCACCATATCGTCCTCGACCGCGGCCCCTTCACGCTGGCCGGCGACCTGGCACTGCTGCGCGAGCACGCCATCCAGCGCGTCGTGTGCAAGAACGCCGGCGGCACCGGCGCCATCGCCAAGCTCGACGCCGCTCGCCGACTGGGCGTGCCGGTGGTGATGATCGAGCGGCCGGCGCTGCCTTCCCGTCACGAGGTGCACTCGGTCGAAGCGGTACTGGCCTGGCTCGCTCACGCGTCAGACCCCAAGGCCGACCGCGGGGTATAGACCCAGGGCACGCCGACGGTATTGCACGGGATCTGCCGCGTCTGGCTGGAGCCCACCAGCACCAGGGTGCGCATATCGGCCATCGCCGGCGTGGCCTCGCCGAGAGTGGTGACCCTCAGGGTCTCCTCCGGCGTGGCCACGGCCCGGGCGAACATGATCAGACGCTCCGGCCCGCAGGCCTCCCGCAAGACCCCCAGGGCGCGTTCGAAGCCTTCCGGGCGCGCCTTTGAGCGAGGGTTGTAGAAAGCCATGGCGAAGTCGGCCTCGGCGGCCAGGCGCAGGCGGCGCTCGATCAGCGCCCGGGGCTTGAGGTTGTCGGAGAGGTTGATGCAGCAGAAGTCGTGGCCCAGGGGCGCCCCCAGCCGGGCGCTGGCGGCCAGCATGGCGGAGATGCCCGGCAGCACCTGGATATCCAGGGCGCGCCAGGCCGGCTCTCCCGCCTCCAGCGCCTCGAAGAGCGCCGCGGCCATGGCGAAGACCCCCGGGTCTCCCGAGGAGACCACCACCACCCGATGGCCCGCGGCAGCCAGTTGCAGGGCCGCCTCCGCCCGGCGGATCTCCTCGCGGTTGTCCGAGCCGTGGCGCACCAGCCCCGGCCGCGGCGCCACCCGTTCGACATAGGGCACATAGCCCACCACATCGGTGGCCTCCGCCAGGGCGGCGGAGACCTCCGGGGTAATCAGCGCCTCAGAGCCCGGCCCCAGGCCGACTACCCTGAGCCAGCCACCGCTTGCCACCTCGTTCATGGCCGCCTCCCGTTGCCGTGGATCACCAGGATGGAGAAGTAGGGGACGCTATCGCCGACCTCGCGAAACGGCCGGATGCGCTCCTGGGGCATGGCGGCGTACTCGATCAGCCAGGCCTCGTCGTCGCGGCCGGCCCGGACCAGGGCCCGGCGCAGCTTGTCCAGGTTGCGACCGATCTTCATCACCACCAGGGCATCGGTCCACGCAATGTGCTCGACCAGGGCCGCCTCCGGCAGGGTGCCCATCAGCACGGTAAGGACGTCGTCGCCCCAGGTCACCGGCCGCCCGGTGGCGGTCCAGGCGGCGGACATGCCGGTGATCCCCGGCACCACCGCCACCGGCACCCGCCCCTGAAGGCGGGTATAGAGGTGCATAAAGGAGCCGTAGAAGAAGGGGTCGCCCTCGCAGAGCACCACCACGTCCTGGCCCGCCGCGGCGATCTCGGTGAGCTGCGCAACCTGCTTGTCGTAGAAGGCCGCCAGCAACTCGTTGTAGCGGGGGTCGTCGACGGGGATCTCGGTGGTGACCGGATACTCCAGTGGGATCTCGATCGCGTCGGGCGCCAGCAGGCCCTCGACGATGCTGCGGGCATGGCCGCGGCGCCCCTTCTTGCGGAAATAGGCGACGTGGGTGGCCCCACGAATCAGCCGGTCGGCGCGCACGCTCATCAGGTCCTGGCTGCCGGGGCCGAGGCCGACGCCATGGATGGTGCCCGGTGTGATGGTTGCTTGGCTCATTCGCTGCGATCCGCCATGGCATTGAGGGCAGCCACCGTCACCGCGCTGCCGCCGAGGCGACCTTCGACGATCACGCAGGGGGCCGCGGCGCTCTCCCACAGGGCCTGCTTGGATTCGGCGGCCCCCACGAAGCCTACCGGGCAGCCGATGATCGCCGCCGGACGCGGGCAGGCCGGCTCTTCCAGCATGTTGAGCAGATGGAACAGCGCGGTGGGCGCATTGCCGATCGCCACCACCGCCCCATCCAGTTGGGGGCGCCACAGCTCCAGCGCCGCCGCCGAGCGGGTGTTGCCCAGCTCCCGGGCCAGCTCGGGCACCCGCGCGTCGTGCAGGGTGCAGACGATGGCGTTGTCCGCCGGCAGGCGCGTGCGGGTGATGCCCTCGGCGACCATGCGCGCGTCGCAGAGGATCGGCGCCCCCGCCTCCAGCGCCGCCCGGGCGCGATTCACCGCATCGCCGCGGAAATGAATGTAGGGGGCAAGCGCCACCAGCCCGGCGGCATGGATCATGCGCACGGCCACCGGCTCCTCCTCCGGCGCGAAGCGCGCCAATTCGGCCTCGCGCCGGATCGTGGCAAAGGACTCCCGGTAGATGGCCGGGCCGTCCGTTTCATAGACGTAAGGCATTGCGATTCTTCTCTAGGTATTCGATCACATCGGATTCACTGAGGCCGGTGGCGGCCGGCGTGCCATCGGCGCGACCGCCGATGATCAGGTCATAGCGCCCTGCCCGCCCGGTCAGGCAGAGGTCGGTCGGTTGCCGGCAGGCGCAGCCCTTGGCGCAGCCGGAGAGATGCAGGGAGCCCGCGATCAGTCGGCGTTCGGCCAGTGCCCGCGCCAGGCCCAGGGTCGCCACGCTGGCCTGCTCTCAGTGGGGGGCCCCGGGGCAGGCCTGCATGGCCAGGCGCGGATCGCCCTCGCTCTCCACTAGCCCCGGCGGCACCTGTTCCTGGAAAGTCTCACTCGTGGGAACCCCCTCGACCAGCAGGCGCCGCCAGGGGGTGACCCGCACGGCGCTGACCGAACCCGCATCAACTGACTCCGCCCCGATCAGGGCCCGCAGGGTCGCGGCCGACGCCCGGCCGAAGGGCAGGCCCAGGACCCGCCCCGTAGGGTGGCGCCCCAGCGCCATGGGCTGGCCGGCCCTGATTGGCAATGTAGAAGCCGGCGGCGTGGAGGCCGGCGCCCAGGGCGGCAGCGGCGCCTCGTGCCGGCGCATCCGCCCGGCGTGGATGCCGCCGCTGGCGACGAACCAGTGGGCCAGCCGAATCAGCAGCTCGACGGCGGCGGTGGGAGAGTCCACCGGGGTGCCCCGGGCGCGGCCATCGGCACGGACTAATAGGGCGTCCGAAGCCGCCCGCTCGATACGCAGGTCCGCCGAGGCCTCGCTTAGCAGCGGCGCGGCCCCGGCATCGATGGCCAGGCCCCACTTGGCCGGCAGCGCCGGAAGCTCATTGATCCGGGCCTCCAGCAGGCGCCCCACCTGATTGGTGGCGTCGCCGGCACGCCAGTCGGGGGCCAGCAGCAACTGGGGGCGGCGCTCGGCCTCGGGGTCCGCCGCGACCAGGCCGTGCTCGACGAGGGCCTCCATCAGCCCGGGCCAGGACGCCTCGGAGACGCCGCGCAATTGCAGGTTGGCGCGGCTGGTCAGCTCGATCAGGCCGCTGCCGTAGGTCTCCGCCGCGTCGCATAGCGCCAGCAGCTGGTCCCGGGTCAGCCGGCCGAACCGCGGCCGCACCCGCACCAGGAGCCCATCGCCGCTGGCCATGGGGTGCCAGGCCCCGGGGCACCAGCCTTTAATACTTGGCTGATTCGCCTTGGCCGCCGTATCCCGCTGATCCACCATCAGGGCGCCAGCTCCCGGGTCTCGTCGATCTCCAGCAGCAGGTCCTGCAGCGCCTCGCCCTGCTCGCCGGGCGCCCGCCACAGGTCGCGCTGGGCGGCCTCCAGCAGCCGCTCCGCCATCTCCTCCAGGGCCGAGGGGTTATGCTCGCGCAAAAACGCCTGGTTGCGCGGGTCCAGCACCAGCGCCTCGGTGACCTGGGCGTACTGGTAGTCGGCCACCAGGTCGGTGGTGGCGTCGTAGGCGAACAGGTAGTCCACCGTCGCCGCCATCTCGGCGGCGCCCTTGTAGCCGTGCTCGCGCATCGCCTCGATCCACTTGGGATTGAGCACCCGGGAGCGGATCACCCGGGCCAGTTCCTGCTCGAGGGTGCGCATCCGCGGCCGCGCCGGGTCGGCGTGATCGGCGTGGTAGATGGCCGGGGCCTGGCCGGCCAGCGCCCGGCTGGCGTTGGCCATGCCGCCCTGGAAGGCGTAGTAGGCGTTGGAGTCGAGGATATCGTGCTCGCGGTTGTCCTGGTTGTGCATTACCGCCTCCAGCCCCTCGAGCTGGTGCTCGAAGGCGGCCCGGGCGGCGACGCCGGACTCCGGGAACTGGCCGTAGGCGTAGGCCCCGGCCCCCAGGTAGGCCTCGGCCAGGTCGTCGGCGTCCTCCCAGGCGCGGCTGTCGAGGAGGCGGTTCAGGCCGGCGCCATACTCGCCGGGCTTGCTGCCGAAGATCCGGTAGCCGGCCTCCCGGGCCGCCGCCTCCGGGGAAAGCCCCTGGGCCTCGAGCTCGTCCCGGCGCGCCAGCACCGCCGTGCGAATGGTGTTGGCATCCCCCGGCTCCTGGTATTCCGCCACCGCCCGCACCGCCCGGTCGAAGAGGCGGATCACGTTGGCGAAGGCGTCGCGGAAGAAGCCGGAGACCCGCAGGGTGACGTCCACCCGGGGCCGCTGCAGCAGCATGGCGGGAATCACCTCGATATCGATCACCCGCCGGGAGCCCAGCGACCAGATCGGCCGCACGCCCATCAGCGCGAAGGCCTGGGCGATATCGTCGCCGCCGGTGCGCATGGTGGCGGTGCCCCAGATCGACAGGCCCAGGCGGCGCGGGTAGTCGCCGTGATCCTGCAGGTAGCGCTCGACAAAGGCCTGGGCCGAGGCCTCGCCCAGGGACCAGGCGGCCGGCGACGGAATGGCGCGGTTGTCGACGCCGAAGAAGTTGCGCCCGGTGGGCAGCACGTCGAGGCGCCCGCGGCTGGGGGCGCCGCTCGGCCCGGGGGGCACGAAGCGCCCCGCCAGGCCATCCAGCAGCGACTGGAGCTCCATCTCGGCGCCGCGTTGCATATCGGCCCAGAGCCGCTCCCGGGCATGGCGGCACTGTTCGGCGGTGGCCGGGTAGTCGCGGGCCAGGGTCGCCAGGCAGCCCTCCTCCAGAACGTGTGTCTCCACCAGCCGATGGGCGAGGCGCTCCAGGCGCTCGCGGGTATCGGCGGCGCTGCGCCAGGGGGCATCGGCCAGCGCGGCCAGGGCCGGCGGCCGTGGCCCCTGCCAGGGCTCGGCCCCGGCCGCCAGGGGGTCGAACTCCGGCGGCAGCCCCAGGTCGGCGGCCAGGTTATGCAGCAGGCCGCGCTGGGCCGGCGATTCACCCCGCGGCAGGCGCAGGATGGCGACCAGGGTCCCGGCCCGCTTATCCCGTGGCGGCAGGCTGCCCAGCACATGGAGGCCGTGGCGGATCTGCGCCTCCTTGATATCGCACAGGTAGGTATCCAGCTCGTTAAGCAGGCGCTCGTTATCCGTGTCACCCTCGGTGCCATCCCCGCCCTGGGCCAGCTCCCGGTCGATCCCGGTGTCGCGCAGATGGGCCAGGATCCGCTCGCGCAGCAGGGTCTCGCGGCGCGGGTCCATGCCGAGTGCCTGGTAGTACTCGTCGGTCAGCGCCTCGAGTTCGGCCATGGCGCCGTAGAGCTCGGCGCGGGCCAGCGGCGGCATCAGGTGATCGATGATCACCGCCTGGCTGCGGCGCTTGGCCTGGGCGCCCTCCCCCGGGTCGTCGACGATAAAGGGATAGAAGTGCGGCAGCGGCCCCAAGGCGACCTCCGGCCAGCAGTCGGCGGAGAGCGCCGTGCTCTTGCCCGGCAGCCACTCCAGGTTGCCGTGCTTGCCGACATGGATCACCGCGTCCACCCGGTAGTGCTCGCGCAGCCAGAGATAGAAGGCCAGGTAGCTATGGGGCGGCGCCAGCTCGCTATCGTGGTAGCTCTTGGTGAGGTCAGCTCCAGGCCCTTCACTGATGTCGCGCTCCGGCTGGATACCGACGAAGGTCTCCCCCAGGCGGATCCCGGCGATCATCAGCCGGCCCTGGCGGTACTTGGGGTCCGCGCCGGGCGGCCCCCAGCGCGTCCACACCGTCTCTTGAAGGGCCTCCGGCAGGGTCCGGAACCAGGCCAGGTAGTCGTCGACGGCGATACTCTGCCAGCAGGGGCGCCCGTCCAGGGCCTCGCGAGCATTGGTGACGCCGCCCTGCAGCCACCGGGTCAGGGCGTCGCCGTCCTCCGGCACCTCACTCACCGGATAGCCCGCCCCGGCCAGGGCCCGCAGGATGGCGACCGTCGAGGCCGGGGTATCCAGGCCGACGCCGTTGCCGATGCGCCCGTCGCGGTTGGGGTAGTTGGCCAGCACCAGCGCCAGGCGTTTCTCTCGGTTCGGCCTGTGTCGCAGGTCACAGAAGCGCCGCGCCAGCCGGGCGACGAAGGCGGCGCGCTCCGGATGCAGGGCGTGGCGCACCACCGACAGCTGACAGCGCTCGCTGTAGTGGGCCTCGCTCTTGAAGCCCACCGCCCGGGTCAGGATGCGGCCATCCATCTCCGGCAGCACCACCTGCATGGCCAGGTCGCGGCTGCGCAGGCCGCCGGCCTCGGCCCGCCAGTCCTCTTCGGTGCTGCTGGCCAGGATCGCCTGCAGCACCACCGGCCGGCCGACGAAGAGTCCCGCGAGCTCCTGTTCGAGCTCCGCCTCGCCGAGGGCCTCGCCGTCGTCCGTATGACGATTGACGGAGAAGCCGGTGGTATTGATCACCAGGCCCGCACCGGTCGCCTCGATCAGGTGATTGACGAAGGCCAGGCAGGCCGACTCCTTGAGCGAGGCCACGGCCACCGCCAGGGGCGCCAGGCCCTGGGCCTCGAGCGCCGCGATCAGGCCATCCAGCACATCGATATTGGCGCCCTGCAGATGGCTGCGATAGAAGAGCAGCAGGCAGACCGGGCGCTCGGGAACCTGGCGTTTCCGCCATTCGCTCAGGGTCGCCTCCTGCCGGCCCACCGTGTGGGGGTCGTAGAGCAGCGCCGCGGGAAGGGGCCTGGGTTCGCGCCACGCCAGGGGCAGCCCCAGACATTCCGCACCGACACAACGCAGCAGTTGCTCGGCGTTGTCCACGCCCCCCTCCCGAAGGTAGCGCCAGACCCGGTGGGCCAAGGCGACGGGGACGCTGGAGGCCGCCAGCAGATCGTCGTCCGGGGCATCGCAGCCCGGCACCAGGATCAACTGGCGGCGCTTATCGGCGGCCGCCCAGGCCTGCAGCCGCTCGAAGCCGTAGCGCCAGTAGCCGCTGCCGCCCAGCAGCGAGACGATCACCAGCCGCGCCTCGTCCAGCACCCGATCCTCGTAGAGGTCATAGGCGGCGGGCTTGACCAGGTTCATCCAGTTGGCCAGGCGCAGAGAGGGAAAGTCCTCGCCGCCCGCCCCATCCAGGCGCTCCACCGCCTGGGCCAGGGCCGACAGGCTGCTGTCGGCGGCGGACAGGATGACGACCTCGGCGGGGCTCTGCTGCAGGTCGACGATGCCCTCGTCGTCGACGAAGCCCCCGGGCTTGGCGGCGAAGAGGTGCATCAGGGCGCCGTCGCGATCTCGGCGCCCGCCAGGGCGGCATGCAGGGCCTCGCTATTCAGCCCCTTGCCGATGATCACCAGCTGGGTCTCCCGCGGCTCATCCGGCGTCCAGAGGCGGTCGAAGTAGCCGTCGAGGCGCTCGCCCACGGCCTGGATCACTCGCCGCATGGGCTTGCCCGGCAGGGCCGCGAAGCCCTTGGCCCGGTAGATCTCGTGGCCCTGCAGCAGCGCCTGGAGGCGCGCCGCCAGGGCCTCGCCGTCCACCTCGCCCAGGCGGATCACGCAGGAGTCGAAGTGATCGTGGGCGTGGTCGTGGTGGGCCCCCTCGGCGTGGTGGCGATCGTGGTGGTTGTCGATGCGGTCGATATGCTCTTCGCTGGCCGCGCCGATGCCCATCAGGGCCTCCAGCTGGGCCCGCGTGTCGCCGTTGCCATCGCCGTTACCGTTGCCATAGGCACGCTGGTCGATAAACAGGGTCTTGACCGAGGCCGGCACCCGCTGGGCGACCAGCGCCTCCACCCGGGCCCGCTCATCCGGGGCGAGCAGGTCGGTCTTGGTGACCAGCACCAGGTCGGCGGCGCTGAGCTGGTCGTCGAGCAGCTCGCGCAGGCTGGGGTCGTGATCCAGGCTCTCGTCGGCCCGGCGCTGGGCCTCCACCTTGTCGACGTCGCTGGCGTAGCGGCCGGCGGCCACCGCCGGGCCGTCGATCACGGTGATGATGGCGTCCACGGTGCAGTGCTGGCGCACCTCCGGCCAGTTGAAGGCCTGCACCAGCGGCTTGGGCAGGGCCAGGCCGCTGGTCTCGATGAGGATATGGTCGATATCGTCGCGGCGGGCCACCAGCTGCTTCATCACCGGCAAGAACTCCTCCTCCACGGTGCAGCAGATGCAGCCGTTGGCCAGCTCATAGATGCCGCGCTCGAGCTCCACGGGGGCGCCTTCCCCCTCCTCGTCACAACCCAGGGCGCAGCCGCGCAGCAGGCTGGAGTCGATATCCTGCTCGCCGAACTCGTTGACAATAACGGCGATGCGCTTGCCGGTGACCTGGCGCAGCAGGCCGGCCAGCAGGGTCGTCTTGCCGCTGCCCAGGAAGCCGGTCACCACCGTGGCGGGGATCTTGTTCAGGTTCATCCGTGGGACTCCTCGGTTTCTATGATCGCGCATGCCGGCCGCCCGCTCGCCGTTAACAGTCGGGCCAGGGCATCGGGGTTATCGGGGAAGTAGAGGTGCAGATAGGTGGCCGTGAGGCCACGCTCACGATAGATGGCCTCCCCCGGCGCGGGGTGGCGCTGGCGCCGGCCGAAGGCGATGGGCGCAGGCGTGCCTTCCGCCACCGAGCGGTGGTGGGCGTGGCCGCGCACCGGCCCCTCCGGCAGCTCGGCGGTCTGCATGCCCTGGCAGCCACGCCGCCCGCGCATGGCGCCCCGGCCGGGCAGTAGCCCCAGCATGGCGTGGGTCTCGCCGTCCACGTCGGTCAGGCTCTCCAGGCAGTAGAGCAGGCCGCCGCATTCGGCGAGGATCGGCTTGTCGGCGGCGAAGAAGCCCTGGATCGCCTCGCGCATCGGCGCGTTCGCCGCCAGCCGCGCGGCGTGCAGCTCCGGGTAGCCCCCCGGCAGCCAGAGCGCATCGCAGGGCGGCAAGCGGCTATCGGTGAGCGGCGAGAAGAAGCGCAGGCTCGCGCCCATGCGCTCCAGCAGCTCCAGGTTGGCCTGGTAGATGAAACTGAAGGCCGCGTCCCGGGCCACGCCAATGATCCGGCCCCGCAACGACGGCAGGGGCGCCGCGGCGGCCTCAGGCGGCGCCGCGAAGGTGACCGGCGGCAGCGCCAGCAGCGCCTCCGCCAGCCCCTCGGCCTCCAGCGCCGCGGCGCCGGCCTCGAAGCGGGCCTCCAGGTCGTCGCGGATCTCCTCGGCCTGGACCAGCCCCAGGTGGCGCTCCGGCAGGGCCAGGGCGGCATCCCGGGGCACCGCGGCCAGCAGCGGAATCTCGGCCGGCAGCGCGGCCTCGATCAACTCCCGGTGGCGCGGCGAGCCGCAGGCGTTGGCGATCAGGCCGGCGATGCGCACGTCATCGCGGAACCCCGCCAGGCCGGCCACCAGCGCCGCCGCGGTCTGGGCCATGCCCTTGACGTCCATGACGATGGCCAGCGGCAGGTCGAACAACGCCGCCAGGTCGGCGCTGGAGGGCTCGCCATCGAACAGGCCCATGGCGCCCTCCACCAGGATCAGGTCCGCCTCCCGGGCGGCCTCGTACAGGCGCCGGCGGCAATCGGCCTCGCCGGCCATCCACAGGTCGAGGGGGTCCACCGGCCGCCCGGAGGCCTGGGCCAGCACCCGCGGGTCCAGGTAGTCGGGGCCGGTCTTGAAGACCCGCACCACCTGGCCCCGGTTGCGCAGCAGCCGGGCCAGGGATGCGGTCACCGTGGTCTTACCCTGCCCCGAGGCCGGGGCGGCGATAAAGAGGGCGGGACAGGCGGCGCTCGCCGCCTCGCTTGGCTTAGCCATGGGCCGACTCTCCAAGGGACTCTCTACTGGACGCTCCACCGCAGGACAGGGGGTGATAACGGGCGCCCAGTTGCGCGGCGATTAGCGCGCCGCGGCCGCGCTTGACGGCGGCCGCTTCGGTATCCACGACCACGCACTCCCCCAGCGACGGCAGGCCGTCGAGGGGCTGGCGGGTGCGCCCGTCGGTGATCAGGTAGGTGCGCACCCGCAGGCCGGCGTCCTGCCGGCGCCACCGGCGAATCAGCCGCGCCGCGTGCTGGATCGCCTCGCGCAGCGGCGTGCCGCCGCCACCGCCGGCGGCCTCGAGCCGCCCGGGCAGCGCCTTGGGGGCACGACGCCGCGACACCAGCTCCGTGACGCCGTCGTTGCCGAAGCCCAGCACCGCCAGTTGCTCCCGGGCGGCGTAGGCCTCGCGCCCCAGCCGCTCCACCAGCCCCTTGGCGCGGCCCAGCCGCCGGCCACCCAGGGTGGAGGCGGAGGTGTCCAGCAGCACCAGGTGCACCAGCGGCCGGCCGCCGCGGCCCCGGCGATAGCGCAGTTCCCGCCAGGGCCAGTGGCCACGGTTGGCGACCAGGGTGGCGAACCAGTCCGGCCGGCGCGGCCTGGCCTCGCCACCGGAACGCTGCCGACCCGGCCCGCCCTGCGGCCAGGTCCCCCGCGGCGCTGTCGCCACTGGCGACGTAGCGGCATCGCGGGCCGGCGCCTCGGTCGCCGGCAACGCCTGGGCCGGAACGCCGACGCTCGGCTGGGCCAGCGGTGGCATGGCGCCCCACTGCCCGTCTCCGGCCGGACCGCCCTGGCCGTCGCCGGGCGCGGCGCCTCCGTCCGCCCCGCCATCGGAGCCGCCCTGCCCGCCCGGGCCACCGGACGGCGGCGTGTGATCGGGCCGGGGCTCCCGGGTACGGCGATGGGCCAGCACCCAGGGCGCGACGGTGTCCAGGTCCTCCCGGGTCACCGTGGTCGCGCCGCGCCAGGCGGCATGGGCCCGGGCCGCCCGATGCCAGGTCACGTCCGCGCGCAGGCCCTCGACGCCGGCGGCCTCGCAACCCCGGGCGATATGCTCGTAGCCCCAGGCGTCGGTGGTCACCTCGGCAAGCCTCTGCTGCGCCTGGCTCAGGCGGTGGGTCAGCGCCGCCTGGGCCTCGGCATGGCTCGCCAACACGCTCTCGGGGTCGCGGTCGAAGGCCTCCCGCTGGCGCAGGATGGCGATGCGCTCCTCGACACCCACCGTCGCCTCGAGCTCGAGGCAGAGGCCGAAGCGGTCGAGCAACTGGGGGCGCAGCTCCCCCTCGTCCGGGTTCATGGTGCCGATCAGGGCGAAGCGGGCGGGATGGCGGTGGCTGATGCCGTCGCGTTCGACGCTGTTGACGCCGCTGGCCGCCGCGTCGAGCAGCAGGTCCACCAGGGCGTCCGGCAGCAGGTTGACCTCGTCGACGTAAAGCACCCCGCCGTCCGCCCTGGCCAGCAGCCCCGGCTGGAAGGCCGCCTCGCGCTCGGACAGCACCCGCTGCAGGTCCAGGCTGCCGGTCAGGCGCTCCTCGCTGGCGCCCAGCGGCAGGGTGACGAAGGGCGGCCGGCGCCCCTCGGCGGTATCGGGGAGGATCGCCGCCAGCGCCCGGGCCAGGGTGGACTTGGCGCTGCCGCGGGGGCCGCTGATCAGCACACCCCCCCCCCGGGGGTCGATGGCGTTGAGCAGCAGGGCGGTCTTGAGGGCCGGCTGGCCGACCACGGCGACGAAGGGGAACTCGGCCACGGGGGTCATGGCACCACCGCCCGACCGGGCATCGGGGCCTGGCACACGACCAGCCGCGGCCCCCGACGGGGAGCTAGGAAAGGAATCACAGGCAGACTATCCCCGGTGCCCACCGCACCGTTACCGGATGAACGAAATAATGGGCCGGTCTCCGGGCTCGAGGAGGGCCTGGCGCAGATCGTCTCGGCGCCGTGCCGTCGCCTGCACCTTCCCGGCGGATGCCAGTGGTCGTCGCAGGCGTTTCACTCATTACCGTTGCGGGGGCAGCGATGGGATCGGCGCGAGGCCTCACCATACTTCCCGATTATCCCCTGGCCAACTTCCTCCAGGACAGGGGCACCCATTCTCAGTCGGGCCATCCTAAAGCAAGAACCACACCGGCGGGAACCGGGCTTGTTTTCTTGTGCCGACTTCCTCCATGATCTTCGCCGCTTGCACCGACTCCCCGGCGAGAGCGGCGGGATCCATCACGGCATGACCATAACACTGGCGGATGACTTATCGGTTTTTCGCCAATAATTAGCGAAATACCAACGATCAGTATCCAAACATTATCGGACTCAATCTCATGAAAATAGCTCGCCATCTACTGTCCATATTATCGATAATTCCCGCCTCTCACGCCCTGTCGAATGACACCCATTATCCGCTGACACTGACCAACTGCGGCATGGAGATCAGCCTCCCCTCCGCACCGCAAAGCACGGTTACCGTCGGGCAATCGGCCACCGAAATCCTCTATGCCCTGGGACTGGCCGAGCGGGTCGCCGGCACCTCGGTCTGGTTCACTCCGGTGCTGCCGGAATTCCGCGAGATCAATGCCGATATCGAGCGCCTGGCCGACAACGATCCGAGCTTCGAGGCCGTGGTCAACCGCCGCCCCGAGCTCGTCGCCGCCCAGTATGAGTGGCATGTCGGCCCCACCGGCAGCGTGGCGACCCGCGAGCAGTTTCACGAGCTGGGCATCGCCACCTATGTGATGCCGGCGGATTGCGATACCAAGGACAACAGCACCGGCGGCGACGGCACCCGGACCGCCGCCTTCTCCCCCGAATCGGTCTACAAGGGCATCCGCGAGCTGGCCACCATCTTCGATGTCCAGGAGGCCGGTAACGCCCTGGTGGCCGAGCTGGAAACGCGCGAGGCGACTGCCATCGCCGCTGCCGAGGCCCTGGAACTGCCGGACGATCTGTCGGCGGTATTCTGGTTCTCTTCCCCCGACCGCTCCGCCGCCCCTTATGTCGCCGGCCGCCTCGGCGCGCCGGGCTATATGATGGACGCCTTGGGCATCCGCAACGTGGTGGAATCCGACGAGGAGTGGCCTACCGTCGGCTGGGAATCCATCGCCCGGGCCGACCCGGATATCATCGTGGTGGCCCGCATGGATCGTCGCCGCTTCGCCGCCGACGATATCGCCGAAAAGCTCGACTTTCTGCATAGCGATCCGGTGACCCGGGAGATGTCGGCGGTACGCAACGGCCGCATCATCGAGATGGATGCCCATGCAATGAGCGCCACCATGCGCACCCTCGTCGGCCTCGAAACCCTGGTCGACGCCTTGCCGACCCTCGCCTTCGACCGATGAATGCGTCGATAGCCCTGTCTCCAGCGGTGCGCTTGCCATGGCGCTGGGCCTGGCTGGCGCCACCGATCCTGTTTGTCGCCATCATGGCGGGTACCGCCATCGGCGAGACCGCGATCCCGGTGGAGACCATCCTCAAGGTACTGGCCAACCAGCTCTGGGGGGCGGACTATGCCGTCGATCGCATCGATGCCGGCATCGTCTGGAACTATCGGCTCAGCCGCACCCTGCTCGCCGCCGGTTGCGGCGCCGGGCTGGCCCTGGCCGGCGTGGTCCTGCAGGCGCTGCTGCGCAACCCCCTGGCCGACCCCTTCCTGATGGGGATCTCCGCCGGCGCCTCTACCGGCGCCGTGGCGGTGACCATCGCCGGGCTCGGCGCCGGCACCCTGACGCTCTCCCTCGGCGCCTTCGCCGGGGCGGGACTGGCCTTCGGCCTGGTGGTGCTGCTCGCCCAGGCCGCCGGCAGCGGCACCGGGGGCGGACGCGGTGCCCAGGCCGCGGGGGCCATCATCCTCGCCGGTATCGCCGGCTCGCAGCTCTTCAATGCCCTCACCGCCTTTATCATTGCCAGGTCGGCGAGTGCCGAGCAGGCGCGGGGGATCATGTTCTGGCTGATGGGCAACCTCTCCGGCGTGCGCTGGGACGACGTGGTCCTGGGACTGCCAGTGGCGCTGGGCGGCCTGCTGGTCTGCCTGTGGTACCGGCAGGCGCTGGACGCCTTTACCTTCGGTGCCGACGGCGCCGCCTCGCTGGGCATCGCCGTGAACCGGGTACGCGGCGTGCTGATCGGCGCCATGGCCCTGGTCACCGCGGTGATGGTCTCCATGGTCGGCGCCATCGGATTCGTGGGCCTGGTGATTCCCCATGCCATGCGTTTCCTGGTCGGCAGCCGCCACACCCGGCTGGTGCCGGCCTCGGCGCTGGCCGGCGCGGTCTTCCTGATCGGCGCGGATATCCTCTCCCGGGTCCTGGTGCCGGGGCAGGTGCTGCCGATCGGCGTGGTCACGGCGCTGATCGGCGCCCCGGCCTTCGCCATCATCCTGATTCGCGGGGCGCGGACCTCATGAGACTGACCGCCGAAAACATCGACTGGACGGTCCAGGGGCACCGCTTGCTGAACGACGTCAGCCTCGCGGTGGCCCCCGGGGAGACCTTCGGGTTGATCGGCCCGAATGGCTCGGGCAAGAGCACCCTGCTGCGGGTCCTGGCCGGGCTGCGCCGGCCGAAGCGCGGGCGCGTGCTGGTAGATGACCGGCCGATGCGGCGGATGCGCCAGCGGGAGATCGCCCGCGCCATCGCCTTCGTCGAACAGCAGGCGGAGACCCTCGACCGGGTGGTGGTTCGCCAGGTGGTCGCCCTGGGCCGAACGCCCTTCCTCTCGCCGCTGCGCCCCTGGTCCGACGAAGATGATGCCATCGTCGGCCAGGCCCTCGACGACGTCGATATGGGGCACCTGGCGGGGCGTCTCTGGCACACCCTCTCCGGCGGCGAGCGCCAGCGGGTGCATATCGCCCGGGCCCTGGCCCAGCGGCCGAGGATCCTGCTGCTCGACGAGCCCACCAACCACCTGGATATCCGCCACCAGCTGTCGATCCTGCAACTGGTCGGGCGGCTACCGGTCACGGTGGTGATCGCCCTGCACGACCTCAACCAGGCCATGTCCTGTGATCGCATCGGGGTGATGGAGGCCGGCCGCCTGGTGGATATCGGCCCACCCGAGCGGGTCCTCACCGTCGAGCGGCTGCGCCGCACCTTCGGCGTGCAGGCGGACTTTCTCGATGACCCCGGGGACCAGGGCCGGATCCTGCGTTTTCGCCACGCCCTCTGAGATAGCCAGGGGTTACCTGGCGGGCACAAAAACCGGGGCGCCATCGACCCAGGCGGTGGCCAGGCGCTGGCCATAGAGCCGCTCCAGAGCCGCGGGCTCCAGCATGGTGTCCGCCGGGCCCCAGCAGGCCTCGCCGTCGGGATAGAGCAGCAGCAGGTGGTCACACCAGCGCGCCGCCAGGTTGAGGTCGTGCAGGCACATCATCACCGCGCGGCCGGCGGCGGCCTCGCCGGCGAGCAGCGCCATGACCTCGGTCTGATGGTGCAGGTCGAGATGGTTGGTGGGCTCGTCGGCCAGCCATAGGTGCGGCGCCTGGGTCAGCACCGTGGCGATGGTCAGGCGCTGGCGCTCGCCGCCGGAGAGGGTGCTGACCAGGCGGTCGGCCAGGTGGTCGACATCGAGCCGCGCCAGCGCCGCCTCGGCCAGGCGCAGGTCTTCACCGCCCTCCATCTGCCAGGGCGACAGCCAGGGGTGGCGGCCGATCAGGGCGGTCTCGCGCACCGTGGCGGGAAAGCCATCGTGGCGCTCCTGGAATACCAGCCCCAGCCGCTGGGCGACCCGGCGGCGGCCCAGGGTGGCGAGGGGTCGGCCGTCGAGCAGCACCTCCCCTCGGCGCGGCGTCCTGAGCCCGGCCAGGGTATGCAGCAGGGTGGTCTTGCCGGCTCCGTTGGGCCCCAGCACGCCCCACACCTGGCCGGGTTCGACGCAGAGCGTCAGCGCCCGTCCATCGGCGCGCCCGGGGACGTCGACAACCAGCTCTCGAATATCGAGACGGCTCATCAGCGGCTCCGATAGAGCAGGTAGAGGAAGGTGGGGACGCCAAGCAGCGCGGTGATCACCCCTACCGGCAGCTGTTCCGGGGCGATCAGGGTGCGCGCCAGGGTATCGGCCAGCACCAGCAGGGTGCCGCCGGCCAGGGCGCAGGCCGGCAGGATCAGGCGCTGGTCGTTGCCCAGCACCAGGCGCAGCATATGCGGCACCACCAGCCCCACGAAGCCGATGCTGCCGGCGGTGGTCACCGCCATGGCGGTGAGCAGGCTGGCGGCCACATAGATGACCCACTCCAGCGGCCGCACCGCCACGCCGAGCGCCGCCGCCTGGAGCGGCCCACGGGCCAGCACGTTGAGGCTGCGCCCCATGGGCACCACCAGCAGACAGATCGCCAGCAGCATGGCGAGCGCCGGCCAGGGGGTGCGCGCGTAGGAGAGATCCCCCATCAGCCAGTAGAGCATGCCGGGCAGACGATCGGCGGGGCTCACCGCCAGCATCAAGGTGATCACTGCCCCCCAGCCGGCGGCCACCACCACCCCGGTGAGCAGCAGCCGCGACGGCGTCCAGCTGCCGGTGCCATGGGCCAGGCCGAACACCAGCAGGGTCGAGGCCAGCGCGCCCCCGAAGGCCGAACCGGAGATCATAAGCCCCCCCATGCCGCCCAGCATGGCGGCGAGCGCCCCCACCGAGGCGCCGCCGGAGAGTCCCAGTACATAGGGGTCGGCCAGGGGGTTGCGCAGCAGCACCTGCATCAGCGCACCGGCTACCGCCAGCAGGCCGCCGACGGCGAAGGCCGCAAGCGAGCGCGGCACCCGCAGCTCGAGGATGAGGGTGCGCGGCAGGACCTCGCCGCCGCCGCGGAGCACCGCCCACAGCTCGCCAGGCGCCACGCCGACACTGCCGACGCTGACCGACAGCGCCAGCGCCGCCAGCGCCGCCGCCAGCAGCAGGCCCAGGGGCAGGCTCAGCTGTCGCATCGAGTGGGGCTACCGTCTGGCACGCGCGACCTCCAGCTTGTCGCAGAGAATGCGGCTGCCCTCCAGCAGGCGCGGGGTCGGCCGCTGGATCAGCGAGGGCGGCACGAAGAAGAGATTGTCGCTGGCGACCGCAGTCAGGCCCGGATACTGCTCCCAGTGGGCGAGCCAGTGGCGGTTCTCCTCGCCCATACCGCCGGCGATGATCGCCTCGGGGTCGGCGGCCAGCACCGACTCGTCGTCGAGGCGCGGCACCAGCCGCGAGAGCTCACCGAAGACATTGACGCCACCGCACAGGGTCACCACCTGGCCGATCAGGTGCTCGTCGTTGACGCTCATCAGGGGCTCGTCCCACACCTGATAGAAGACCGACACCGGCTCGGCCTCGGCGTGGCGCTCGGCGAGCTCCGCCATGCCCTCGCGGAAGCGGGCGGCCTCGGCGTCGCCCGCCGCCTCGCTGCCGGCCAGGCGTGCCAGCCGCTCGATGGCAGTGGCGACCCCCTCGACGGTGCGCGGCTCGATCATGAACACCGGCAGCCCCAGCGCCTCGAGTGTCTCGAGCTGCTCCGCCGGGTTGCCGGTGATCCAGCCGATCACCAGATCCGGCGCGAGCGACAGCAGGGTTTCCAGGTCCATGCGGGTGTGGCTGCCGACCGATTGGACCTCCCGGGCCTCAGGCGGATAGTCGCTGTAGGCCACCACCGCTACCACCTTCTCCCCTGCCCCGGCGGCCCAGGTCAGCTCGGTGGCCCCGGGCGAGAGCGCGGCGATACGGCTGGCCGGCGCGTCCAGGCAGACCTCGCGGCCGCGGTCATCGACGGCACAGGGGGAGTCGGCGCGCGCCTCGCTCGCGCCCAGCCCCGCGAGGGCGAGGCCAAGCGAGGCGCAGAAGACGGCAGCGGGGCCAAGGGCCCCGCCGAGCTGGCCGCTACTGGCCAAAGTGAACGCTCACGAAGGCCGCACGGCCGGCGTTGATATAGTCACGCGCGGTTTCGTACTCCTTGTCCAGGGCATTCTCCACAGTCAGGCGAGCCGACCACATCGGCGCAAAGTCCCAGCCGGCGCGCAGATTGACCAGCCCGAAGCCGTTAAGGCGATCAGTATTGGCGGCATCCTCATAGCGGTAACCCTGCAGAATCCAGGAGCCTCCCAGCGTCCAGTCGCCCAGTGCGCGATCCACGTCGAAGCGGGCGCTCTGACTGGCCCGGCGCTGGATGCGATTGCCAGCATTGAGGCCACTCCGATTTTCCGGATCGGCATAGGTCAGCGCCGCCGCCAGGGTCCAGTCGTCGATTTCGGCCCCGGCAGCCAGTTCGACACCGCGGATGCGAGCCTCGTTGATATTTGTCGGGCGACTATCACCATTGATGGTTTCCGTCGCGATCAGATCATCAACATGACTCTGGTAACCCGCCAGGTCCCAGTAAAAGGCTTGGTACTGACCGCGTATACCGACTTCGACGGTGGACGAGGTCTCCGCCCGCAAGTCAGGGTTACCCTGATAGGATCCCCAATCTCCGAAGTCCTCGAATGGCCAATATAGATCGTTGAAAGTCGGCGCACGAAATGCCGTTCCGTAGCTGGCACGCAACGTATGGGAATCGTCCAGATCGTAGCCCAGCGCCAGGCTGCCGGTGACCTCATCGCCGAAGGCCTGGTTATCGTCATAGCGCAGAGCGGCCTGAACGGCGAAGGGGGAGAAGTCCAGCAGCCCCTGGGCAAAGACCGCGGCGTTGTCGCGAGTCGTCTCGTCATAGGTGGTCGTGCTGCTGACCCGGTCTTCGCTGTATTCGGCACCGGCTACCAGTTCATGCACGCCAAAACCCAGGGTGTTTTCCCAGCGCGCCGTTTGGGTCCGGGTATCGAAGGTGGAGGCACCAAAGCTCTGGACAGTATCGCTTTCGTCCCTGGCTTCGCTGAGGGTGAGACGACTACGCCAGTTCCCGGTTACCGGCAGCTCACCGTAGATGCCCGCCACCTGCTGGACGAAGTCGGACTCACCGCCGTCGAACTCGGTATTGCCGCGAGCACGTAGCGCTAACAGGCCCACCTCGGCGTCGCTGTCGAAGGTATGGGCGAGCCTCACCAGGCCCGAGGTGTTGTCGTAGCCCTTGTCCTCGCCCCCGCGGCGCACAGGCGTGCCATCGGTGTCGAAGCGGCTGCCGGCGACGTAGTAGCGGGTGCCGCCGCTGCCACCGGCCAGGCTGGCGCTGTAGCGCTGGGTATTGAAGGAGCCGCCGCCCACGGAGACCCGCGGTCGGGGGTCCCCCTCCTCGCCTTCCGGGGTAAAGAGCTGCACCACGCCGCCGATGGCATCGGCGCCATAGAGGCTGCCGAGAGGACCACGCACGATCTCGGCGCGCTGGAACATCCGCGGGTCGAGGAACTGCCAGGCGGCACCGCCGGCAGTGGCGGAGCGCAGACGAATGCCGTCGATCAGCAAGACGTTCTGGTCATTGCCGGTGCCGCGGATATAGACGCTGCTGTTCTTGCCGAAGCTGCCGTTGGAGGTGACGTCTACCCCCGGCTGGCCGCGCAGCAGGTCGGGAAGGCTCGCCGGATCCTGGCGGCGCAGGGTGGCCTCGTCGAGCACGGTGACGGAGGCGAGCGTTTCATCGGCGGTGCGCGGCGCCAGGGCGGCGGTGACCACCAGGGGGTTGAGGCGTGCCGCCTCGGCGGTGGTGTCGGCCGCGCCTTCGAGCTGAGGCTCAGCGGGCTGAATGGCCAGCGGCAGGGTGGCCAGTGCGAAGGTCGCAAGGCCCCGGGAGGCAAAAGTCGTGTTCATGTCTGTCCCTTGCTTCGCCGTGCTCACCCGCACGGCGTCCAGCTTTTTTCTATGGGCCGGCGCAGAGGAACAGAAGGAAGGGAAGCGGCGCGAACGGAGCGGTCGATGCCCTGCCTGATGACCGCCCTCCGCGATTCGGCATGCGCTCTCGGGCCGGTCTCCGGACTGACGAGCGAGGGCCTGGCGTGATGCCGGAGGTCCTGCTGAACCGCCGCCTTCCCATGCCGTGGGCACAGTGGCATACCGTTGAAGATAGTGGCGGTTCTTGACTCGATCACCGTTGCGGGGGCAGCGTCGGACTGGCGGGCGGTTGAGAAGAGCACCGCGCACCGACTTCCCGTTTACCTGGCGGCACTCACTCCGCCAGCACCTGAGAGTGCGCGTACGCTAGCAACCCGCGGCCCCGGGGTCAACGTCGAAAGTCGAACGCCTGACTTAAAGCCATTCTATTTCAATTGCTTGCAAAGCCCATGGCGCACCTGCCAGACAGCTCGGCTGCGCGAAGCGACCTCCTGGGCAAGCCAGCCGTTGAGGTCGCGCAGGCGGCGTGCCTCAACGGCCATGGGCACGATGCCACACCCCATCTCATCGAGGATCAGCAGCGCCTCGCCCTGCGCCTCTCGCTCCCGCTCGTCCAGCGCCGAGAGCTGCGCCCGCCAGGCGCTGCGCACGGCCTCGTCATCGGCCGTCGCGGCCAGCAGGGCCTTGAGCCACTCCGCCCAGCCGGTGATCACCAGGACACCGCCCGACGGCGCACGGCCGGCCCAGTCCGCGGGCGGCTCTCCCGGCTCCAGCCGATGCCAGACCGCCTGCGGATAGCGCTCGGCGACTAGGGCGCGTCGGCCAGAGCAGGCACCGCCGATGATGCACAGCATTGCCAGCCTCCTCTTTCGCTCTCGATCACAAAGCGGCGCCCCTGGGCCTGGCCCACGACGCCCTCCCAGAAATCGGTCGCCTCCAGGCGGCGACGCAGCTCGCGGATGGCGCCGCCGTGGCTCACGGCCAGCACGCGGCGATGCCCCTGCTCGGCGGCCTGGGCCAGCACGCCCTCGAGCCAGGCTTTGAGGCGCGCCCAGAGATCGTCGGCGGACTCACCGCCAGGCGGCGCCTGCATGCCGGCGCTGTCGACCCAGGCGCGATAGCGCGGATCGTCCTTGAGCTCGTCCCAGGTGCGCCCCTCATAGTCCCCGAAGTCGAGCTCGCGCAGGCGCGCATCGAAGGACGCCGCCCCTTCGCTCCCCGGCAGCACATGGGCCAGGGTCTGCCGACAGCGGGTCAGGTCGCTGCAGTACAGGGCGTCGAAGGTCTCGCCCGCCAGGTGGTCACGCAAGCGGTCCATGTCCGGCACGGCATCGGGCAGCAGCAGCGGGATGTCGCGCTGGCCCTGGTAGCGCCGGTCAAGGTTCCAGCGCGTCACGCCATGACGAAACACCACCAGCTCCAGGCGATGAACAGCAGCCATAGTTCTCCTCCCTCGATGGCGGCACCGACGATATCGCCGTTGATGCCGGTGAAGGCCCGCACCATGGCGAGGCCGTAGACAAACAGAAAAAAGCACAGGGCGCCGAGCAGCCAGACACCGCCCGGCACAAAGCCGAAGACGATCAGCAGCGGCAGCAGCGCAAGCCCGAGGTCCCGCGGCGCCAGGTGCTGCCGCCAGGTCCAGGCTAGCCCCTCGCGCCGCGCCAGGGGTGCCAGGCGCAGCAGGGCGAGGGCCCCGAAGCGCGCCAGCGCCGGCAGCACCACCCACAGCCAGGGGCTCGCCCCGGCCTCGAGCAGGGCCCAGATCAACGCCCCCTTCCAGGCCAGCAGGAACACCAGGGCCAGGATCGCGAAGCTGCCCACCTGGCTGTCCTTCATGATCGCCCAACGCTTCTCCAGGGGCGCATTGCTGCCCAGCGCGTCGGCCACGTCCATGACGCGGTCCAGGTGCAGGCCGCCGGTGAGGGCCACCCACAGGCTGAGCAGCGCCAGCGCCAGCAGCGGAGTGGGCAGCCCCTGCCCCAGGGTGGCCAGAGCCGCCAGGGCGGCGCCGATCAACAGCCCCGCCAGGGGGTAGCTGCGCAGCGCCCAGCGACAGGTGCCGGCATGCCAGGGACAGGCCACGGGCAGGGGTATCCGGGTCAGGAACTGCAGGGCCAGCACGAGCCCGAAAAGGGCGTCTCTCATTGCAGGATCTCCTCGTCGAGCTCTGCGGCAGGCTTCCAGTCGATGGGCAACCCGGCCACCACCTCGATGACCCGGTCGGCCTCCCGGGCCAGCCGGCCATGCAGCCGCTGCAGAAAGGCCAGGTAACGCCAGGTCTCGGCGTCCTCGGGAGGGAGGTCCTCGTTGAGGTCGTTGGAGACCACCACCAGCGCAATATCCCTTTCCCGAGCCGCCTCGATCACCCGAACCAGCATCGCCTCCCCCTCCGCCTCGCTGCCACCGCCGGCATAGAGCCACTGGCTGGCCCACAGGGTCAGGCAGTCGAGCAGCACGCTGTCGCCCTCCCCCAGCTCGGCCAGGGCGGTCTCCAGGGCCAGGGGCGCCTCCAGGGTATGCCAGCCGTCATCGCGCTCGCGGCGGTGGCGGGCGATGCGCGCGGCCATCTCGGCGTCCGAGGCCCGCGCCGTGGCCAGGTACCAGCGCCGGCCGCCGCGCTCGGCGTGAAGCGCGCCGGCCAGCGCCTCGGCGTGGCGGCTCTTGCCGGAGCGGGCGCCACCGCTGACGAAGGCGATCATCGGCCCGCCTCCGGCCGTGCCATGTCGGCCATGGCGGCGCCCAGGGCCGCCAGCAGGCGATCGTTGGCCGCGGCGTCACTCAGGGCCAGGCGAAGCCAGCCGCCGTCGAGCCCCGCAAAGGATTCGGTATGACGCACCAGCACGCCGCGGCGCAGCAGCGCCGGCAGCAAGCAACGGGTCGCCGACCGCCCCCCCGGGTGGCGAACCAGGAAGAAGTTGGCCCGGCTCGGCACCACCTGAAGGCCGAGTGCACGCAGCCCCGCCGCCAGCCGCGGCCGCTCGGCGGCGAGCCAGGCCTCGGTGCGCCTGGCGAAGTCGCGATCCGCCAGCAGCGGCACCACCAGCGCCGCGGCCAGGCCGTTGACGCTCCAGGCGGGCTGGCAGGCGCGGGCCGCCGCCACCGTCTCGGCACCGGCCAGCAGATAGCCCAGGCGCAGCCCCGGCAGGGTGAAGTGCTTGGTCAGCGAGCGCAGCAGCACAAGGTGCGAGTGGTCGGCGAGCAGCGGAGTCAGCGCCTCGCTGTCATCCCCGATGAAATCCACGAAGGCCTCGTCCACCACCAGCCGGCAGCCCCTGGCGGCGGTCAGCGCCAGCAGCCGCTCCACGTCGGCCCGAGGCACCAGGGTAGCCGTAGGATTGTTGGGCCGGCACAGGAAGAGCAGCCGCGCCTCTTCCAGTCCCGCGGATATTGCCTCGACATCGAGGTGAAAGTCCGGCGACGCCAGGCGGAGAGACCTGACCGGCAGCCCCTGGGCCGCACAGGCCCGGGCATACTCGGCGAAGGTGGGCTGGACGATCGCCGCCGGCGCCCCGGGCCGCTCACGGGCATGGAGGGCCGCAGCCAGGAAGATCGCCTCGGCGCCGCCGTTGGTCAGCAGCACCTGCTCCGGGGCCACCCGCTCATGGGCGGCGATGGCCTCACGCGCCTCGCGGTAGTCGGGGTCGGGGTAGCGGGCCGCTTCGCTGGCCTCCCCCTGAAGCCGCTTTGCCAACCAGCCGGCCAGCCAGGCCGGCGGCCCCAGGGGGTTGAGGTTGGCGCTGGCGTCCAGCAGCGGCATGTCATCCTCAAGCCCAAAGCGCGCCAGCAGCGGACCCGGCCGCCCGCCGTGCAGGGGCCAGTCATCCGACGTCATGCCGAAGCCCTCGGGACTCATGACAACGCCTCCCCCAGCAGCACCACTGCCGCCAGCAGGACAAGGAAGCCCAGCCAGCCGCC
The DNA here is from genome assembly GCF_030704205.1 of Halomonas alkalicola. NCBI lineage: Bacteria > Pseudomonadati > Pseudomonadota > Gammaproteobacteria > Oceanospirillales > Halomonadaceae > Halomonas > Halomonas alkalicola. The sequence goes on along the minus strand of NZ_CP131913.1, from coordinate 3,311,722 downwards.
GTGCATCAGGCGAATCGCCGCCGGAACATGGGCGGCGCCCAGCGGCTGATGGGGCACACCGAGCCGAGCCCGTTCGGAGACCTCGCCGCGGTAGCGGTTGGTGCCGCCGAGCTGGACGCCCAGCAGGTTGGCCACCATCGCCTCGGGCCAGCCGCTGTTGGGGCTCGGATGGCGCGGCGCCTCGCGGCGGGTGGCGGTCAGCGCACCCCGGGTGCGCAGGCCGCGCTCCCAGCGCGCCAGACAGAGCGCGCCCAGCCAGAGGGTCAGGGCGGTGAGCCGTGCCGGCACCCAGTTGGCGGCGTCATCCAGCCGCGCCGAGGCCCGGCCGAAGTGAAGGTAGCGCTCGCTGCGGTAGCCCACCATGGAGTCCAGGGTGTTGACCGCCTTGTAGGCCAGCGCCAGGGGGGCGCCGCCCAGCAGGGCGAAGAAGAGTGGCGCAGTGATGCCATCCACCGTGTTCTCGGCCACGGTCTCCACCGCCCCGCGGGCCACCTCCCCCTCATCGAGCCCCTCGGTGTCGCGACCGACGATCATGGAGAGCGCCCGGCGCGCGGCGGAAAGATCGCCGCTGGCCAATGGCACGGCCACCGCCAGGGCGGCATCGCGCAGGCCCCGAATGGCCAGGCAGCTGGCCAGCAGCCACCACTGCGCCAGCCAGCCCAGCCAGGGATGAAGCCGCGCCAGCAGCGCGATGGCGGCCCAGGCCAGCAGCCAGGTGCCCATTACCACCAGGGCCGTCATCAGCGCGCCGCGGATTCGGCGCGCCCGGGGGGGGGGGGGGCCATGGTTCCAGGCCCGCTCCAGCCGGGCGATCACCGCCCCCATGCCCACCACCGGATGCGGCAGGCGGCGCGGGTCGCCGATGGCGAGGTCCAGCGCCACGGCGGCCAGCACCAGAACCAGCAGCGCCAGGGAGAAGGCGTCAGCCATCGACACTCGCCGTTTCGATCCCGGCGTCATCGAAAGTGGCCCTCTCCGCCAGCAGGCGGCAGGCCGAGTCGAGCAGGGGGAAGGCAAGTGCCGCCCCGGTGCCCTCGCCCAGGCGCAGCTCGAAGTCGAGCAGCGGGCGGGCATCGAGGGCCTGAAGCGCCAGCTCGTGTCCGGGCTCCCGGGAGCGGTGGCCGAAGATCAGGAAATCGCGCAGGCTCGGCTGGAGTCGACAGGCCACGAGGGCCGCCACCGTGGCGATAAAGCCGTCGACGATCAGTGGCAGACGGTGGCTCGCGCCGACCAGCAGGGCACCCGCCATGGCGGCGATCTCGAGGCCGCCCACCGTGGCCAGCGCCCCCAGGGGGTCGGCCGGGTCGGGCTGCCGAGCCGCCAGGGCGCGCTCGATTACCGCCCGCTTGTGGGCGAGTCGTTCGTCGTCGATGCCGGTGCCCGGCCCCACCAGACCGGCGACCGGCTTGCCGGTCAGCGCCGCCAGCAGGGCGCTGCTGGCGGTGGTATTGGCGATGCCCATCTCGCCGACGATCAGGCTGCGGCAGCCGGCCGCGGCGGCACGCTCGGCGGCGCGCCCACCCGCCGCCATGGCCTGCTGTGCCTCGTCGCGGCTCATGGCATCGCCCTCGAGCATGTTGGCCGTGCCGAGGCGAACCCTCTCGCTCACCAGCAGCGGGTGGTCGGCCGTGCCATCGGGCAGGGGCGTGGCCACGCCGACGTCGATGACCTCCAGCCGCGCCCCGTGCTGGCGGGCGAAGACGTTGATGGCCGCACCGCCCGCGGTGAAATTGGCCACCATCTGGGCGGTCACCGCCTGGGGAAAGGCCGAGACGCCCTCGGCCGCCACCCCGTGATCGGCGGCAAACACCAGCATGGCGGGCGGCGAGACCCGCGGCAGCGCCTCTGCCTGGATCGCCGCCAGCTCCACGGCCAGCCGCTCCAGACGCCCCAGGCTGCCCGGCGGCTTGGTCAGGCGGTCGAGGCGCCGCATGGCACGCTCGGCGGCGATGCTGTCGAGCTGGGGAAGAGGGTCGGGGATCACGCTCATGGGGCCACTTCTGGCAGGGGCATCCTGACTTGGGGCGCCCATCTTACCAGAGTCGCCAGAGGCGTCAGGGAATCAGCACCGCGGCCCCGGAGAGGCGCCCGGCGCGCAGGTCGTCGAGGGCCCGGTTGGCCTCCTCCAGCGGGTAGGCGCGTGTCTCGGTGCGGATCGGCACCTCGGGTGCCAGGGCCAGGAACTCCTCCCCGTCCTGGCGGGTGAGGTTGGCCACCGACTTCACCGCACGCTCCTCCCAGAGCAGCCGGTAGGGGAAGCTCGGGATGTCGGACATGTGAATGCCGCCGGAGACCACCGTCCCGCCGGGGCGCACATGGGAGAGCGCCGTGGGGATCAGCTCACCCACCGGGGCGAACAGCAGGGCGGCGTCCAGCGCCTCGGGGGGCATCTCGTCGCTGCCGCCGGCCCAGGCGCCAGGTGCGGTAGCCGATCAGCCCCGCGCAGAGCAGCGGTGCGGCGGCCTGGGCGTCGTCGCCCTGCACGGGAAAGCAGTAGCGGGCATCGGCCACGCAGTACTCCGCGTAGCCGCCGTCCCGGGTGTAGCCGGTGAACCGGGCGCGCTCGCAGAGGTTCTCCTCGCCGCGCCGGCAGGGCGCGCACTCGCCGCAGGTCCAGCCCAGCCAGGGCACGCCGACGCGCTGCCCGACCGCCACGCCGGTCACCCCCTCCCCCAGGGCGGTGACCTCGCCGACGATCTCGTGGCCGGGCACCAGCGGCAGGCGCGGCTCGGTAAGTTCGCCGTCCACCACGTGAAGGTCAGTGCGACAGACCCCGCAGGCGAGCACCCGCAGCTGAACCTCGCCCGGGCCCGGCTGCGGACGCGGCAGGATCTCGAGCCTAAGCGGCTCTCCCGGGGCGTGGAGGCGCATGGCGCGCATGCTCTCCGTCATGGGGGCTCTCCTGTCGGTGGTCGGGTCGCTTGCAAGGGGCCCGAATGCCGACAGGATAGCTCAGGCGGCGACCCTGACCTCGTAACCGGTGTACTTGCGCAGGTTGATCACGCCGGAGTCGAGGATCAGGTACTGGCCCTTGAGGCCGAGCAGGGTGCCACTGATCTCGGGGGTCTTGTCGAGATTGTGGGAGGCCACCTTGGTGGGGTACTCGAGCACCGGGTAGTCGAGGGTCACCGGCGGCGCGTCGAGCAGGCGGATGGCGTCCTCCCCGAAGCGTTCGCGCAGGTTGGCCAGGCCGCTCTCCAGGCGCGCCAGCAGCCGGTCGCGCTCGGCGGGCAGGTCCATCTCGACGGTGTCGCCCTTGAGCATGGCGCGCCAGTTGGTGCGGTCGGAGACCTCCTCCTTGAAGAGGGTCTCGACGAAGCCCGACTGCTGGCGGGTCTGGACCTCGAACATCGGCAGCGCCTGCACGGCGCCCTGGTCGAGCCAGCGGGTCGGCACCTGGGTGCCGCGGGTGATGCCGACCTTGAGGCCGGAGGCGTTGGCCAGGTAGACGATATGCGGCTGGAA